>JAFGDW010000068.1 GCA_016931935.1 Candidatus Zhuqueibacterota bacterium | reverse complement strand
GGATTTGTATAATCTCTTCCTCTAAGAAATCCTGTTCATCCTGTTATCCTGTCTAATTTTTTTAATTCTGGTTTATCCAGGTTAGGGGTGATTATAATGATGTATCAATGGAGTCCATTTCATGGAAGCTGGATAGCAATGGTTATTCAAATAATTTCATGGCTAATATTATTTGGTCTGCTCATCTGGGGAATTCGTGCTTTCACTTCGAGACGGCCCTTGAGTTCGCCGAATCATTCAGCGCTTGATATCTTGCGGGAACGGTATGCACGAGGTGAAATAGATAAGAATGAATTTAAGGAAAAGAAGAAAGACCTGACGAGCTAGAAATTATTAATAATTGGTGAATGGACAAGTCATGCTATCGATATGGAGACAGCAGGGGATGTGGATAAGCGTCCCCTGCAATCACTAAATATTGAATTATGTCAATTCCAAAATTAGATGACAGAAAATACGGTTCAGGGAGATATATTAACATGAAAACCATAATGATCGTTGCGACCAAAAATTGCAATTATGCACGAACACTTTTGCAACGGCTGAATGGACTGGATATGCCCTGCGATATTGCGTTTGTTGATGACAATCCCGCATTAATTGAAAAATACCAATTGATGAGCTCGCCAAACATTGTTATTGACGACCAGGTTGTCTTCAGAGGAGGCCAGGAGAATAGAATGCCAATTATTTCTGAACTACGAAATTTATGCCAAAAAGTAATTCTTAATTAGGCGTTACAAACTGATGATTTGTGACAAGGTATGTCATTTAATTCGTTACAGAAAGTTTGGTTATGAATCATACAAAGCTTAAAACAGAAACACATCATTACGACAACGTTGCAAATAACTCATTACATGAATCCCGCATCGACAAGAAGACGCACGAACATCATCATCAGCATATACATCAGACGGTTCACAATTCTCATGGTCATCACGATCATCATTCGCATATGGTGGCAGATTTTCGACAAGGTTTTTGGTTTGCGCTGGCATTAACTGTGCCCGTACTGGTGCTGTCCCCGATGATCCAACAATTTTTAGGCGTTGGTGATGTCCTGCGATTTTCAAATGATATCTATGTACTGTTACTGTTTGCCTCAATGATATTTATTTACGGTGGCTATCCGTTTCTCAAAGGCATGCTGAACGAACTGCGTGCCAAATCGCCGGGAATGAGATGATGCTGATTGCCCTGTCAATTACCGTGGCGTATGCATACAGCAGCGTGATTGTTTTTATCGGAAATGGGAAATTATTCTATTGGGAACTGGCAACACTGATCGATGTCATGTTGCTCGGCCACTGGATTGAGATGAAGTCCGTGATGGGGGCATCCCGTACGATTGAAGACCTTGCAAAGCTATTACCATCCGAGGCGCATCGGCGACTTGCAAATGGAAAAACCGAGGATGTCAAAATTGATGAGTTAAAAAAAGGTGATCGCGTACTCGTCAAGCCGGGCGAAAAAATTCCGGTAGATGGGATTGTTATTGAAGGCGTCTCGTCGGTCAATGAAGCGTTGATTTCCGGGGAATCGCTACCGGTAACGAAATTGCAGGATGATAAAGTAATCGGTGGTGCCGTGGAAAATAATTCCGAGCATCCGGTCGCCAAAGGCATTGTGGATGAAGCAGAAGGAATATGGAATGTTATCAATTTTAATTCTATCCCGGGAAAAGGCGCCGAAGGTAAAGTGAACGGGAATGATGTAAAAGTGGTAAGCCCTGGCTATTTACACAATATGAATGCAAATTTCAACAATAATCATATAAATGAGTTATTGAATAAGGGCAGAACAGTAATTTTTGTATTGATAAACAATCAAGCTGCCGGTGCGATTGCCCTTGCCGACATCATTCGGCGTGAGGCACGGGAGGCGATCACACAATAGAAACGAATGGCAATTACCCCAATAATGTTAACCGGAGACAACATGCACGTTGCCAAACAGATCGCCGATGAATTGGATATCGATGAATACTTTGCTGAAGTACTTCCCACAGATAAAGCGGATAAAATTAAAGAAGTACAAGCCCGAAAACTGACCGTCGCCATGACCGGTGACGGTGTGAACGATGCACCAGCACTGGCTCAGGCGGATGTGGGAATTGCCATCGGCGCCGGGACAGATATTGCAGTTGAAACAGCGGACATTATTCTTGTCCGCAGCAATCCGCTCGATGTATTGCATATGTTATCGCTATCGAGAGCAACCTATAGAAAAATGCTGCAAAATTTGAGCTGGGCCACAGGATATAATGTGTTTGCGATTCCCTTAGCGGCCGGTGTTTTATACTCGTACGGCATTCTATTAAATCCGGCTGTGGGCGCTATTCTCATGTCCATCAGTACGGTGATTGTAGCAATTAACGCGCGATTTTTAAAATTGTCAAAAAATTTTGGAGCGAGATGACATGTCAAAATATCTAAAAAAAATAGTTGAGCACTATTGTTCAATATGCAACGGGATGACAGACATGGAAATCGCCAGCCATAATGACGAACTGGATATTTATTGGCTGCGTTGTAAAGTCTGTCATGGTGCAACAATGATCAAGAACAAAAATTTGGAAAAACTGGCGATCCGAAAAGCAAATAATGCATTAATTAACGATCATCAGGTCACGGATCAAGTTAAGGAATATGAACCCGCCAAAACGTACGAGGCTGGTCAATTGCTTTATCATCCTGCATTTGATGATAAGGGGGTTGTGACCGAGTTAAAACCGGGCAGCGGTGATTTTGACAAAATTATTGTTAAATTTGACCATATCGGAGAGAAAATGCTGATTCATGGGGCGTCATAATATGAATCAGCCGAACACATTTATTAATTATTGTCGCCGTTGTAGAACCCGTCGGGTTATGTTGATTGAAATGGCAGAGAAGCAAAGCCGATTTGTGTGGTCAAGATGTAAGAAATGCAACGAATGCCATGTTTTTCCTCTTAACGATTTGAAATCAACATAGCTAATCAACAGAAGGGAAGATAACATGAAAAAGCAACTTATCAACAAAAAAACAAAAAAGCGGGCAAAAGTTGGTGATACGATATTGTTACATTACACTGCTCGGATCAACGACGATAAAGTAGTCGCATCGACAAAAGCGAAGCAGCCTATAAAAGTAACCCTGGGAAAAGACCATACCAATCAGCTTATTGAGAATGGTATTATTGGTATGTCCGAACGTGAATCCAATTCCGTGACTGTTCCGGCGGAAAAAGCTTATGGTCCATATCGCAAAGATTATGTGTTTACTTTCGATTTGAATGAATTTAAAAACAAGCAACCAAAAGTCGGTGATGTATACAACCTTCAGCTTTCGAATGGGGGGAAGGTACAAGCCCGGGTCATCGATAAAACGGAGTCACACGTGACAATCGATGCCAATCATATTTTAGCTGGTAAGGATATCACATATGATATTGAATTGGTACAGATTGTGAATTAACTATACAACACCATTGAATAAATAATTTTATGTGATACTTGTACGATTCGATAGCAATTGATAAATAGTACCAACTCAGGAGAAACACTCATGCATCTGGAAAATTACATCACTATTATCGGTGAATGGTTTATCAGCAGTGGTTTACAAATTATCATAGTCGTTATCCTGACGATGCTCGGCCTCAAAGTTGTGAGGATGATTTCGGGCAAATTATTCTATGCGTTCGGAAAACAGAAGGAAGACATTGAATTCAGAAAACGGGCGGACACCCTTAAATCCGTTGTCCAGTATTTGTTAACCATTACAATATTAGTGACAGCCGTAATAATTATTCTCGGCGAATTGGGCGTGGAAATCGGACCGATCCTGGCCGCGGCAGGGGTTGTTGGTTTGGCTATTGGGTTTGGCGCACAAAATTTGGTGCAGGATGTCATTAGTGGTTTTTTTATTCTATTGGAAGATCAAATTCGCGTTGGTGATGTGGTGCAGATTGCCGGAGTCGACGGACTGGTGGAGAAAATAAATCTGCGGATGGTAATTCTGCGGGATTTAGCGGGTAATGTGCATTACGTCCGCAATGGTAAGATTGACATTGTAACAAACATGACGAAGGAATACTCACGCTATGTATTCGATATTGGTGTCGCATATCGTGAAGATGTAGACGAAGTTATCGAAGTGATTAAACAGGTGGATGAAAGTTTGCGCGACGATCCGGTATTTGGTAAGCATATTATTGCTCCTATGGAAATATTGGGACTCGATCAGTTCGCTGATTCGGCAATCATTATCAAAACACGAACCACCACCAAGCCCATAAAGCAATGGGATGTTGCGCGTGAGTTTAACAGACGTTTGAAAAAGGCATTTGAGGAACACGATATCGAAATTCCGTTTCCACATGTCACGTTGTACATGGGGCAGGGCAAGCAACACGAAGCAGCGCCATTGAATGTCAATTTGAATGCAAAACAGTAGGAAGCAAATTTCTATCGGAAAATTAACAATGAAATAAAGGAAAATAACATGAAGAAACAACTAGTACTCATAATCTTCATCATTTTTTCATTTTTAAATTGTAGTTCAAATGAGAAGCAGGGAAATGATAATGTGTCGATGAAGGATATTAAAAATAAAGCTCAGGATGTTGTCGAAACGACCGGTGAATATACCGCCCAGCAGATGGAGCAGTATCAGCAGGAATTACAGGCGCAAATTGATTCGTTGTCCAATGATATTCAGGCTATGCAAATGAAGACAAAATACACGACTGAAAAAACAAAAATTGAGCTGAATCTTGAAATCGCCAGTTTGGATACAAATTTAACCGAGTTGAAAAACAGGGCCAATCAATTACAATCGGCTTCAGGTCAGGCATGGCGGGATTTAAAGGCAGGCATCGATGAATCAATTGCCACACTTGAGCAAGCGATCAAAACGTCTAAACACGATTTAAAAACACTACCACAAAATAGCGGCAGGGGAAACTAATATGAATGTAATCTGGTTTTTAGTTATTGGTTTGGTGGCCGGCTGGTTATCCGGTCGATTAATTCGTGGACGTGGTTTTGGTGTATTGGGGAATTTAATTGTTGGAGTGATTGGCGCGATTGTCGGAGGATTTGTGTTTGATGTGGTGGGTATCACTGCCTATGGTTTCACTGGATCACTCGTTATGGCAGTGGTTGGATCCGTACTGTTCCTGTTTCTCATTAGTTTTATCAAGCGGCCATGACGCAGAATCATTCGTCGCTATATTCCGGGTAATGATGGCTCCCTCCGCATTACCCGGGATGAATATTGGGTAAGGTTAAAACGGAGTGTTTGGAGAAGAAATTATGGAAACCATTCATAAACGAAGTATATACGCACTCATTGTCCTGGTAATTGCGCTATTATTGCTGGTCGTTTTTAAGGATCGCATCACCAAAAATCCATTCCAACAGCATATGGCAGAATCCATGACGCTAAACAATCAAGCGGAAATGATAACGTCACTACAGATGTCGCAGCGAATTCAGCAAATGAGTACGCGTATTGAAGCGTGGCGACAGCTAGTGATGGAAGATAGCTCATCAGCAATGCAGGTGTGGAGCAATCGACAATTCTTTATGACCAGCCTTGATGGCATGGTCGCCCAGTTGGATGAAATGACCGATCAATTAAACGCAATGACAACGAATCAAAATTTAATTGAGCAGAAAGATGTGAAGGATCAGATCGCGATAATTCAAAAAAGCATTCTTAATCTGGCGACATCACTGGAGAACATTATAGCCGCCAGCCAGCGGATTCAGGTGTCGATTGAACAACCGCCGGCAAACTAGTTAGTTGATTATGTTAAATTTTATATAATAGGCAGAGGCTTAGGCTAAGGCGCGGGAAAGTAGCAAATACTAGAACCCATCTCAACCTTGGCCTGCGCCTCAGCCTTTTATCCAACGTTCCTGAAAGCGACAGAATTCTTATTGAAAATGTAGTAAATTTTAAAGGACCACAATGAGCGCATCACACAACTCTACTAAAAATATTAAAATTGCATTTTTTCTGAATCTTGCATTTACAATTCTGGAATTCGTTGGCGGCTGGATGACCAACAGCCTGGCGATATTATCGAACGCGCTGCATGATTTGGGCGACAACATTTCGCTGGGATTGTCCTGGTTTCTCGATCGTTTTTCGCAGCGCGAAAAAACGGATCGATTCTCCTATGGCTACCGACGTTTTTCACTTCTGGCAGCTTTAATCAATATTATTATCTTACTTATTGGTTCAATTATTATTGTGTCAAACGCCATTCCCCGGATTCTTCATCCTGAGCATTCGGATGCGCAGGGGATGATTGCATTTGCTGTGTTGGGAATTGTTGTTAACGGAATGGCTGTACTAAGATTACGAACAGGGCACTCGTTGAATGAGCAGGTTGTCACCTGGCATCTGCTGGAAGATGTTCTCGGCTGGGCGGCTGTTTTTATAATTGCCGTTTTTTTGTATATCAAAGATATTCATGTGCTCGATCCGATTCTATCCGTACTAATCACCTGTTATGTATTCTTCAATGTGTTCAGAAAGCTGATAAAAACGTCAATGCTGTTTTTGCAGGGTGTTCCGGATAAAATTACCGTGAAGGGAATCGAACAGTTTTTAAAAAATTTAAAACATGTGAAATCGACGCATCATACTCATATCTGGTCGCTCGATGGCGAGCATCATGTATTGACAACGCATGTCGTGGTTGACGAAGCCGCTACCAAAAATGAAGTTATTCATGTGAAAAGTCAGGTTCAGAATTATTTGGCTGACAATCATTTTGAACACACGACGATTGAAATTGAATACGAAGATGAGTACTGCCGGCAACGGCATGAGTAGGGGCCAATCTGAAAACTAAATCTGATTGCCTGTTTCGTTGCCTGAGCCTGCCGTCTCGTATCGCCGCTGTTCACGGCGCGAACGGTGTCGAAGGCAACTCCTGCGAAGGTCGGCTTCGACAAGTTCAGACGACGGATATCTTTAAATTGAGGTCTTCGGATCGGCTCTAAGTAGACAAGCAAGGGAACAGGCTGGAGCTGACATAAATCTCAAGACCGTTTAACAAAGGAAATACCATGTACACTGCATTATTAATTATATTATTGGGAATTGCTGCTGTACTATTCGTATCCGGTATTACGAACCGCCGTATCGGACGCATTGTCTCGGGGGGGATAATTGCCGTCGTCACGCTGTGCTTTTTCTGGTTTATGGGATTCTGGGGAGACGTGTTGTGGTTTCAATCGGTTGGCCATGCACAGCGTTTCTGGATTGAAATTGGTGCAAAAATAGTTTTTATGGCGTTGGGCGCATTTGTTGGATGGCTGGTTGTATTCATGCTGACGTTTGCCGTTCCCAAACAGAAAAAGTTCATCCGTTGTACAGCCCGTGCAGCCGGGTTTTTATTGGGCGCAGCGATGAGCGCTTCCAATTGGGGATTGATTTTGCGTTATCTCAATCGGGTCTCCACGCAATTAAAAGATCCCATTTTTGGCAGAGACGTGAGCTTTTATCTGTTCACATTGCCGTTTTATGATATGTTGTACAAGCTACTGCTCCTGTTAGCAGTTGTTGCCTTCGTTGCTGCGTTGAGCGCCATTTATCTCCGCATTCGAAATCAGGCCATTCAATTTGACATTTCTCAGATTGAAGAAACAACAAGCTCGCGTGCTACCTCCGCTGTATACATTAGCGCGGCTGTGCTGCTTTTTATGCTCGCGTTTGGAAAGTATCTGGCCCGGTTCCATCTTATGTTTTCACACTGGGGTGCAGTGACTGGCCCCGGCTGGACGGATGTTCATGTTCGGCTACCGGCGTATTTATTGACTGTGATTATAACAGTTGCATTGGGCATTTTTTTGCTAATTCCGTCGCTGCGGAATTTGTTAAAACGCGTAGTCAGCAGACGTGTTCGTTCTCAACAAGCCGGACAACCTGCGGTGCTGCTCGGTACAGCGATTGTGATGTTTCTTGGTTGGTTTATTCTGTTAACCGTGATTCCCGGACTGCTGCAATGGCTTAGTGTTGAACCCAACGAAATTACCTATGAAAAACCTTACATCAGCAATAACATCAAATTTACACGACATGCCTTTAATCTGGATCGGGTGGAGAAACGGGAATTTCCGGTGTCGGCGCAGTTTACTCCGGAAATGGTCGATCAAAACCAGAATTTATTTTCCAATATTCGGTTATGGGATTATCGGGCGCTGGTTGCTGTGTACAAGCAATTTCAGGAAATTCGTTTATACTATGAATTCTCTGATGTAGATATTGACCGTTACATGATTAATAATGCCTATCGCCAGGTAATGGTGTCGGCGCGTGAGCTGGAATTGGCAAATTTACCGGCTCAAAGCCAGACGTTTGTCAATCAGCGATTTAAGTATACGCATGGCTTCGGGCTCACATTGACGACTGTCAGTGAGTTTACACCGCAGGGACTGCCCAATCTGTTGATAAAAGACATTCCGCCCAAAAGCGCTTACCCAAGCTTAAATGTGAAACGACCGGAAATCTATTATGGTGAATTGACAAACACTCACGTGATTGTTAATTCAAAAGAACAAGAGTTTGATTATCCCAGTGGCGAAGATAATATTTATGTGCGCTATTCCGGCGCCGGCGGCGTACAGATTTCCAACCTGTGGCGCAAATTTTTATTTGGCTGGAAGTTCGACGGCACCCGATTGTTACTTTCGGGCTATCCCACAGCGAATAGTCGCATTATGTTTCATCGCCAAATTAAAGAACGGATAAAAACACTGGCGCCGTTTCTCACGTTCGATGATGATCCTTACATTGTGTTAGTGAATGGAAAACTGTACTGGATTATCGATGCTTACACCACCTCAGATTATTACCCCTACAGCGAGCCGTTTTCATCCAAAGAATACATCGAATACAAAGAGGGCAATCGCACCCGAATGCTCACTTCGGATGTAGCTTCCAATTTGGACGGGGTGAACTACATTCGCAATTCAGTCAAAGTGGTGGTGGATGCATTTAACGGGAATGTGGATTTCTACGTTTTTGATAATCGGGATCCTATTATTCAGGTATGGGAAAAAATTTTCCCGACACTATTTAAACAGAAAGCCGACATGCCAGCCGACCTGATGGCGCATGTACGCTATCCGGCGGACATGTTGTTGGCGCAGGGGTTGATGTATGCCAAATATCACATGACCGATCCGACGGTGTTTTATAATCAGGAAGATTTGTGGATTCGCGCCACGGAAAAGTACTACAGCCACGTGCAACCGGTGGAACCCTATTACATTATGTGGGAGTTGCCCGGTTCGAAGAAACCGGAATATTCACTCATCTTGCCATTCACTCCCAAAAACCGCCAGGTCATGATCGGCTGGATTGCTGGCATGTGTGATGGTGATAATTATGGTCGGTTTTTAGCCTATAATTTCCCGAAAGAAAAACGAATTCTCGGACCGCAGCAGGTGGAGACAAAAATCGATCAGGACAGCTTTCTGTCGGGACAGTTAAGCTTGTGGGATCAGCATGGCTCCAACGTGATTCGTGGCAATGTGCTGGCAATTCCCATCGATGAGACGCTGCTGTACGTGGAACCGATTTATTTGCAGGCGGAAATTGCCGCTTATCCTGAACTCCGGCTTGTCGCGGTGATGCACGACGATAATCTCAGCTATGCCGCAACATTCGATCAGGCGCTCAAGGGCATTTTTGAAGATCATACACAAACCGGTTCCTTGGAGAATGATATCGGTGCGCTGGACATTTCCACAAGTGATCTAATTAGAAAAGCTAACAATGCATTTGAAGACTACCTGCGATTGTTAGGGGATAAAAAGTTTCAGGAAGCCAGCAATGCCTTGCAGACACTGCAGGAAACATTGCAGAAGTTAGTGGAGACGGAAAATAAAGAGTGATGTTTGTGATTTTGTTGCAGTATATGGGTGATCATCCCCCTTCGAAGGCGATAGTCCTGCGCGCTTTCCAGCGCTGGGGGGAATATTCTATCTCGCCCTGCTTGCGGGCAGCGAGATAGAATTAGGGCGACGTTCCCCAGCTTCACAATAAATAATAACTATCCTTAAAAAGGAGAAATAAAATGGCACGAGTAGCAATAAATGGATTGGGGAGAATCGGCCGGGCGTCGTTGAAAATTATTTCCGATACTCCGGAATTGGAACTGGTCGCAATCAATGATTTGGTTCCGACTGAAAACCTGGCGTATTTGCTGAAATATGACACTGTCTACGGCAGGTATGAAAAGGATGTGCGCCACGATAATGACAGACTTATTGTTGGGGACAAGTCATGTCAGGTATTTCACGAAAAAGATCCGCTGAAATTGCCATGGAAAGAATTGGGAATTGATATTGTGCTGGAGTGCACCGGTGTTTTCACCAAAAAGAACGATTTGGAAATGCACCTTCGCGCCGGGGCAAAGCGGGTGATTTTGTCGGCGCCGACAAAAAGCGAAGAAGTGCTGACGGTTGTTCATGGCGTCAGCAGTTCGGATAACCTGCCGGAAATTATTTCGTGTGCAAGTTGTACGACAAATTGTATTACTCCCGTTGTCGAAATAATCGGCAGGCGAATTGGCATTCAAAAAGCAATCATGACAACGATTCATGCTTACACGGCATCGCAGGCGCTTGTCGATGGTCCGGGCAAAAACATGCGGCGTGGACGGGCTGGCGCGGAGAATCTCGTCCCGACATCTACCGGGGCGGCGATTGCCACAACAAAAGCCTTGCCGCAATATAAAGGCAAATTTGATGGCGTCTCGGTGCGTGTGCCGATACCGGTCGGGTCGCTTGCGGATATTGTTTTCATCAGTGAAAAGAATACATCGGTAGAGCAGGTGAACCAAATTTTGACAGAAGAGGCAACCACAAAACGATACCAGGGTATTCTGCGAACGACGGATGAGCCGATTGTGTCGTCAGATATTATTAAAGATTCCCATGCCTCTATTGTCGACATGACCATGACTCAGGTGGTTGACGGCAATCTTGTCAAAATAATGGCCTGGTATGACAATGAATGGGGATATGCAAATCAAATGATCCGTAAAGCAGTGGATATTTATCGTTCGATGAAAAGTTAACGCGGAATTTCTGAAATGGACAAATTCAATCAATATATTTCCGAAGGTATGCTGTTTACCGATCAGTACCAGTTGACCATGTCCCAGGTTTACTATCGAATGGGATTGCATGAACAGCAGGTGCAGTTCGAGCATTTTTTCCGGGATTATCCCAATTACGGAAGCCACAAGGCCGGCTATTGCATCAATGCTGGCCTTGAGTGGCTGGTCGACTGGATGCAGCATGTGCAATTTACCGGTGCAGATATTCGATTGCTGGCGGATCAGCGCGACAGTAGCGGGAAAGCGATGTTTGAAATGAGTTTCTTGAAGTGGCTGCAAAATAACGTTTCGTTCACAGATTTGCATATTAGCGCTATTCCGGAGGGACGTGTCGTTCATCCTAATGTTCCGTTAACTGTTGTGCAAGGCCCGCTGGTGGCTGCCCAGATTTTAGAGACGGCGCTATTAAATCAATTAAATTATCAGATATTGATTGCCACCAAAGCATCGCGAATTAAGTTGAGTGGGCAGGGACAGTTGTTGTTGGAATTTGGCGCCCGGCGCGGACATGATCGGGGCGCCAATGCCGGTGTGCGTGCTGCTTTAATTGGCGGTGCGGATTTCAGCTCGAATGTGGGAATTTCGCATGTGTTGGGATTTCCGCCAAAAGGCACCCATGCACACAGTATGGTGCAACTTTTTCTGGCGATGGGCATGAGTGAATTGGATGCATTCCGCGCGTACGCTGAGTCATACCCGGATAACTGTATCTTGCTGGTCGACACGATAAATACATTGGAGAGCGGCATACCCAATGCGATTCGGGTGTTTGAGGAAATGAAACGTAAAGGGCAGCAGCCATTGGGCATCCGTCTTGATTCCGGCGACCTGGCGTATTTGAGTATTAAAGCAGCGGTCATGCTAAACAATGCAGGATTTGAAAATGTTAGTATTGTTCTGTCCAATGATTTGGATGAATTGAAGATCTGGCAAATTATTACACAAATCCAGGAAGAAGCGCCATCGCATGATCTCGATCCCGATGCTTTGATTCGTCGGCTTGTATATGGCGTCGGAACCCGGCTGATTACGTCGGCAGGATTTTCAGCGTTAGGTGGCGTTTATAAGTTGGTTGCAGTAAACAAAAACGGGAATTGGTTACCTGTCATAAAAATATCCGAGAATTTGCACAAGGTTCCTAATCCGGGCAGTAAAAAAGTCTGGCGCATTTATGATGAACGGGATCGAGCCATCGCAGATTTGATGAGCGCTGATGATGAACATCCTGGCGAAATGAGCTCGCTGATATTGCGTCACCCGAACGACGTCAGCAAATTCCGCAAGCTTATGTTAAGCTCTATTTCCGCGGTTGAGCCGTTACTAATCGATATTATGCAGGATGGCAAAATAACATATGAGTTCCCGTCGATAGAAAAAATCCGTGAGGTTCGTGATAATGATATAAATAAACTGGATGCCGGGGTAAAGCGACTGATCGAACCTCATATTTACCATGTTTCGTTGACCCAGAAATTATGGGAGATGAAACAAAAACTAATTCAGCAAACAACAAATCAGGTCGGAGAAATATCATGAATTTTAACTTTATCCCCGGAAAAAATGTGGATGTGCCTGATATTTCATATAGAGAAAATGTATCAATTCCGGCATCCAAAACAGCGCTGGTGATTGTGGATATGCAGAATGATTTCATAAAACCGGGAGGCTCGTTGGTGGTTGAATCGGCAGCAGAGACAATTCCACATAATCAACGCTTATTAAAGTTGGCCCGGGCAAAAGGCGTGCATATCGTTTATACCCAGGATACACAAATCGAAAATGATCCCGAATTCGACATTTGGCCGCAACATTGTGTTAGCTATTCATGGGGTTGGCAGATTGTCGATGAACTAAATCCGCGAAAGGGTGATTTGATTTGCCGGAAGAATCGCTATGATGGTTTTTACGGCACCTGGCTTGAGCATTTTTTAAGCCGGATGTGGCATGTTGAGCACGTAGTGATTGTGGGAACGGTTGCCAATATTTGTGTACTGCACACAGCAGCCTCGGCGGGTTTGCGCTGGTTTCATGTGATTGTACCGGCTAATGGAATTTCAGCATTAACAGAATTCGATCAGGCGCTAACTTTGAGACAAATATCATCACTTTATGCAGGCGATGTTGTGAAATCGGTGGATGATATTACGTTTGAATCGGTTTAGTCTGGTGCTTATCCGAGAACTTCAACTAAGTCAAACCTTCGGATGAGGTTGCTATCTCGCATCGGCGTGTCGTTCAAATGCATTGAAACACGAACGGTGTCGAAGTTGACTCTCGAACGAATGTTGCTCCGCCGCGGCGGACTCGGGCAACGTTTGAATATTCATTATCATAATGGCAATGAGGATTGATAAGCTGAATCAGGCAATAAAATCGCTCAATTTCTGATAATCAAAATCAATAATAAAAGAGAAAACCATGGAATTATTTAAGTACGATGTTTTGGTAATTGGCGCTGGCGGCGCCGGATTGCGAGCTGCGATCGCTGCAAAAGAAGAAGGCGCTTCTGTCGCAATCATTAGCAAGTCGCCTCCGGGGAAAGCGCATACCGTAATGGCAGAAGGTGGAATCGCCGCTGCGTTGGGAAATCTGGATTCCGCTGATAACTGGGAAGTCCATTTTAGAGACACACTTAAAGGGGGGAAGTTTCTCAATGATTGGCGCATGGTCAAGCTGCATACGCAGGATGCTCCGGTGCGTGTGCTGGAGCTTGAACAATGGGGCGCAGGTTTCGATCATACCCCGGATGGCAAAATTCTGCAACGGCCATTTGGTGGGCATAGTTATCGGCGCTTGTGCCATAAGGGCGACAAAACCGGACTCGTTATGTTACAAACGTTGCAGAAAAAAGCTATTGCTTCGGAGATAGATTTCCATTCCGAATGCCTTATTACTCATCTTGTGGTAGAAGATGGCAGCGTTGCCGGAGCGTTTGGTTTCTATAAGGATGATGGCCGTTGTGTTGTGTTTCAGGCAAAAGCGGTTGTGCTGGCAACCGGCGGACTCGGGGAAATTTGGCAAGTTAATTCCAATTCCTATGATTGTACGGGCGATGGCTATGCTCTGGCATATGCTGTTGGTGCAGCGTTTATCGATATGGAATTCGTGCAATTTCATCCCACCGGCATGGTGTGGCCGATGGGCGTGCGGGGAATGCTCGTAACCGAAGCTGTCCGCGGTGAAGGGGGGATTTTAAAAAACAAGCATGGCGAACGCTTCATGGAAAAGTATGATCCCGAACGTATGGAATTGTCCACCCGCGATATTGTCTCCAAAGCCATTTATAGTGAAATTAAAAACGGCAACGGCAGCGAGCATGGTGGCGTCTATCTGGATATTTCACATAAATCCGTGGATGAAGTTAAACAGAAACTGCCGGCTATGTACGAGCAATTTATGGATTTGGCGGATATTGATATCACGAAACACACGATGGAAGTTGGCCCCACTTGTCATTACATGATGGGGGGAATAAAGGTCGATCCGGCAACGGAACAAAGCACGGTTGATGGCCTTTTCGCTGCTGGAGAAGTTGTTGCCGGCGCCCACGGAGCGACGCGTTTGGGCGGAAATTCGTTATCGGATCTGTTGGTGTTCGGCAACCGGGCTGGCGTGACAGCCGCGGATTTTGCCCGGCTGGATTCGCGAACGCATCGACTGAATCGCGATAAAATTAAACAATATGAAGCAGAACTGGTAGCGTATTTCGATTCACCCGGAACGGTGAATCCATATGTGCTGCATCATGATTTACAGCGAACGATGCAGGAAAATGTTGGCATTGTGAGAAATGAAGCCGGATTGAAGCTCGCACAGATTGAATTGGATCGATTAAAGCTTCGCTTGCAGCATGTAAAAGTGCAGGGGAATCGCAAATTTAATCCGGCCTGGCATAAAGCGGTGGCGTTGAAATTCATGCTTAATTTAGCCGAGCTTATAACGCGTGCTGCCATTGAACGCACAGAAAGCCGTGGTGCTCACACGAGAGATGATTATCCCGTCATGGTCGATGAATGGGGTAAAAAACATATCGTGATTACCAATGTACATGGTGAACCACATATAACAACATCACCAGTCGAGCCGATGCCAAATGAACTTAAGAAGTTAATTACAGGGTGAAATTATGAACGACACGAATAAAAAAGTAACGTTATTGATATATCGCGGAGACCAGAATGGTGCATTGGAAAAATTTGAAACAGAAGTTAGCGAAGGAATGGTCGTTTTGGATGCACTATTACAAATACAAATGAAAGACGCGCCTGATCTGGCATTCCGCTATAATTGCCATGGCGGACGATGTACGTCATGTATCGCGGAGATTAACGGTAAAACAGCGCTTATGTGCAAAACCAGATTGAAAAATTTGCCGTTGGATGAACCGGTTGTTGTGAAACCGGTTGGACATTTCCCGGTGATTAAGGACCTGGTACCCGATATAACGCGAATATTGAAAATCAAGAAGCCCGAGCCGGAACAATTTTGATTGTTGAGATTTGGCGATTGTAGTAAATATGATGTGTTGGTGTGAATTGTAGAATTATTATTTATCAATTAGTATTCAGATGTTATACATCAAATGGTCATATTTTAAACAGAGTTCAATGCCTAACCTTAGCACGCTATTAGTTAATAGCTAAAGGCCAACAGCGGCCAATATTATAACCATAAATTGGATTACTTGAATACTCAATTTATAGCTGTTAAAAGTATAAGCTATGCTAAAAATCACTTCGTGAAAATGCGCCGAAGGACGCATCTGCCTTTGGCATGATTGGTGGAATTCGTGGTGTAACTTTTGAGCGAACTTAAATTTGATGAACACATTTTATAAGCTAACGAGGCAAAACCATGAACAATAAAATACGTGAGTTATTAGGAAACGAGTTTGAGTATTTACTCGAACATCAATGTAAAACAATCCCCCGGGATCAATTATATCTGCCGGGACCAGATTTTATCGATCGGACCTTCATTCATTCGGATCGCCGTTCCAGTGTGTTGAGGAATCTGCAAACGATCCTGAACACCGGTCGGCTGTCTGGAACTGGATATGTTTCCATTTTACCGGTCGATCAGGGCATTGAACATTCGGCGGGGTCGGCATTTGCTCCGAATCCGATTTATTTCGATCCCCAAAAAATAGTCAAGCTGGCAATCGAGGGGCACTGCAATGCCGTGGCGTCAACCCTGGGTGTGTTGGGATCAGTCGCCCGGAAGTACGCCCATAAAATTCCGTTTATTGTCAAACTCAATCATAATGAATTGTTGACATATCCGAACAAATACGATCAAATTTTGTTCGCCAACGTGGATCAGGCATTTGATATAGGCGCGGTGGCTGTTGGCGCGACAATTTATTACGGATCGGAAGAAAGTACACGGCAAATTCAGGAAATAACCGAGGTGTTTCGTTATGCCCACGATTTGGGCTTAGTGACTATCCTGTGGGCATATTTACGAAATTCAGCCTTTAAAAAGGATAAAGATTATCATCTGGCTGCGGATTTAACCGGACAGGCCAACCACTTGTCTGTGACCATAGAAGCGGACATCGTCAAACAAAAAATGCCGCAAAACAACGGTGGATTCACGGCGCTTGATTTCGGTAAGACCGATGAGCGCGTTTATTCTCAATTAACGACGAATCACCCCATCGATCTAACGCGTTACCAGGTCATGAATTGCTACATGGGGCGAGTGGGACTTATCAATTCCGGCGGCGCATCGGTGGGAAGCGATGATTTGGCCCAGGCAGTGCGTACCGCGGTTATCAATAAACGTGCGGGCGGCATGGGGCTGATTTCGGGACGCAAGGCATTCCAGAAGCCGATGGAACAGGGAGTTGAACTGTTGCACACAATTCAGGATGTTTATTTGGATCAGGAAATTACTATCGCATAAATTGCATTTTAAATAACTAATCTTCCATCATCGAAATAAAACATGCAGGGAGAAAACCAATGGTAGATCTTACAACTCAGTATATGGGGCTTCGGTTAAAAAATCCCATTATAGCCGGGGCAAGCAGTTTAACAGCAGATTTGGATTCAATAAAAAATATTGAACGTGCCGGTGCTGCGGCAATTGTCACAAAATCATTATTTGAAGAGGAAATTCAGATTGAACGATTTAAATTTGATGAAGATTTGGAAAAATACAATGACCGGCACGCGGAGATGACAACAATTTTCCCGCACCTCGAACACGCTGGTTCCAAAGAGCATCTGTATTGGGTTAAGAAAACAAAGGACGCTGTTTCGATTCCCGTAATTGCCAGCTTGAATGCTGTTAACGGAGAAACCTGGATCGAGTACGCACAACAGCTTGAAGGGACCGGGGTTGACGGATTGGAGTTGAATTTTTTTGCCGTCCCCAAACAGTTCGATCTGGAAGGCGCTGCGATCGAAAAAGAACAATTGAATATTTTAAAGCAGATCAAAAAACATATTTCTATCCCTGTATCGGTAAAACTGAGCGCGTTGTATTCAAATCCATTGAATTTCATTAATCAGTTGGATAAAATAGGAGTTGATGGTTTCGTCCTGTTTAACCGATTCTTCGAACCGGATATCGACGTTAACAAACAGAAAAATCGATTCCCGTTCAATTTAAGTGATCGCACGGATAATCGATTTCCGTTGCGCTTCGCCGGTCTTCTTTATGATCATTTGGAAGGTGACATTTGCAGTAGCACCGGCATTTATGAAGCCGAAGATGTGATAAAAATGTTACTGGCTGGTGCACAATGTGTACAGGTGGTCAGCACGTTGTACAAAAATAATATTTATCAAATCACAAAAATGCTAGACCAAATGACCGAATGGATGAAGCAAAAAGAATATTCATCTATTGACGATTTTCGCGGCAAGCTAAGCAAGGAAAATGCTACTGATCCGTGGGCGTACACGCGTGCCCAATATGTGCGATTGCTACTGAATCCGGATGAAATTGTTAATAACTTTCCGGTGGTGTAATGTGAATTGAAGCGAGATATTGAACACGAATTGAACGGATTTGCACGGATTTTTTTCAGGGCAGTATTGATAGAAAGTCTTTATGAGTTGGTACTGATTACCGGGTGTATTTTTTTCCTGATTTTATGATGTTGAGCGATAACATCGCTTGGAGCGATGCTACCGCTAACTCAAACTCTGAAAAATTGATTTATAAAAGGTTTCTATCTGGTTTTTAAAAAAATCATATCGAATAGAATCCTTGCACAGCCAGTTACCGGCAAAACCAGTCCTGATCTGTGTATATCTGTCTGATCCGTGTTCTATAAAAAGCTAACAGTATCTATTCAGCCCTGAAACTTTAAAAAAGCAGACTGGCTCAGCCGACGGTTTGTTGCAGGCTGAATAGTAACAGCGAACGAAAGAGAAGTTACAATGAATAAAAGTCTTGCATATAAAATTATTGAAGCCCATCTGGTCGAAGGCGACATGGCGCCAGGCAGGGAGATTGGATTAAAAATTGATCAAACGCTGACACAGGATGCCACCGGCACGATGGTGATGTTGGAATTTGAAGCAATGGGACTATCGCGGGTGAAAACGGAATTATCTGCACAGTACGTCGATCATAACCTGTTACAGCCCGACTTCCGGAATGCGGATGACCATCTGTTTCTGCAAAGCGCATGCGACAAGTTTGGCGTATGGTTCAGTCGACCGGGGAATGGGGTCAGCCATCCCGTTCATATGGAGCGATTCGGAATACCCGGTAAAACATTGCTCGGTTCCGATAGCCATACCTGTGCCGCAGGGTCGCTGGGCATGCTGGCCATGGGAGCTGGTGGCCTTGAAGTCGCTCTGGCAATGGCCGGACAACCGCTTTATGTGAACATGCCGGAGATATTTGGCGTCCGCTTGACCGGCAGATTGCCCGATTGGGTGAGCGCCAAGGATGTTATTCTGGAAATGCTGCGACGTCATGGCGTGGCTGGCGGCGTCGGAAAAATAATTGAATATTATGGTCCCGGACTTGACCATTTGTCTGCCATGGACAGACATGTCATCGCTAACATGGGTGCGGAATTGGGAGCCACGTCAACTATTTTTCCATCCGATCAGGCAACGCGGCGTTTTTTAAAACTACAGCAGCGTGACGACACATGGATTGAGCTCATGGCGGATAAAAATGCGGACTACGATCACTATGATGAAATCAATCTGTCGGAACTGGAGCCGCTGATCGCCCTGCCCAGTAGTCCGGGGAATGTGGTGCCGGTAAAAGAAGTTGCCGGGAAAGATATTTATCAGGCGATGATTGGTTCCTCCGCAAATCCGGGATTTCGAGATTTTGCTATTGCAGCACTCATTGTTGAAGGCAAAGAGATAAACGATCATGTATCATTTGACATAAACCCAACCTCGCGACAGACGCTGGAAAATCTGGTCGCGCAAGGTTATTTGAGTAGGCTTATTCGCGCGGGCGGACGCATTCACCAGGCGGGTTGTAACGGGTGCATTGGCATGGGCCAGGCGCCGGCAACCGGAAAAATCAGTTTACGCACAGTACCACGTAATTTCCCCGGACGTTCGGGCACAACGGAAGATCACGTGTATTTGTGCGGTCCCGAAACTGCAGCCGCATCAGCGCTGACGGGAAAAATTACCGATCCACGAACATTGGGGATTTCGTGTCCACAGTTTAAGGAGCCGGACGAGATTATTATTAATACAAAAATGCTGCAGCAACCTTCAGCAAATGGTGAAAACGTGAAAATTGAAAAGGGACCCAATATCAAGCCACTTCCAAGTTTTCAGCCAATTCTTGAAAATTTGGAAATACCGGTTTTGATAAAAGTGGGTGACAATATATCAACCGATGAAATTATGCCGGCAGGTTCACGAGTATTGCCGTATCGCAGCAATATTCCCGAAATCAGTAAGTTTGTGTTCAACCCTATTGATTCGGAATATTTTGATCGTGCGATCAGCTTTCAGGAAATTGGTTCAGCAATTATTGCCGGTGAAAATTATGGACAAGGATCGAGTCGTGAACATGCGGCATTAGCGCCACGGTATTTAGGTGTAAAAGTTGTCATTGCAAAAAGTTTTGCACGGATTCACTTTCAGAATTTGGTTAACTTTGGAATTTTGCCATTGATTTTTGTGGATGCTACGGATTTTGAAAAAATTGGACAAAATGACCGGCTCGCAATGAAGTATCTTCGAAATAAGCTTCAACTGGATGATGAAATTGAGATTACTAATAAAAGAACAGGTGAAGTTATACGAACTATTCATATGCTTTCATTGCGTCAAAGACAGTCAATTTTAGCTGGTAGTTTAATTAACCTTATAAAAAATGAGGCTAAATAAAAAAGAGTTGAATTATGGTTGACACGATAAAACATCAACGACCTCGGGTATTTTCAGGCATTCAACCATCGGGAATGCTGCATATTGGCAACTATCTGGGTGCCATTCGTCCGGCGGCATTGCGGCAGGATAGTGTGGATGGTTTATTTTGTATCGTGGATATGCATGCACTGACATCCTCAGAAAAACCGGAGGTCCGCAAGCGGCTTACCCGGGAAATAGCGGCCATGTACATAGCCTGTGGCATAGATCCGGCGAAGAGTACCATTTTTGTGCAAAGCACTGTGCCAGCCCACGCCGAATGTTGCTGGATTCTCAATTGCATTTCTCCACTTGGCTGGCTGGAGCGTATGACACAATTTAAGGCAAAATCACTGACACGCCATGGTATTAATATCGGATTGCTTGATTATCCCGTTTTGCAGGCAGCGGATATTTTATTGTATGATACGGATGAAGTTCCGGTGGGGGAAGATCAGAAACAGCATATTGAGTTTGCGCGGGATATTGCTCAACGGTTCAATCGATTATTTGGCGACACATTCAAACTACCCAGTGCGGTAATTCCCGGCAGTGGAAAACGTATTCGCGCGTTAAACGATCCGTCAAAAAAAATGAGTAAAAGCGATACCAGCAAACCAAATCATGCAATTCGTTTAACGGATGAGCCGGATGTCATCCGCCACAGTATTCGGAATGCTGTCACAGACATCCGCAACGAGATAAAATTCAGTGATGATCCGGATAAAGCAGGAATTAATAATTTGCTGGAAATTTATGAAGGAATTACAAATACCTCTCGTTCCCAAATTGAAAACCATTTTGTGGGAAAAGGTTATGACACGTTGAAGACGGAAGTGGCAGAGGTTGTGATTGAATCGTTACAGCCGATTCGGCAACGGTTTATTGAATTAATAAACGCGCCGGAAGAGTTGAATATGGTTTTGAAGAGTGGTGCTATGGTAGCATCTGCGATCGCTGAATCAAAGATGGACGAAATTAAACAGAAGGTTGGGTTGTTATAATTTATTCTTGTACCTACTATCTGATTTCTGAATGCCATTTATCCATCATTCCGTGACGGACTGATAACTGATCACTCTTAATTAGTAACTGAGAAATTATTTTCTGACATTTTTTGGCAGTAAATGTTAAAACATATTTTAGACAGGATTTCACGGATTCACAGGATT
>JAFGDW010000067.1 GCA_016931935.1 Candidatus Zhuqueibacterota bacterium | reverse complement strand
GGATTTGTATAATCTCTTCCTCTAAGAAATCCTGTTCATCCTGTTATCCTGTCTAATTTTTTTAATTCTGGTTTATCCAGGTTAGGGTTAATATTAGGTTTTTTGATTTCAAAGTACCAATCTGATCATTCACAGTTTGCCCCTATTCATGATCAGAAATTTTCTAATGTTGCAAATGTAACATTGCAATGTTACGAACATGTTACAAATTTCATGAGGATTGTTACGTTGTCTGTTTTTGTTAAAAGAATTAAACAACGTGGTACTATTATTTGAAAATTTTATCAGAAGGGATATTATAAATGTAGAAAATAAAGTAGAAGCTGAGTGAAAATTTCCGCCAGGATTTAACCGTTGGCTGGGCTTGCTGTCTGCCATCTGCAATCGGTGTCGAGCCGACACCTGTACGATTCTTACCCTGTTTTACAATGAAAGACCCAGACAATAGAGAAGACGAGTAAACAAATGCAATGTTTGATAGAATCAGCGAAGCCCGGATTTTTTAATTTATCACCGGGCTTCTTTATTATGGGACATGATTCGCTTGATTTACTGTTGCTTCATCAATAATTCTGCCGTATCCACCAGTCGTACAAACTCAGCCCTGTACCCGAATTCATCCTTGGCGAGCGAGGCTTTGGCCAATTGAGTGACATTCTTCATATTGGCATTTCCTTTAAATTGCGAGTCGCGAAGAATCATGCCGAATTCGGCCACAGCAACAGAGAACCGATAATTATCGCTCGTTTTAGACAGTGCTAATGGTTTGTCTTTCACAACGTTCACGATTTCAGTGCTCGTACTACCATCCGGCTGTTTGTAGCGGATGCGTACTGTCAGCGCTTCATCCGATGAAGTGGCGTTTTTGTTGACTTTGGTTTCCTGATATTTCAGCTTATAGTCTTCAGGCTGGTTGTCAGCAGGCACCACTTCGTACAAAGCGGTGACAGTGTGGCCGGCGCCGATTTCGCCTGCATCCTTGGTGTCATCCTCAAAATCTTTATCGGTGAGCAAACGATTTTCATAACCCACTAACCGGTACGATTTAATTTTCGCCGGATTAAATTCCACCTGAATTTTTACATCTTTGGCAATTGTGAACAACGTTGCACCAATTTCGTTGACCAGCACTTTCTTCGCTTCCATAATGTTATCGATATAAGCATAGTTTCCGTTGCCCTTGTCGGCCAGTTGTTCCAGCCGGTTGTCTTTAATATTGCCCATGCCGAATCCTAAAATTGTCAGGAAAATCCCCTCTTTGCGCTTATCTTCCACCAGCCGTGTTAATTCCGACGTGCTCGACACACCGATATTGAAATCACCATCCGTAGCCAGGATGATACGATTGTTGCCTTCTTTTAAAAGATTCTCTTTAGCGGTTTTGTACGCCAGTTGAATTCCCGCACCACCTGCCGTAGATCCCCCGGCGTTTAAATTGTCAATTGCTGCTAAAATATTCTCTTTATCTGAACCCGGTGTTGGTTCCAGTACCAGTCCGGCAGCGCCAGCGTAGACGACAATCGAGATCATATCGTTTGGGTTCAATTCATTGACAAGCAGGCGGAACGCCTTCTTCAACAGTGGTAGTTTATCTGGGCTGTTCATCGAACCGGATACATCCAACAGGAACACCAGATTATTTTTCAGTTGCTTGTCTTTTTGAATACTGCGACCTTTCAAGCCGATATGAACGATATTGTGCTGTTCGTTCCAGGGACAGGCTGAGTACTCCAGATAAATGGAAAACGGATCATTGGCTTTTGGCTCTGGATAGTCGTAGTCAAAGTAATTAATAAACTCTTCAATCCGCACTGCATCTTTGGGTGGCAATTGACCCTGCGTTAAGAAGCGGCGGGTATTGCTGTATGAAGCGGCATCCACGTCAATCGAGAAGGTGGATAATGGTTTCTTCATGGTTTCGAAGAATTCATTTTCGGTAATTGTCCTGTATTCTTCGGTATTGAAATCAGCCACGCACGGTGCGGGCGCTGCCAACATACGAACTTCACTCATGCCCATCACAGCATCCATTTTCTTCTCCCCTGACAATTTTTGTTTAATTCGTTGCAACATCGATTTATCCTGATCCATCACGGGCTGTTCTGTCTTGATAATCACTTCTTCAGATGCTGGAGACGTTTCAGTCAGATCAAAATCAACCGTCGTGGTTTTGCTGGCATTCACAATTACATTTTGGGCAGTTTCAGAAATAAAGCCCAGCATGGAAACGGTGAGCGAATAACGTCCTGAGGGCACGTTTTTAATAGTGTAGTGTCCCCTGCCATCGGTGGCATCGCCAAAAGATGTGTTATCGACAGTAACGTTCACGCCGGCTAACGGTTTGCCGGTGGATTTGGAAGTAATTGTGCCGGTAATTGTACCGGTCGTGGGGGCGAATGCGTAGCTTGCCAGCAATGCAAGAACGGCGATAATAAATGTAATGTTTTTCATGATAAACTCCTGTGGTTAGTTATGATTTGTTTTCATTTGAAATTCTACTATACATACAACGGTGGTTTGATTTTATTCCGAAAATTTTCCAAAAATTTTGGCTGTTGAAAGTTGAATTGAAAGAATAATTGAAAGCAGAGAATAGACAATTGACAATTGTTAATTGAGAATTGTAAACGGAAAATGCAACACCAGTATCTTCAGTTTTTTGATGTGATCGATGATTCTGTAATCAGGATGAAACTATTGTATTTTGAAGCCATTCACTAATTACTTTTCACTATTCCCTAAAATCGTTTCACGTCTCACGTCTGGCATCTCACGATTAAATTTCTCCACTTGTTTTTTAATTTTTTTCTCATTATATTCGTCGCCGGACGTAATTCGATAGTCATATACGTCTGCATTTGTGGCATTGATAATTTAACCATAAGGACGATGTCATATGGTGTCAATTTCAAATTTTCGAACAGGCATGGCGATTCGTCATAATCACGAAATCTGGATAGTCACAGAATTTACCCATGTCACACCGGGCAACTGGCGGGCAATGGTGCGGACGAAACTAAAAAATGTGAAGACCGGTCGCGTTATCGATATTACCTATCGCATGACAGATGATGTGGAGGTCGTACGACTGGATGAAAAATCCATGCAATTTCTGTATGAAAGTGATGACAATTTGTATTTCATGGATACAGAAACATACGACCAGGTGGTTATTCCGGAAGAATTTTTTGGGGACAAAAAACGATTTTTACGCGAAGGCGATATGTGTGTCGTACAGATTCTCGAA
This sequence comes from Candidatus Zhuqueibacterota bacterium, assembly GCA_016931935.1. GTDB lineage: Bacteria > Zhuqueibacterota > Zhuqueibacteria > Thermofontimicrobiales > Thiofontviventaceae > Thiofontivivens. Next base: position 24,824 of record JAFGDW010000067.1, on the reverse strand, counting down.
GGGCAGCCGATTACAGCCGAACTCCCTAATTCGATTGTGTTCAAAGTGATTGAAGCTGAACCCGGTATCAAGGGCGACTCAGCAACCAATATTATGAAATATGCCATTATTGAAACCGGCGCAAAGGTGCTGGTGCCTCTATTTATTAAAGAGGGCGATAAAATAAAGATTGATACGAACACCGGAAAATATCTGGAGCGGGTTGCGGTGAAGTGAACTCGCATATTGGATAGTAATTAATCTATTTGTAAAAGGCCTTCTAAACAGAAGGCCTTTTTTCAAACTGAATTATAGTTTGACATTATTTACAGTATCTGATTTAAAAAAAAATAAATATAAAAATTGTTTCTTAATAGTTTAATTTCCAATCGACAACCTAGCGAAAAGTTGTATAGAGTAGTTCAATTATCTGATTTATGCTATTTCAAATAGAATATATTGTTTAATTCCGGATTGAATTTTAGTAAATTTGATTCAAGAGAACTACTTTCTAATTTTAAATCTCGAGCGGGCAATTATAATAGTGCTGGCTAAGCCTGCACAGAGTAATATTAGCGAACTTGGTTCTGGTACCGGGACAATCCCCGAAGTCACAACCCACGCGCCTAAATAATCACTTTGGTAAGTGTCAATTGAAATTCCAAGTCCACCTCTATACCAGGTATTGGAGCTGATCGTATTCCGTATCCCATCATGCCAGTGTGAAGGCCGGCCGCTCCAATCTTGTTGCGGTTCGACTCGTCCGAGCCAATAATCGTAGTTGCCTTGAGGTACTGAAGATGTCTTATTGAACTGTGTTGATAAATATTGTGCGTCTCGTCCATTAATTAAAGATTCAAATTGTGTATGTGTCGCCATTGTCCATCCATTTAGTCCGAAATATCCATTTGTTGACAATGATGAAATTGATGAAATCTGTTCATCGTAATCTTGAGATATGAACATCCTAATATCCCAAATCCAGTACAGATCATTATTATTATCATAAACAACAGTTTGGATATCGCCACCATAATTACCGCTAAGTATTGTTAATTGTGCAAAAGCAGTATGTTGAGCAGTGATACCAAATAGCAAAAGAAGAATACTTACAAGTAAAGTGGACTTTTTCATAGCCTGTTGTGCTCCCGTGATTAAATTATTATTTTGAGAATTTTATTTTATATTGAAAATTCTTAATGGCATTAGTGATATGTTTATTAAACATTCATGGAGAAATAATATTTTTCGATTAGTTTTATTTCATTCTTATCCAAGTACAAAATTTGTTCCGAAATTGATATTTTGTTCTATGATATTTAATATTAATGTATTACAATGAATAATTATTCAGCAACAAATAAAAATATTAGCTGATAGTGTAAATTTAATAGATGGGAAATACGTTAAATGTATTCATTCTTTGAAAATATTAATATTATGGTGTAAAGATTTTCATTAAAAATAGTGATTTTATTACATTAAGTTTAATGCTTTAAACGAAATCAAGTAATTGCAACTTGATTTTTTGATTAATTTTGTATTATTTAATGTGAGATTGAGTTATACATGTTGATAATTTGAGTGCAGCAGATCGTATGGAATTAGCGATGAAATAAATTTTAGAATGTATTTATTCAGCCTGCTACAAACCGTCGGCTGAGCCTGTCGAAGCCGACATCACCCACAAATCCAGTTCGAGTGTTGCCTTCGACAGGCTCAGGCAACGTATTGACCTGTCTGCTTTTACATAGTTGTTGGGCTGAATAGATACTTTAGAATTTGCTCAATTATAGAGAAAATAATTATTCAAATATAATATTTACTGCTTCATCAAATTTCTGCAGGATTCCTATTCATTACACCGAAAGGATGCTATCGTGAATCATATAAAATCCGATGTCCCGGAGCTTATTCAACAACAGGGCGGTCTGAAACCGGATGTGTCCAAACAAGTCTCCCGCCACACCGGAGTTGCCGAAGCAGATGTTTATGGCGTTGGCAGCTTTTTTCATCTTCTATCCCGGTCGGATAAAAAATTGCGTGTGTGCACCGGTCTGTCCTGCCAAATGGCTGGCGCAGATAAAGTACTGCAAGCGGCTCTCGATGCGGGATTGCCTGTGGAACCATGCTCGTGTCTGGCGGCGTGCGATCAACCAACCGCGGTATTACGTGACCGAGAGGTTATCCCCGGCGTTCAGGTTGAAGAAATCAAGCAGACCGGCGGGGATTGGACGAAACTAAAGCAAGAAATGTCACCAGGCGGTAAAGGATGGCTTGGTCACATTGGGCCTTCAGTTGAAAACGACGGTGACCTGGCAATCAATCTTGCTGGTGCGCCTGATTGGTCGGGAACAGCGTTGCGCATGGCGTTGACGCGATCAGCAAATCACATAATTGCGATCATAAAATCATCGGAATTGCAAGGCCGCGGTGGCGCCGGATTTCCCGCACATATTAAATGGCAGGCGGTGCAGTCGCAATCCGAACCGGAACGTTATGTCGTGCTGAATGCTGATGAAGGCGAACCGGGCACATTCAAGGATCGTGAGTTGCTCATGCGTCGACCGGACAGGATTGTGGAAGGTTTGGCGATTGCCGCGCATGCTGTGGGGGCGAAGGACGTTTTTCTGTATCTGCGCGGTGAGTTTGCCTATCCTAAAAAATCAATAGAACTGGCGATTCAGCAATTCCGCCAGCGAGGCCTGCTTGCTGACCTGCGATTTCATTCTCATTCGGGACAGGGCGCGTACATTTGCGGTGAAGAAACCGCACTGCTTGAAGCGCTGGAAGGGAAACGTGGAATGCCACGTCTGAAACCGCCATTCCCGGTGGAAGTTGGCTTGTGGGGCAAGCCGACGCTGATTCATAATGTGGAAACAATTGCCTGTGTACCGGAGATAATCAAGCGGGGTGGTGATTGGTTTAAGAATTTAGGAAGAACTGCGGCAGGTACAAAGTTATACTGCATCAGCGGGCATGTGCAGAAGCCAGGGACATACGAACTTCCATTGGGAATTACGCTGGATGAACTGGTGGAATCGGCCGGCGGCTACATCGGGAAATTAAAGGCATTCTGTCCGGGTGGCGCCAGTTCGGGATTTCTGCCTGCCGACAAACGGAATATCGCACTGGACTTTCAGGCTTTGGCGGCGGTTGGTTCGATGCTCGGTTCTGCTGGCGTCATCGTACTGAACGATACCGTGGATATGAAGTGGGCAGTTGGTCAGCAATTACGATTTTTTGAAGATGAAAGTTGTGGGCAGTGTGCGCCCTGCCGCATCGGTACGCGGTATTTGCGTGAAGCTGTCAATGCGGAATTAAACGGATCGGCCACAATGCATTCTCCCAATTTAAAATTTGCCGAAGATGTCGCCTGGCAGATGAATGAAGCGTCGATTTGCGGATTGGGGCAGACCGCATCACTGGCGCTCACCAGTGCGATGACGTATTTCCCGGAGGATTTTCAATGAAATTAGCCCGCAATCAGCTTACCCTCAATGGCAAAACCGTGTCATTTACCGATGGCGAAACAATTCTCACACTTGCCAATCGAATGGGTGTGCACATCCCCACCTTGTGTCACGATCCGCGGCTTGATCCGGTCGGGGCATGCCGGATGTGTCTGGTGGAGGTTACCGGATTTAATCGGCTTGTGCCAGCATGTACGCAGAAAGCAACGCCGGGTATGGAAGTGATTACAGAGAACGCACGCATTACGCGGCATCGGCAGACGTTGCTTGCACTGTACATGACGGATCATCCGCAAGACCGGAATGCAGTGGAAAAAGGAGCGCCAAATCAATTACTCGATTTGGCGGAGCAATATCAAGCTCCGTTGAACTGGGGCCGGATGTTGCCGATTCGCAGTGCCCGCGATGATGACCGCAATCCTTACATTCTTTTTAATGCTGACCTGTGTATTTCCTGTGCTCGCTGCGTTCGCTACTGTGCGGAAGTGGAACGCGTTTCAGCAATCACACTGGCGAATCGGGGAGCAAGCACGACAGTCGCTACTGCAGATAACGCATCCCTACTGGACACGTCCTGCGAAATGTGCGGTGGCTGCATCGATGTCTGTCCAACCGGTGCGATGACCGAAAAAATGCCATTAACCCGTAACCACAAACCGGAACGCGAGTTGCGTAAAGTTCGCACGACCTGCAATTATTGCGGTGTTGGCTGCCAGATCGATCTCAACGTGGACGATATCGCCAATGATGGTCGCGGCATGGTTGTAAAAATTACCAGTCCGCCGCCGGGCACAACCGTGAACGATGGTAATTTGTGTGTGAAAGGCCGGTTTGCGTACGATTTTATACATCATCCCGATCGATTAACCCAACCGTTGGTGTGTAACGAAAACGGTGAGCTACAGCCGACAACCTGGGATGACGCGCTGGAAAAAGCTGTCAATGGATTGCAGGCAGTCGCCAAACGTTACGGCGCCGATGCGCTGGGATTCGTCAGTTCATCGCGCTGTACAGTGGAAGAAAATTATTTGATGCAGAAACTCGCGCGCGCTGTGTTTCACACGAACAACGTGCATCAGTGCGCCGCAACCTGACACGCGCCAACTGTGGCCGGTCTGGTCAATACGTTTGGTGCTGGGGCAATGACAAATTCAATCGGTGAAATTCGCGACGCAGATTTTCTGCTGGTGATTGGCAGCAACACCAGCGAAGCCCATCCGATCATTGCCATGGAAATGAAGCGGGCGGTTCGGCGCGGCGCCACATTGGTCGTGGCCGATCCGCGGGCGATCTGGATGACCTCGATTGCCGAGAAACATCTGCAACTTAAGCCGGGCACCGATGTCTGGCTGCTCAATGCAATGGCGCATGTCATTATTGAAGAAGATTTAATCGACCATAAATTCATCGCCGGACAAACCGAAAACTTTGACGCCGTAAAACAAACAGTTGCCGATTACACACCGGAACAGGCTGAACAGATCACCGGTGTTCCTGCTGATGTTATTCGCTGGACAGCGCGACGCTATGCCAGCACAGCGAAGGCCGGCATTTACTACGTGCTGGGAATCACCGAACACTCCCATGGAACGGATAATGTATATGCCCTGTCCAATCTGGTGCTGATGACCGGCCATCTCGGCAAACCGTCATCGGGATTGAATCCGTTACGCGGCCAGAATAATGTGCAGGGCGCAAATGATGCCGGCGCCAGTCCGGTCTTTTATCCCGGTTATCAGCGTGTGGATGATCCGGCCGCTCGCGCTAAATATGAGAAATCATGGGGCGTGTCACTGTCGCCAACACCGGGATTGAATCTCAATCAGATGATGAAAACTACTGGCAATAAAATCAAAGCCTTTTACGTGATGGGTGAGGATATTTTGCTGTCTGAACCGAATGTGTTGCACCTGGAACGGGCGCTCAATAATATCGAATTTCTGGTGATTCAGGAACCGTTCCTCAATGAAACCTCCCGGTTTGCAGATGTCATTTTCCCGGCAGCGATTTATGCGGAAAAGGATGGCGTGTTCATCAATTCGGAACGGCGCGTACAACGCGTACGCAAGGCTGTTCAGCCGCCGGGTGAGGCGCTGGCTGATTGGGAAATTTTAGTGCAGTTTGCCAATCGCTGTGGCGCCGACTGGAATTTCCCTGGCCCTGCCGAGATTTATAATGAGATGGTAAAGGATGTGCCTCGTTTTGCCGGTATTAGCCACGAGCGTATCGAACAAACACAGCATGTGCCGGGACTGTCCGGTATTCAGTGGCCCTGTCCCGGCGCGAACCATCCGGGCACGAAATACCTGCATGCGGATGGTGTGTTGCGCGGCAAAGGGCTATTTCAGGCCGTTCAATACCGGCCATCGATGGAATTGCCGGATACGGATTACGGACTGATACTCTCCACCGGCCGGACGTTATATCACTATAATTCCGCCACGCAAACCCGACGCGAACAGGGATTGTCTACAAAGCAATCGGAAGCATACATCGAGATTCACCCGCGTGATGCCCAAAAACGGAGCATTGCTCATGGCGACCGTGTGCAGGTGAAAACGCGTCGGGGCAGTGTCCATGTGCGGGCGTTCTATTCCCGACAAGTGCGCAGCGGATGCATTTGGATGCCATTTCACTTTAAGGAAGCCCGAGCCAATATACTTACAAATGATGTGGGAGATAGCATCACCGGTACAGCCGAATACAAAGTATGTGCAGCGGAAGTAACAAAGCTTGAAACCGGGAAAAAAGATACGTTGTTGTTTCCGGGAGCGTATTTTGTGGAACGGTAGCTATCAGCGTTCAGCCTATAAAACGGTACTATTTAGACCTGAAAATTATAAAAAATCTATGGAAAACTATGTTGCCTGAGCCAGTCGAAGGCAACACTTACTAAATATTTTAGAGTGTCGTCGGCTTTGACAGGCTCAGCCGACGGATCGTCAATGACTGAATAGTAACAATTAAACGAAGATTACTGACGAACCAAAACAATGAATGAACTAAAAAGTATGGGTACGGGTACACAAACATATGACATCATCAAGGTTGGAAATGACGATGTACACTATTTGCAGGATGATATTGCAGTTGAAGAGCCTCTGGAAATCCGGATTACTCAGCGTAAAGACGATTTGCATATCAATCAGAACATCACGGTCACCATGCGTACACCGGGGTACGATTTTGAATTGGCCGCTGGATTTTTATTGAGTGAAGGACTGGTACGAGAACGTGCCGATATTAAAAATATCGATTATTGCCTGAATCCTGGCGCGACCCATCGGCAGAATACGGTCTTTGTGGAATTGAGCGAGCGGGTGAGCTTCGATCCGGCGAAATTCCGTCGTTATGTGTACACCAATTCCAGTTGCGGTATTTGTGGCCGTCAATCGTTGGAGATGGTTCAGAAAAATTGCACTTGTATTCCAGTTGGTGACTTCCAAATCACTCATGATTATCTCATCCGATTGTTGACTGCTCTGGACAATTCACAGACAATCTTTGCAAAAACCGGTGGCGTGCACGCCTCGGCCCTATTCGATAAAAAAGGTGAGTGTCTGATAATCCGTGAAGATGTTGGCCGACATAATGCGTTGGATAAAGTTGTCGGCGCCATGTTATTAGCCGATAAATTACCAGCTACGAATACTGTGCTGCTGTTAAGCGGGCGCATCAGCTTTGAATTGGTACAAAAGGCAGTGTTGGCGGGCATTCCGATAATTGCGGCCATTGGAGCGCCTAGTACGCTTGCAGTGGATATAGCGCAGGAGTTTGGAATTACTTTAATTGGCTTTTTAGGGAAACAGCGATTCAACGTTTATGCGGGGAAACAGCGAGTGGCTGGTCTATATGTCGGATGAACGTGCAGTTATTATCGAGGCAGACTCAATTACTTTGTCTAGCATGTCTATTAAATATACCAAGAGCCTTTCTGAAAACTCTTGTCAAGGTTTAATCGTCGGCTGAGCCTGTCGAAATCGACTCACGCACAGCCGTTGCCTTCGACAAGCTCAGGCTACGGCAAGATGAATAACCACTGTTATCGGATTGATTTTAGGTACAAATCATTCAGTGATCGCTGTTTACTGCTCATCGATCATTGGAATGTTTTCCAGAGTCAAAATATCCTCCATTCGATTAATATTCCGAAACCAATCAGGATGGTAAATGGAATCACCGTTTATTAAATCCACAAAGTTAGCATCCAATTCCTGCATCAATGGCCGCAATGAATATTGTTTTTGCTGAATGGCAACTTCAAATGCAGGAATCGACGATTGATGCCAGATGCTCACAACTGGTTCAATACCGTCAGGTGACACTGCAATGACCGGGCGGGTATCAATGCTGTTATCGCTCAGGATTCTGTATATTGCCACAGATAAAAATGGCATGTCACATGGCAGGATAACGACACGAGCAGTAGGGGAGTGGACCAGGGCTGTGTAAATTCCACCGATTGGGCCACAATTTGAAAAAATGTCTTTATATTGTGGAATATCAGGAATATTTGTTATTTCCGCATTTCCGACAATGATGCATGTATGATTAGTTAGCTGATGCGCCAATTCAATTGCATAATCAATCAACCTCTTTTGGCGGAATAAAATATATAACTTTGTTGATCCGAAGCGTTTACTGTTACCGCCCGCAATAATGGCGGATGAAGTGTTTTCTAAAAAATATGAATTCATGCCGATCTTTTTTAGGTTCGTTTGAAGGTAGTCATTATTATGATGAAAGACAACTTATTTTAAATCAACAAGAATAAAAGGTACTTGCTTTTCAAATTTATTTTATTTAATTTGAAAGTATTCTGCGACTATTATAAGAATACTTGTTTGAATTCACCCCTGACAAAAGATCAATGTCATTGAATAAAACAAACTATCCCTTCTCTTGCCTGCTATATATCTTTCTAATCTTTTCAAGGACAAACACAGTCGCCCATACAGTTACAGTCCTACAAACTTCCGATTATACAATTCGCTGGATAAATTCCATTACAGGTGCTAACGATGTAATGGGAAAACCTGGTTTTCTTGGAAAATTATTTAATCTGGTAACAGGCAAACAAGACGGGTTACTTGTAAAGCCCATGGCAATTATGTCTGACAATTCTAATACACTGGCTGTCCTTGACCAGGGAAACCAATCGGTGGTGGAAATGAATTTATCTACTCATGAATATCATTCGTACCGCCATCCAGAATGTCAATCGCTCATAAGTTTGGCAGCGTTACCAGATGGACGGACACTATTTACGGATTCACAGCTCAACACAATTCTTGTTCGTAAGCCATCGATGAAAAAGTCGACAATCTTTAATAAACAGCAACCGTTAATGCGGCCAACGGGTATCATTTTTTCTGAGGTGAATCAGCTAGTCTATGTGGCGGAAACAGCCGCGCATCGCCTGAGTGTATTTGATACCGCTGGTCATTTTATCAAGACGATTGGCCAGCACGGCACAAAGCCCGGGGAATTTAATTTCCCGACGTTTTTAACAACCGATGACAGCGGAAATTTATACATTGTCGATTCGATGAATTTTCGGGTTCAAAAAATGAATTTACAAAATGAAAATTTTTCATGCTTTGGGAAGAATGGGGATGGCAGTGGTGATTTCGCCCGGCCAAAGGGGATAGCATGTGATTCGTTTGGCCATATTTACGTTGTGGATGCTCTGTTTCACAATGTGCAAATTTTTGATAATGCGGGAAATTTTCTGGAACGATTTGGTCAACAGGGTACTCAGGACGGTGAATTCTGGCTACCGACAGGCATTTTTATTAACTCAGACAATCAAATTTATATAGCTGATTCCTATAATGCGCGATTTCAGATTTTTCAATTGGAGCGCAACAATTGAAAGCGTGAATAATGCGACGGATATTTTTTCTGCTATTATTTCTGCAGACAATCACTGCTGCGGCGCAGTCGATTGTCGATACACCTCATAATCTTTCAGCCAACGGACCTGGCTCAATTCATGCCGGCAGTGAAACAGAAATCTGCATTTTCTGCCACACGCCCCATAACAGCAGTCCTTGTGCTCCGCTCTGGAACCGCAACAATCCGGGACAGAATTATATTTTATATCAGAGTTCAACCATCGAAGCAGCGCCTGGGCAGCCGGACGGTGCATCCATTCTTTGCCTGTCATGTCATGATGGTACGATTGCTCTGGGTGCTGTCGTAAGCCGGGATCACCTAATTGAATTCAGTGGCGGGATAACGGTATTACCCACCGGCCACGCAAATCTGGGAAGTGATTTGTCGGATGACCATCCGGTATCATTTATTTATAATACAAGCCTGGCAGCCGCAGATGGTGAACTTACCGATCCGGCGACACTTAATGGTCCTGTGCAGTTGGATGGGCAGAAAGTTCAATGCACTGCTTGTCATAATCCGCATAATAATATTTACGGTAATTTTTTAGTCGCCAGCACGCACTATTCTGATTTGTGCATGTTTTGTCATCAAAAAAACGGATGGAATGGTTCACTTCATCGTGTATCATCGGCAAGCTGGAATGGTTCAGGTAATGATCCGTGGCCCAAAAGTACATATCAGACTGTGGCGGAAAATGGTTGCGAGAATTGCCATCAGCCGCACGGCGCCGGTGGAGCAGAGCGAATTATGCGCCATTTGCCGGAAGAAAATAATTGCCTCGATTGCCATGCCGGGAATGTGGCGGCGAAGAATATTCAATCCGATTTGAATAAATCATACAGACACGATGTTTTTGCCTACACGCACATCCATGATCCTGAAGAAAACGCAGTTTCTGACATACGTCATGTGGAGTGCACAGATTGCCACAATCCGCATGTGGCGAACGGAACGGATGCAAGCGCTCCGGTTGCGAGTGGCGCAATTGAAGGTGTGAAAGGTGTGAACTCTCAGGGAAGCGCTATCAGCGCCATCCAGTATGAATTTGAAATCTGTTATCGCTGCCATGCAGACAGTCCCGAAAAACCGGGCGGGCACACTTCCAGGCAATTTTATCAGACGAATGTTCGACTGGAATTTAATGCGGGTAATCCATCATTTCACCCTGTGGAAGCATCGGGTAAAAACGGCGACGTGCCGAGCCTTATTTCACCGCTGAATGAAGCCAGCATCATTTACTGCACCGATTGTCATGCAAGCAACAACAGTTCCGCCAACGGTCCGCACGGTTCCGTCTATTCACCAATCTTAAAATTTCGATATGAGACGGCTGATTACACAAGCGAATCGTATCAGGCATATGAATTGTGTTATCAATGTCATGACAGAAACACGATAGTAAATAATCAAAGCACCAATTTTGCGAATGTTGTACATCGAAAGCACATAGTGGATTTACAAACGCCCTGCAATGTCTGCCACGATCCTCACGGTGTTCAGGGTAGCTCGACAAACCAGTCGCACCTGATTAATTTTGATACCTCGGTTGTCAGCAAAAGCACGGGCAGACAGGGAAAACTAGAATTTATTGATAGTGGTAGTTTTACGGGTCAGTGCTATTTGTATTGTCACGGTAGAAACCATAATCCGAAACGATATATTTAATCGGTATACTTTAAATCTCTTGGGAGGGAGCATGATCAAATTTCAATTCACGTTCGCTGTATGTTTGCTTGCCCTGGGCACTTCAGTGGCATTAGGGCAGAATATTCAAGGCTCGGCGCATGATTTTTCAAACGATAACTGGAATACCACGGGTCAAATCTGTATTGTCTGCCATACGCCACACAATGCAGATGCAACGGTTACAAATGCTCCGCTATGGAATCATGCAACGACGACGGCCACATTCACGACGTACAACAGCGCCACCATGCAAGCCACAACCGGCCAACCGGACGCTTCCGCAAAGTTGTGCCTGAGTTGTCACGATGGCACGATTGCTGTCGATAATTATGGATCGCAAAGCGGAGGTTCTCATTTTATTTCCGGTGGCCCCCGAATCGGTACGGATTTGGGAAATGATCATCCGATTTCATTTACCTATAATTCCAGTCTTGCCAGCCAGGATGGCGGATTACATGATCCATCGACTACAAATTCCGGTTTGGGTGGCACTATCGCTGAAGACATGCTGATTGGAGGTAAAATGCAATGTGCCTCCTGTCATGATGTGCACAACGGTAGCGGTTTTGCCTATCTGTTACGTAAATCGAACGCCGGTAGTGCACTGTGTTTAACGTGTCACGATAAGTAAATTAACAAGCGTTTCTTTTAAGTATCCGTGTGGATTCCAATTTGAATGGTTATGGCTCCGGCGTGGTCATTGGCATATAATTCAATCTTTCATGTTCATAAGTCGATATTAGGTGAAAAACACTGCATGTTTTAATTGACGGTGTATCGAAATTTTTCAGAATGAACGTGAGAGATATGTATGAAAAAACAGCCGTTCTTTTACGGGCTATGCGTGCTCCTGTTGTTTGTCCGATTGAGTTTTGGACAGAATATGCTAAGCACTGCGCACGATTTTTCGAATGCTGATTGGAATATCCACGGACAGACGTGTCGTGTCTGTCACATCCCACAGGATTTAGATACTGTTGAATCAAATATGCCGCTATGGAATCGTGCAGTGTCATCGGCATCGTATTCCATTTATACAAGCAGCACGTTGGATGCAACGCCCGGTCAACCGGATGGACCTTCGAAATTGTGTTTGAGTTGCCACGATGGCACGCTGGCGGTGGATTGCTTTGGTGACCGAAGCGGAGGATTATACATTATTAATGGGCAATCGTGCATTGGAGCAGATTTGCGGGATGACCATCCGATATCATTTGTCTACAATTCCAGCCTTGCCAGCAAAGATGGGGGTTTGTACGATCCGGCCATAACAAATTCCGGGCTCGGCGGCACCATCGCGGATGATTTGTTGATCGACGGAAAAATGCAGTGCACGTCGTGTCATGAAATTCACAATATGACAGGCGCTGCGAAATTACTGCGGAAGCCAAACATCGGAAGCGCGCTGTGCCTGACATGTCACAACAAGTAAGTGGAGATTATTAATTATTTCATGAACATGATCAGAACTAATTTCAGACTTGTTCAACATACTCTAATTCTGCTCGTAATTCTCCTGCTGCCGCTCACATCGGGCTATCCTCAAAATCGGGGTACTGCGGATAATATTATCGTTTTTCCGCCGCCACCGGATACGGCCCGTATTCAATTCCTGACAAGCATTAGCGGTTCTTCGGATATTGTCGGCCGGCCTTCGTTCTTCAAACGTTATGTGCTGGGAAGTGAGCCGGAAAAGCCAATTTTGAAACCGTATGGCCTGACCATCCATAATAAAAAGCTCTACATTTGTGATACGATGTTACCGGGTTTGGAAATTATTGATTTCGCTTCCAAAACGTTCGATTATTTCCGACCATCGGGAATGGGACAACTCAACAAACCAATCAACTGTACGCTGGATGACAACGGGAATTTATACGTAGCGGACGCTGGTCGCCAGCAGGTTGTTATTTTTAATGCTAACGGTAATTATTTGTCATCAATTGGATTTGGTAATGAAAGCAAGCCGACTGATGTAAAAATATACAATCAACAATTGTGGATTTGTGATCTGGGGACGCATCAGATCCGGGTGGCCGGATTGAACTCGCATCAGGAAATTCGGGCGTTTCCGGAGCCGATCCCGGAGAATACCGATTATCTGTTTTCACCAACAAACATCTCGATTGAAAATGATAGAATTTATGTGAGTGATACCGGCAACGCCAGTGTAAAAATATTTACGCCGGAAGGTCAATTCTTAGGCGCTGTCGGTAATCTGGGAAATGCGCCCGGTCAATTTGTACGCCCCAAAGGCATAGCTGCAGATGATGAAAATAACCTGTATGTCATCGATGCGGCGTTCGAAAACATTCAGATGTTCAATGAAAAATCCCGATTGCTGATGTTTTTCGGTGGCCACACAGAATCTCCCGGTCATTTATGGCTGCCAGCAGGGATTGTCATTAATGCCGAAACTATCAGCTATTTTCAGAAATACAAATATGAAGAATTCACTTTCAAATATCTTATCTTTGTAAGCAATCAATTCGGACCTGCCAAAATAAATGTGTATGGATTTATTGAATCCAAAGCCAATAAAAAATGAAAACTATTCGAATTTTATTATTCATCATTGTTATTCCTGTGCTCTCGTGTAGCCGGCAATTGCTTTCGTTTTTCTTTGATGGCGTGAATGCAGCGGAGAAAGAAAATATTGTTCTGGCGCAGGCGAGTGTCGAATCTGTCGATTCATTACAAACGACTGATTCCAGCCGGGTAGATTTGTATCAGTCGATTCATCCCGATTATAAATCGCGTTTGTGCGGTAAATGTCACGACGCGACCAAATCCAACAGGCTAAGCCAGCAGCACGCCGAGCTTTGTTACACATGTCATAAACAATTCGCCGGGCAATATACTGTTTTGCATGGTCCGGTTGCCGCGGGTATGTGCACTGCATGTCACTTGCCACACCGTTCAAAGTACCTGAGCCTGCTCCGACAGCCGATTCGCGAAATTTGCCAGCATTGCCATGTGCCCGGCGATGTGAATAAAAATGCCGCGCACGAAAAAATTAGCGCAACACCATGCCTCGATTGCCACGATCCTCATGGCGGTGTGACAATTCAATTATTAAATAATAGGTAACGAAAAACGTGTGTGGAAGATGGCGAAGATAAAGTATGCGCGTGGAAAAACGTTTTGGGGGCATGAAGTTAACTGTCATCATTTATGAAAAATTGAAAATATCTGAAAATTAATTATGTTACGATATGTCATTACAGTGATCATCGTTTGTTTCTCACTCTCTGTTCTGCATGCTCAGTCCGGTCAAGTTGAGATAGGGCAGTGGAAGCACACGAGTCTGCATGGCGGACTGTCAATGCAGCATATGTATCGCAGTCAGGAAACCATACTCCGTTCCGGCGTAGCTGAAAAACCGGTAATGCAGGATTTTAATGGTCAAATCCGGCTAAATTCCCGCAGCTACGTTTGGCATCCCAATTTTATGCAGATAAATATTGATGCGGATTACAATCCCGGTATCAAGAACGAACAATTTTTGGTAATACCCAACCGATCGGAGACGCGTACCACCGAAAAATTTCGAATCGAAACCGTGATCTTTGACATGCGTCCATTGGCATTTAATTTATTTGGCGGATTAAGCCACGGTTACATCAATCGTGAGTACGCCAGCAGTGTGGAAAACAATCGGCAAGACTATGGTGGCGGCCTGTCGTTTCGAAACAGATTTGTGCCGTTGACTGTTCATTATCAGAATGCGAATTGGAAACAAAACGAATTGAATACTAGTCGACTGTACACAAACAATCGTGAAAATATCCGGACCGATATTAATAAATCGTTTGGTAAGCTCGATGCAAATAAATTCAGTTATAATTATGATGACTACCAACGCAGCTACGGTGATGCTGGCAGTGTACGAAATTTTACGTCGAATTTTCAATTTGAAAACCGATTGGCGTTTACTGAGCGCCGCAAAAGTTATTGGAATTCATTGATGAATTACCGAACCCAAGCCGGCAGCCAGTCCTATGATCGGCTACAAATCAATGAAAATACCCGAATACAGTTACCAGCGCAATTCAGTGCAATCGCATTATATCGATATACAGATTACGAACAAAATTTGTTCTCCAACAAGCAACAGAGTGTCACAGGACGCCTGGAACATCAACTGTTCTTGAGTTTGCACAGTCAAATTTATCACGAATACATTGATATTCAACACACATCCTACACCGAATTTATTAACCGAAGCGGCGCAGGTTTCGATTATCAAAAAATAATTCCTACCGGATTATTCAAACTTGCCTACGAATTTCAGTATCGAAATGACCACCACAACAGCAATCCAGGAATACTGTCTATAACAAGCGAAATGCACGAACTGCAAGATACGCGTATCGTTTTGTTGGAGAATCCCGGCATTGACCCGGCAAGTGTTGTCATTTGGGATGAAGATCGCACGATTCGTTTTCAGGAAAATATCGACTATCTTATATTTACGCGTGAAAATTATTTGCAAATACAGCGGCTCCCCGGCGGTCAGATTAGTGATGGCCAATCCGTGTTGGTGGATTATACTGCTATCCGCATTAATTCCTATCAATTTGATACCAATACACACGCTTTTCGGGCTAGTGTTCAGTTATTTAATCGATTACTCGAAACATATCTACGTACAGAAGAACAGGATTATACGAATGTTGATAACGCTGCGCAACAGATCCTTAAAACAATTACTCGACAGGTTTATGGTGTTCGGTTGCAATGGAAAGATATTAGCGCCGGATGGGAACACGATAATTATGAAAGTAACATTGTGCCATATCGATCAGCTCGCTATTTCATGACGGTATCACATACGATGGGTACAGCTTTGACGACATTTATTTCAGGTAACTGGCGGGATTACGTGTTGACCCATGATGATGAACAACAACAATTTGCCGATATTTCCGGCCGAATACTGTATGCATGGACGCGCTCAACAACAGCGAGTCTGGATGGAGGCTACCGTTTTCAGGATGGTCGGGGGATTGATTTAAAATTAACGAATGTACGATTTCAACTGAGCAATCGCTTCCGGGAATTAATTATGACTGTGGGAATTGATGTGTACCGTCGTGATTTTTCCGGCGAAACATTGAATTATAATGGCGGATTTATCCGCATTGAACGCACTTTTTAATTCTACAATAGGTTCGGGAAAAAGCCAACGTTTTATATTGAATAAATCAAATCGAGGGACAAAAAATGAAACAGTCATTCATTATCCTTTCCCTTCTGCTATGCTGTTTTTTTTATACCATTCCCGTAAAAGCACAGAAAAAAGATTTTTCGAATTGTACGCAGGCCGGATGTCATCATGTTAAAGTGCAATACGAAAATGTGCACAGCCCTGTTGAAGACGGTTGTGAGAGCTGCCATCAAATCGGGGCAAAAGATCATCCGGTGAAGAAGAAAGACGCCGTAAAGCTGGTTGAATCTGTGCCTGAACTTTGCCAGCAGTGCCATGATATTCCCATGAGCGGTAAATCGATTCATCCACCGACGAAATCCGGTGAATGCCTGAATTGTCACAATCCACATGGTTCGGATAATGAAAGTCTGCTTATTGATGACGCCGGGACATTATGCGCCACCTGTCATGATTCGTACGTAACCAGGGAATTCGTGCATGGACCCGTCGCAGGCGGCATGTGTACCGGCTGTCACAATCCGCATGCATCCGAATATGCAAAATTGCTCAGTCGTACGGGTCAGGATGTATGCCTGTTCTGTCATACGGCAAAGAAAGATATTCAATCCAAAGCCAGCGTGCATGAACCATTTGTTGAAGGTTGCATGGATTGTCACACGCCCCACAATTCCAATATCAAATATTTGCTTGTTACTGATGTACCTCAATTATGTTATGAATGCCATCAAACTGTTGAAGTCGCGCTTGCGAATAAATCTGAAGTCCATGGCCCGTTTCAGGAAGGCGGCAAATGTTATCTGTGTCACAATGCCCATGTTTCGGACTTTTCGCCGCTATTGCAAATGGAAGAAAAACAACTTTGCTTTCAATGTCATAATAAAAAAATTAAAAAGGATGGTCGAACCATACGGGATATCGAGCAGGATGTCAATGCGAATTTTGTGCATGCGCCAGTGGCTAATGATGGTTGCTCAGCATGTCACGCAGCACACACGCCCAATAATTACTTTTTGCTTTCATCAGCATTTCCAGCAGGCAGTTACACCGAGGGTAAGGTTGAGAATTTTGCTCACTGCTTCGACTGCCACGATTCTGCGTTAATGGAGCAGGCGGAAACAACATCTGCCACAGGTTTCCGTAATGGCAATCGTAATCTCCATTACGTGCATGTCACGCGGGAAAAAGCCCGTAACTGTACAACCTGCCATCGAACGCACGGTTCGAAATATGAGCATTTAATCGCCGATAAAGTTCCGTTTGGTAACTGGGAAATGCCGATGAAATTTACTGTTACGGCGTCCGGCGGATCGTGCCTGACAGGGTGTCATCAGGAGTTGGGGTACAATCGATAGAATTCGAGTTGGAATATATACTTATTGGATGGGCTGAAAATAAGGTGGCTTAAGTGCGAAGGTCTGCCTTTTGAAAAAGTATACTAATCATGAATTGGTTTTCGAATTTTTTATTATCAACCTCGCCTAAATCTTCTCCTTGAATAAAAGAGAAGACTTTAAGGTAAAATCCGAAAACCAATTCAGTTAAAGTATAATAATGTGACAGATTGGTGACAAAGAGTTATCATCGAATAAAACGAAATTTTCATTTCGAATGTGTGTCAAAAATTAATGGGCTTAGCCCATGTATTAGCTTTTGAGCTTCTGCCTGTCTGTCGGTTACGTAATATGGGGCTTCAGCTATTTTATTAAACCATTCGCTCGCTTCTTTATAGTTACCTTCCATAATACATGCTTTGCCTAAATACCAGTAACAATCGAATTGAAAATAAAGATTGTCCTGCGTCAGATTAAGTGCATGTTGCAGCGATTGTTTTGCGTCTGCAACCTTTTGCTGATTGTAACCAACAGATAGCCCCAAAATGTTTTTTTTTGCCTGCTGAAGCTGTGTCAATCCCAGATAATATTGGACAGGGAAGCGATTAGGATTTGCCTGAGCTTCAGCGCTTAACAGTTGATTTGCTTTATCAAACTTCCGGGATTCATAAAAGCGAATCGCCTGATCGATTTTAGTTTTGGGAGTGGATGAAGAACGATAGGCACTCGTTTGTTCGACAGAAATATCAGCTAACCGAAATTGATCCGCATATTGAAAATGCCAGCCCACGACAATCAACATTAAAATACAAGCTATACCTGCAGTGGCGAAAACAAGTTTGCGGTTTTTAACTTCGCACCAGTCGACAATCAACTGCCACCAATTCGAACTACTTTTCCGTGCTGAATTTGCAGCATATTGTTTTTGCAGGAATATATTTACACGATTATCGATGGTTTCAACATTACGTTCCCAAATTTCCTGCGCATCAGTTACTTCGGATTCATTCCTCAATGCAGAAATAAAAGCAGAACAGGAGCCACAGCAATCAATATGCAGTTCGATTTCATCCCTGCGTTTGGTTGATAAACTGTTTTCAACATACGCGATAAGTTCATCATTTGATGGGCAGGTATCCGGTTTCATCATATGCTCCACATAGCCTTGTCCGAGCAAAAATTCCGGTTCGTATTTATTGATTTTTCCCATGGAATGTCACTCACTTTCCAAAAAGATGAGTTTAAAATTTCGTTTACCGTTTTGTATGTATGAGCGCACTTCATCATAACTATAGCCTGTAAAGGCTGCTATTTCCTTATAGGATTTTTGTTGGATATAGAATAAACAAAAACACCTGCGTTGCGGACGTTTTAACTTTCGTATCGCAGTAGTAATTTTTTCCTGTAGTTCGTGGTGTTCAACAGAATTCATTTCAATTTCCGGTGTAGCGAACTCGTCAGGATCTGCAGCCGAAATCGCTTTTCGTTGCCTGGCACGGATAAAATCAATACAAATATGAGTCGCTATACTGGTTAACCACGGTTGAAATGGCCGCTTTAAATCCAATTGATCAATTCGTTCGTAGGCACGGATAAAAACTTCACTAGTTAAATCCTGTGCATCGGCTTCCGACTGTGTCATTCTTAGGCAATGGAAGAAAACAGTTTGTTTGAATTGATCATATACCTTGCCCCAGCTTTCCGGATCACCTGTTGACCGGGTCTTCTTTAACCAGAGAAGCAGTTGAGAGTCTAGTGTATTATCAACGGACCTGTTCACCCAGAATTCCTGTTATTTATACGTTTTAAAAATTCATTTTACATAAAACAAAAAGATCAGTATTTGGCGCTAATCAAAAAAATAGACGGGTGGATACCGTAAATATATTGTTTGAAATTACAAAACATAGTTGCAATATACAAAAAACAGAGCTAAAAATCAATATTACATGCTTACATGTAATTCGGTTCCGATTAACTATACCCGATTGATTCAAACTTGGTTGGGAAAAAGATGATAAAACTTTAGTTTACTCATAAAACATTTGCTTTCGTCAATGAATTTCTATATATTTACAGGTTTAATGCCATATGCGGATGAAAAATTTTAGACAATAATCGGACATACACATAACTATTAAAAATAAGATTTGACAAAAACAGAATAGTTTCTTATCTTTAACACTTTCAAATAAACTTCCATATAATGAAACGCCCGCATCTGCATGGTTAATGCGTCGGCGTAACACTTTCAAAAACAGGAATGATAAAAGCAGAACTATAACCGGGTAAGAAGGATGGACTGGAAAAATCGAGTATATTGTGGTAAATTGACAGCGGACGATGCAGATAAAAATGTATTACTCTATGGTTGGGTCGATGCGATCCGAACACATACAAATGTTATTTTTATTCATTTGCGTGATATTAGCGGAATTGTTCAGGTTGTATTTAACGATAAGTGTTCCGCTGAAGTGCATGACTTGGCACGCACATTGAAAGAAGAATTCCTGCTGGAAATTCGTGGCACAGTCAGCCTGCGTGCGAAAGGCACGGAAAATCCCAATATCCGTACATCTACCATTGAAGTGATTGCACAGGAACTAATCATTATTTCGCATGCGAAAAAACTGCCGTTTAAAATTTCTGAAAAGGCGATGTTTGCCAACGAAATTACCCGAAACAATCCGGATAATATTGATGAAGAACTGCGTTTGCGCTTCCGTTATCTGGAGTTACGCCGTCCTTCGTACCAGGAACGCTTTATGCTCAGGCAGCGTGTTCTTCAAAAAATGCGCGAATATATGTTCAACAACAATTTTATTGAACTGGATACTCCATTTTTAACAAAAAGTACACCGGAAGGCGCACGTGACTATTTAGTGCCAAGTCGTATCCATAAAGGTGCTTTTTATGCATTGCCTCAATCTCCGCAATTGTTTAAACAGTTATTTATGATTGGGGGATTTGACCGTTATTATCAAATCGTTCGTTGTTTCCGGGATGAGGATTTACGCGCAAATCGCCAGCCCGAATTTACACAGCTTGATATAGAAGCTTCGTTCGTGGATGAAGAATTTATTTTCAAGCATTTGGAAGCGCTGACCATTCAACTATTTGCACTCAATGGGATTACATTACCCTCGCCATTTCAACGGATGACATATGCCGAAGCAATGGAACGCTATGGTAGTGATAAGCCGGATCTACGGTTTGGCATGGACTTTAAAGATGTTACCGATATTATGGCAAACACGGAATATACAATTTTTAAGAAGATAATCGGTAACAAAGGCTTCATTAAGGGATTTTGTATTAAAGGCCAAGCTGAAACCCTTTCCAAAAATGTTTTACAGAATGAATATGCCTTTCAGATTGCCCCGTCATTCGGAGCGAAAGGGATGACGTGGATGAAAGTTGTGAATGGTGAGTTGGAATCCAATATTGCGCAGTTTTTCAGCGAACAAGAAAAAATGCAACTCATGGAGTGGATGAATGCTGAAAATGGTGATGTCGTGATTATGATTGCTGACAGCTCCATGAACCTGATCAATTCTGTGCTAAATAATTTACGTTTACATTTTGCAAACCGGCTCGGAATCATCCCGCGTGATAAATTTTGCCCGGTATGGATTACCGAGTTTCCAATGTTTGAGCTAAAGGATGGCAAGCTGAATGCATTACATCACCCATTTACTATGCCCGCCGTGACAGATTTTGATCCAAAAGATCGCGATGAATTGCTTCGTATGAAATCGAAGGGTTATGATATGGTTATCAACGGCGAAGAAGTCGGTGGTGGCAGTGTGCGTATCCATGATTCCAAAATTCAGAAAAAAATATTTCAGGCATTGGGCTTATCATCTGATGAGGCAAAGGAAAAATTTGGTTTCTTTTTGGAAGCGCTGAAATATGGAACGCCACCTCACGCCGGCATCGCTTTGGGACTGGATCGGCTTGTCGCGATGATAATGAAATTAAGTTCAATCCGTGAGGTGATTCCATTTCCTAAAAATAAAAATGCGTTATGTCCACTTACACTTGCTCCGACAACAGTGAGTGAAACACAATTGAAAGAACTTGGATTGAATTTAAGTGCATTTGCCCGTAAAGCACGATCGGAAAAATAATTTCAGAAAAATGGATTATCCAATATTAAAATAAGCCGGACTAAACATTTTGTTGCCGGCTTTTTTTTAGTTCTTGGTGTTGTGAATATGAACAGACTCCTTAATGATCATATTTAGTAAAAAATCGTATCCTTTCAATATTGGATGGTAAAGCTATATGTGCAAAGTGCATAGTGCATAGTGCATGAAGTATAGCGATAAATTTGTGCTTTTGCTATGCTCTTTGCGCTCTGCGCTCTGCAATATTTTGAGAAGCTATTTGATTTCAATTTTTATTACTACCATCTTTTTTTGAGATGATACAAAAAATCCATCGCAATTCACTTTGTTTTTTGAGACCTGGCTTCGAATTTGAAAATCAATCATCTGAACTGCAAGAGATTGAATTCACATATATTTCATTTTGTAGCATTTATGTTGCATAAATGAAAAATTTCTTGACACTTTAACTGGATAATCTTATATTAGATATTTGAGTTATAGATAAATCATTAAATATTCCAAAAACTACATAATGTCACGCTTTTGTCAAGCGGTTCTGGAAATGAATAAATCAAAATACAAACACAAAGCCCATCTCACCTTCAAAATCTCAATTCAATCACTATGAAAATGATTTATAAAATTATCACCAGCAGACAATGAAATTGATTTATTAGTAAGAGCTGTTATCGTTTTGAAAAATCAATCTGGTATTGATTTAAAGCGCATTTCTTTCTGAAATTTCCATATATAAAAAGGAGCACCCATGTTTAAGATTGAACGGACAGCGTTTGGACAGTTTACACATGTACATTTAATTAATTCATCAACTGATGAATTTGTTTCACTTATTCCCGAATTCGGTGGTGTTATTAATCAGCTTGTGTTTGCATGTCGCGGGCAGAATTATTCGATTCTGAACGGCAGTGCAAATTATCAGGAATTGATAGCCAATGATATGTTTAAAAGCTCAAAACTGGTCCCTTTCCCGAATCGCATTAAGGATGGCAAATATGTGTTTGAAGGAACAGAGTATCATCTTCCGCTTAATTTTGCCGCAGAAGGACATGCAATTCACGGATTGGTATATAACAAACCATATGAAATTGTGAATGAAAAGAGTAGCGAAACTCAGGCAGTTATTGAATTAGCATATGACTACCTTGGTGACGTTGATGGTTTTCCGTTTCCGTTTCGTATGGATATGAGTTATATTTTGAGTGCTGAACATGGGCTCGTTTGTGAAACAAACATAGCGAATACCGGGAAAAAAAATATGCCGATCGGCGATGGCTGGCACCCTTACTTTAAAACCGATAAGAAAGTCGGGCGACTCATGCTTAAGTTGCCTGCATGCAAACGCACACTTATTGATGACCGTATGATTCCCACTGGTGAAACCGAGCCGTATAGTGATTTCAATGAACTTCGATTGATCGGCGATACGAAATTCGACACCGGATTCCAATTGATTGGGCAGGAAAGTGTTGCTGTTACTGAAATTTATGATCCTGAACTTGATCTAAAAATAAGTGTAACTCAGGATATCGGTCCGGGAAAATATAATTTCCTGCAAGTCTATATCCCGCCTCCGCGAACTTCAATTGCAATTGAACCGATGACATGCAATATTGATGCGCTAAATAATAAATTGGGATTGATAACTCTAAAACCCGGAGAATCCTTTATCGGACGATATGGTGTTCGGGTTGATTAATTTTTGAAATATCTGGAGTATTTTCTATCATGCCCCGAATTGCTTCAGCAAAAAAAATGTTACACACGCCAGTCATCGAAAATTTATTTAAAAATATTTACGGTGATGATTCGAAAATTATTGAAAGACAGCAGCAACGATATAAGAAATTGCTGGCTACCTTTGAAGAATTGTTTGGTGATGCGGATGTTCATCTGTTTAGCACGTCCGGCCGAACGGAAATTGGCGGAAACCATACCGATCACAATCACGGCCGGGTACTCGCCGCCAGTGTGAATTTGGATTCAATCGGTGTAGTTGCGAAAACAAATGACATGCAAGTTATTTTTCATTCCGATGTCTTTGATGAACCGTTCTGTGTTGATCTGACTGATCTCAATATTCATGAGGCTGAGAAAGAAACTACCGCGTCCATTATCAGGGGAATTGCGGCACGGTTCGTGGAATTGGGATATCATGTTGGTGGATTTCAGGCGTGTGTCACCAGTGACGTATTTATCGGCTCTGGATTGAGTTCGTCAGCATCAGTTGAGGTCTTGATTGGGCACATCTTCAGCGTTTTTTTTAATGACAGTAAAGTTAAGCCGGAACAACTGGCACTCATCGGGCAGTACGCGGAAAATAATTATTTTGGCAAACCATGTGGTTTGATGGATCAAATGACATGTGCTGTGGGTGGTATCGTAACAATTGATTTTCAAAATCCTCAGCAGCCGATTGTTAAAAAAATAAATTTCGATTTTGCATCTCAAAACTATCGTTTGGTTGTTGTCGATACGGGTGGTAATCATGCTGATCTTACAGAAGATTATACTTCAATTCCTAAAGAAATGAAAGCAACTGCTGCTGTGCTTGGTGGAAATGTTGTCCGAGATATTCGCATGGATCAGTTACTCGATCATATTGCTGATTTACGTGTTAAAGTTGGTGACAGAGCAATACTGCGGGCAGCGCACTTTTTAATGGATAACGAACGTGTTGTCGATCAAGTGGAAGCATTGGAGAAGGGCGATTTCAATCGATTCCTTTCACTTGTTACTGAATCCGGCAATTCTTCATTCCGTTGGCTGCAGAATTGTTACACTATAAAAGCGCCAGATGAGCAAGGCGTATCATTAGCATTAATGGTGACTGAACAATACTTAAAACAAATTCCAAAAGACGCCGCATGTCGCGTTCATGGGGGGGGATTTGCCGGAACAATCCAGGTATTTCTACCAACCGAATCGGTAGCTGATTATGTGACGTTGATGGAATCCGTTTTTGGTAAAGGCGCTGTGGTTGTGCTAAGTATTCGGCCGCAAGGTACCGTTCACGTGGACATGTAATTATGGCGATGTATTTCATGGCATGTGAATGATTTTTTGTATGATCCCAAAACTTGGTTGGATCATTCACGTTTGTGTTTGGCGACGCGAGCAAACGCGTCAATTATCTTATCAATCACGACGG
>JAFGDW010000066.1 GCA_016931935.1 Candidatus Zhuqueibacterota bacterium | reverse complement strand
TTTGTATAATCTCTTCCTCTAAGAAATCCTGTTCATCCTGTTATCCTGTCTAATTTTTTTAATTCTGGTTTATCCAGGTTAGGAATAGCTTGAATGATCGCAAGCATACGTTGAAATCGGGAAAAAATGTTAATCGCGGCAGAGCCGCTGTTCAATCATATCCAGCGAGACGCTGGATACGAGACATACTATTCACTTTTCTCTGTTTTCTTTTCAATTCGTCTCACGTCTCAAATTTCACGTCATAATTATTTCCCCAATGCTTTATCCAGATTATACGCCGCGCTGATGAGCGACAGGTGAGTGAATGCCTGCGGAAAATTGCCAAGTGCCTCGCCGCACGGGCCGAGTTCTTCAGAGTAGAGACCGAGGTGGTTGGCGTAACTGAGCATTTTGTTGAAGCGAAACCGGGCTTCATCCAGGCGGGTGCGGTCGAAACGGCCGGCGCGAGTCAGCGCTTCGATTAGCCAGAACGAGCACATATTAAATGTGCCTTCGTCGCCGTGCAGCCCGTCGATTGCTTCGTTTACATCATAACGGAATACCAGGCTATCCGACACCAGGCCACCTTCATCAGGCGAGCGGTTGATTGCATCGATGGTCTGAATCATCCGCGGATCTGTGGGCGACAGAAAGAACACCAACGGCATGATCAGATTAGATGCATCCAGTGTATGACTGCCGATGGACTGGACAAAGGCATTGCGCTCGCTGCTCCAGCCATCTGTCATTATTTTTATATAAATTTTGTCACGAACAGATGCCCAACGGTTTAATGGCCCGGGAAACGAACGTTTTTGTGCAAGCCGTATGCCGCGATCGAGCGCGACCCAGCACATCAACAATGAATAAACGAACTGCCGGCGGCCGCCGCGGACTTCCCAAATGCCTTCATCCGGCTGGCGCCAATGTTTGCAAACATAATCGAGCATCTTGCTGACGTACATCCACAAACGATAGCTGATCGGTTCGCCGTATTTGTTGTACAGGTAAATTGTATCGAGCAATTCACCGTAAATATCCAGTTGTAATTGATTGAATGCGCCATTGCCGATTCGTACCGGACTGGAATTACGATAGCCTTTCAGGTGTGATAATATTTGTTCATCCAGTTGATGTTCGCCATTTATGCCATACATAATCTGGATCGAACCATCGGGATTCATTTCTTCGCAGCGTTGCTCGAGCCAGTGCATGAAGGAAGCGGCTTCTTCGGTGAATCCGATGCGCATCAGGCCGTAGAGCGTGTAGGCGGAATCGCGAATCCAGGTGAAGCGGTAGTCCCAGTTGCGCACGCCGCCGAGCGTTTCCGGCAAACTGGTGGTAGGAGCAGCGATAATAGCGCCAGTTGGTTTGAACGTCAATAATTTTAACACCAATGCCGCGCGATGTACCATTTCACGCCAGCGCCCTGAGTAACTGGTATGAGAAATCCATGCCCGCCAGTAACGTATGGTTTCGAACAACAGACTGTCGGTGTTGAGATAGTCAATCCGGATGGTTTTTGCAGTTTCAACTGTTCCCTCCATCAGAACAAACGATGCCTGTTCGCCCTCATGAAGCGTAATTTCTGCAACAGCGCCGTTTTTATGGCTGGTGAAATCAATATCAGAAACAAGCAGCATTGAAGCCTGGTCGGCGTTAAATACCACATTTTTACCATAGATTTCCATTCGATGATCTGCGCGTGCATAATCGAACGCTGGTTGGCAGCGCACATCAAATTTCAGCGTACCGCGAACCACTTTCAGTTTGCGAATTAACATATGGCAATTCGTGCTCACCGCATCTTCGCACGTCGGCATAAAATCGATGATTTCGGCGACGCCATCCGGCGCCAGAAACCGGCTAACCAGCACGTTGGTATCGGGCCAGTAGAATTGCTTGTAGGTGATGTTACCATTTATTGGCGAGATATGAAAGCTACCGCCCTTTTCATCATCAAGAATTGAGGCGAAGATGCTGGGCGAATCAAAATGAGGATAGCAGTACCAGTCGACCGAGCCATGTTCGCCGACCAGCGCAACAGTGTGCA
The DNA here is from genome assembly GCA_016931935.1 of Candidatus Zhuqueibacterota bacterium. Classification (GTDB taxonomy): domain Bacteria; phylum Zhuqueibacterota; class Zhuqueibacteria; order Thermofontimicrobiales; family Thiofontviventaceae; genus Thiofontivivens. Next base: position 23,894 of record JAFGDW010000066.1, on the reverse strand, counting down.
GATTACCGATGACACCGTAATCTTCGATGGGGTAATAGGCGATGATTTGTCTCCATTTTTTATGTATATTTGTCGGATAGTATTTCGCAGTAAGGTTGGCTGATGATGCTTATACTAAGAAATAGTTGGGAAAAAGTCAAGCTAAAATGCGGATTTATCAAGTATTGGATTGGAAAGTAAAGAAGGCTTGAATAAAAAAGTGTCAGCCATGGATGTACACGGATTTAGCACGGATAAAAAGTATCCATTCAATAAATGATGGTGAGTGTACTCTTCGACACCGTTCGTGCCGCGAACTGCGGCGGCACGCCGCTGCGAGACGGCAAGCTCAGCGTACGGGACATACAGTTGACTGAGCTTGTCGAAGTCAACACAACCATCCAATATCGAAAGGATACGATAAAAATATCAGTGCTCATCTGTGTGTATCCGTGTATTTCTAATGTACTGAATTAAAGCCCCCTTTTGTAAAGGGGGACTTCGATTATATGGACTCTAAATATCCAAAAATTTGATTGAGCCGGGAATTTGCAGAAGTTCAGTTATTAATACAACTTCGTTGTCCGTGCTTTGCGAATTTTACGGTTCAATTTGTCGCGTTCATCTCCCATAACATTGTAATGTGCTTTGGTCAAAATGTGTGGGGTGATAAAGACAATTAATTCGCGTTCGGAACGGGTATCGGTGCGACGTCCAAATAAATGCTTAATCAATGGAATTCGTGCCATCAATGGCAGGCCTGCTTCGGATTTCGAATCGTCACTGGTGAACAGACCGCCGATTACTACTGTTTCATTATCCTTTACCGCCACCCGCGTGCTCGCCTCGCGTGTCCCAATTCGGGGAACGCCCTGCACGTCTTTATCCAGTACTTTGCTGACTTCCGGGGCAACATCAATGAAAATTAACCGCTCATCCGCTACAATTCGCGGTGTTACCAGCAGTTTAATGCCAACATCGACAAATTCCACTTCTTCCATTGTGCCACCGGATGAGGTTTCGGTAGTAGCCCGCACATATGGCACCCGTTCGCCGACCAGGATTTTTGCCTCCTGTCCGTTCATCGTTACAATTCTCGGACTGGATAATAAATGTGTTTCGGTGCTGGATTTTAATGCATTGACGATTAACTGCACTTGTGGAGATTTCAAATTTGAGTAGTTAAGCAGTAAACTGCTCACGCTGGATGTAATTGGAGACGATGTCGATAATGCATGCGGTCCCTCATTGTATTGGCCGGACCATTCAATCCCCAGATTGTCTAAATTATCCAGCGTAACCTCAAATATTTCGGCATCGATCATGACCGATGGTTGAAATGAATCGAGTGAATCGATAATTTCATCATAGGCGTTCATGTTTCCCAGCAGGTCGGTAACGACCAACGAATTTGTTTGCTCGTCGGCGCGGATGTGCGCTTTGTCGGATATGCCTTCCAGATTCATTTGAATTTCCGAGGCTTTGGCATATTTTATTTGATAAACCCGCGACACCACCTCATCATTTTTATGAATGGAAACCGTACCACCATCGATGTAATAAGAATAACCGACACTGGACAAAATCATTTCCATCGCGTCGTATACGGTTGCATCGTGCAGGTAAATTGTCACTCGGCTTTTTTTGTCATCCGGAATTGCTAAATTTACTTTGTATTCCGTGGCGAATATTTTCAACACATCAATCAACAATGCATCCTGAAAATCCATGGTAATTTTTGTATCAGCCCAGGCTGGCAATTCGGGTTTTTCTTCCGGTTCCGCAGGTTTGGGATCGACCGTTTCGATCACACTGAACGGATCACGATATTCTGCAACAGTTTTTTTCTGATGAGCGCATGCCGAAAGCAATAATCCGATTATTGCCAGTAAAAGCGCGGTGCGCCCGCAATGTTGTTTCCATTTCTCCATATCATTTCTCTTTCAGTTGTAGCTTAATTGTACGTCCGCCTTTTTCCAGGCTGGTCGTTTTACTCTCAATGGATTGGACCGTATATCCCATAATTTCATCGCCCTCTTTATATAGTTTTCCATTGATGAGTGCTTTGCGATTGCTACCGATTTGAATAATTCCCGTCAAGTCAAATGTCTTGGTCCGCGGTTTTGGTGGCGCGACTTTTTGCTCAGTCGTTGTTGACGCCGGTTTGGGGACCTGTCGTAGCTCTTTAGGCAAAAACGGATTGATATCAAATGCCTTTTGTTCGGTTTGCCAGTTGCTGGCCGGCATCAGTAAGTCCGCCAGTGGATTTGCTGCTAATAGTGATGAATCGGGAGGTGTTGTCGATGTTAATTCCTGCTGCATTAATTTTTTGGTGATTTCGGCGACAATAGCATTTTTAATTTTTTCACGCTGCTTTTGGCATCCGGCAATTAACAGGATGGCTGCTATAATTACTATAATCTTTTTCATAATTGTACCACCGAGTATATGGTTCCTGTTATTCGCGTGATTAATAAACCGGGATTATCCTTGGATGGTTTAATGTCAATCGAGCGAATGGTTGAAATCGGCACCGAATTTTCCTGATATAGCAGGTACTCGCCCAATTGTTTATAACTTCCCTGAAATCCCAATTCAAACGGGTATTCAACAATTCCAGATTTTGATTTTGTTGTTTTATCCTTTACCAGCGACGCATAGGAAAATTCTTTGATGGGTGAATTTTGAGTCAGTACATCAAGCATGTGGGCGTTATCCACGTAAAGTCGCTCGAGCGAGCTGCCAATGGATGCGCTGCTAATGTTATAGGCGCGCCGTTCGTCATACAACAACGCAATATCCTGATACGCCATTTTTATTTTCGCATCCAGGTCTTCACTGGTGCTCTTTGCCGACCGATATTCCTTGTAGGGTGTCCACAGGAAAAAATAGAATACTATTATAAACACCAGAGTACCTGATAATACTGCCAATGTGGTTTTTTGTGCAGGAGTTGCATCCATGGTCAGCATGGTTATGGCCTCTCTTCCAATTGAATGTTCCCTTCCACCTGAAAATTGCTAATACCATTATTATCTGATTCATTTTTGCTGCTGATTTTAGTAAAATCGGCTTTCCCGGGCATGGGGAATTTTTCAAGATTGGCAATAAATTGCTGAACGCTGTTTGCCGATAATGTCGCACCGCCAAGTTGCAACCGCAGAAAACCGAGCCTGGCTTCATTCCCGTTACCAGCATCATTCGACTGTGTTTCTCTTACCAATGAGCCGAATAATTCGGTTAGCCAGAGATCGCTAAGTTTTCCCTGATTGATTCCTTTTAACACCTGGGACCACGCTGGTTGCTGTGCCTTTAGTTTTTTTAGTTCCTTTATTTGATCGTCCAGTTCTGTTCGGAGTTGTTGGTATTTGCTCATTTCAACCATTCGATAATCCAGATCATCCAGGAAAATTTGCTTTTCCTTAATCTGAGTTTGATAGCGCATGGTTTTAGCTTTTAAGGTCTGAACAAGTCCGTAAGCAAAAATTAGCAATGCCATGCTGGCAACAGCGGCTGCCTGGATGATTCGCTGCCTGGCCTTGTCTTTGACTTTAATTTGCTTACGCAGGTCCAGTCTGAAGGGTGATGATTTATCAATAAATGAGCTGGCGATTCCGACTGCTGTAGCCAGGCGTGGGGCCACCCGATGGATAATCGTATTCGACATGCTGTTTTGCTGAATTTTAATATGATTAAACGGAGACAGCTTCGAAACCGGCAAGTTGAGATGAGTTTCCAGAAAATCATCCATTCCTTCCAGCAGACTGCCACCGCCGGTCAGATAAATACGCTCAACTTTATCTTCGGAATTGGAATTGTAGAACTGAATCGACACCTGAATTTCATCCGCCAGTTTGCTGATAATGGGGAACGCCACATTTTCCAATGTGCCACGTTCGCCGCGAAGCTTTTGGATCATCAGACGATTTGGTTGCGATTTATCAATTTTGAATTCAATTTTGCGCTTGGCTTGCTCTGCATGACGAGCATCTTCACCGGAGAAATCAATAATTTCTTCGGTGAGCTTCATATCGTAACTTTCAATATGGCGGGCAAACCGTAACTCGCCCTGATGTACAATCGCAATTTTCACTTTCGCGGCGCCCAAATCGATAACTGCAACCGGATGGGTTGTATCCTCATCAATTAAATTGGCCATTGCCAGTACATCGACATGCAAGCCGTTAATCGGGAGATTAATTTTGCGGAGCAACAGCACTGTATCTTCAATCCGCAGTCGCTCAAATGCCAGCACCAGTCCCGCCATTTCGTTGGGTGTGATTTCCTGATGATTGGAATACGTGAGCGTAAACATATCGACATCACGTTCATCAAAAAACAGGTCCGATTTAACGTCGAGTTCCGCAGACTTCAGAAAATTGCTGACAGACATTTTGGGCAATGCGACATAACGAACGAAAATAGTATTATCAATCAGTGAGGTGACGACCGGGTACTTCTTATATTCCGGATATTTTTCGAAAAAATCAGCCAACAGCATTTTTATTTTGGAAGCGTTTACAATCCCAAAATCCGTGTGGTCAAATTCGTATAGACGCCAATGTTTCAGAACCAGTCCGTCTTCAGTATTTTCCAGAACGACTATTTTCAGCGACGACGCGCCAATATCCATACCAATGACTGCTGTGGAAATTGATTTTTGGCGACTCACACTGGCGACCCGTTTAGTCCACTCTTTCCAGCGGGGCGGCACGTTTGCTTCCTGATCAGACTCGGTGTATTTCCCACGGGTTTCATTGTCAAACGAATCGGAGATTGTCGTGAAATCAAAATCGAATTCTTTTTCCCTGATGTCCCACGTTGGCGATGTATTGTCCTGTTCATCCGTTTCGCTGGTTGTTTCCGGCGCTGAAAATGGAAGATCAGTTTCGTCATCATCATCGTGCCAGGTATCGCCTGCGCTCGTTTGACCCGATTCGGTTTGTCCGGATGCCAATTGTTCGCCGGATGCGTTGTGATTGGCCTCAACATAGACAGGTTCAGGAACTTCTTCATCTTGAAGTTCCTCGTGGCTGGTCTCGGGTAGTTGCTCGTCGAGTGACTCTGTTGTATCGTGCTCGGCTGGATTCACGTTTTCTGATTCAGCCTCATCGCTTGTGGCTATCTCAATTTCTACTTCCTCATTGGTTTCAGAATTATCGATTTCCGGTTCAGTCGTGTCAACATCATCTGGTGAATCCGATTGGGTGAATTCTTCAGTTTCGATACCCTGCTGCTCCACGTTTTGATGTGCATCATCAATAGTGCCGATGGCTGTGGTTTCGGAATTCCGGGTTATGTATTCACTCGATCGTGATGATGATTTTTCCTCGGCGAGCATACTGGTGATATCACCGGAAACGAGCGGAATTTCATCGCGGGATTCTTCTTTTTCATGGATGGATACATTAATTTCGTGCAGCTTTTCCGATACATCTTGCACGGTTTCACGTTCTTCCGACAAATCGTTGCATTCAATCAGATAATTAAGGGCATTGATGGTGTATTCAATTTTGATATTATCCACGTCTTCCATGGATGTACCGTTTGACAGAATATCAAATAAAACGGTTTCGAAATCGTGTGTGACTTTTTCAATCCCTTCGAATCCCTGCACCATGGCAAGGTCCTGTACTTTTTTGTTGGCCTTGAACAGCTCAACTATATGGCGCATTTGTGAGCCCTTGTCTAGGAGTGACAATTTGTAAGCGCTTTCCACTTCCTGGATCGCGATATTCATCTCTTTTTCTGCGCCCTGGCGTTTTATTTGATATTCATTCATGAAATTCAACCTGTCGTTAACCTGTCAATTGTTTCATCCCACTCGTTTTTAACTTTGTGTTGCTATTCCACCCACACACTTCGTTGAACTATCGGTGGCTCCTGATTCCAATCGGCGGTAATTGTTACGTCCACTGTCGCCTGTACTGCTTTCCACACTCCAATACTGTGGGCAATAGCTGTGGTGGAATTTAGTCCTTCTACCGTGACTGAATAACTGCCGCCGCTGAAAGGCTCATCCGTAAAGATGGTTGTGGCTGCTAGTGAACCCCAGCTATTTTTCACGTCATCCAGCAAGTATTCTACAATCGTGCGTTCAATCCCGGCTTCGGCGGCGTATTCCGCTTTGACCATTTGTAGTTGATTTCGATTGTTTTTATATGTCAGCGACACCAGTTTTACCTGCGCGAGTCCGAGAATGATAAGCACCGAGATAATCACCAGCGCCAGAATAAGCACACCGCCGCGTTCATTGGTCAACACGAAAATTTTCTCCTACAGCCGTTTACACACAATCGTTTCCAGTTGATAATGATCGTTCGCCACCCGAATATCAAGAGTGTGGCTGGATTGCTGCGTGAATGTAATCGTCACGTCCACGCCGGTGAAATCGGCGATCGGGTAACGCGGCAGTTGATCCCATTGGTTTTTGGCATAATCATGTACCTCGCGAATTAATTTTTGCTGCTCACCCTGTCCCAGAATGCGAAAGCGAATACGATTGTTGGGCTGCTGGACAATGACCTGATCGTTATCCACCTGAATAAACTGCTGACTGGCGCGCACATCGCGTCCGACTACCTGATACAGCCGGGAGGCATTCATTTGGAACCGCGTAATTTCTGCCGCGGCGTACCAGCCGGTAATGCCGGCGCGAAACAGATCTAGCAACGCAACCGATAAAATACCGGTGATAGCAATCACCATCAGCAGTTCGACCAGGGTCATGCCGGATTGTCTCGCAATGGTTGCGTGAATCCGGCGTTTTAGTAATCGGCGATCAGGCATACTAGGCTATCACTTAATTCATCCCAATTTACAGTTACAGATACTTTTTTCTGGTCGATCGTGACAGACCTGATTCGAACGCGTCGCTCAATTCCATTCTGTTCTGTCTGTGGGTAGCGTCCGTCAGTCAGCGAGTCAAATCCCAATAGTATGCGGTCTGCCATGATCTGTTCCATTCCTTGCTGGGCAAAATAAAGCGCTTCGCTTTCACTTATTAGTCGTCGTTGCCGCACAATCCCTGTAGAAAACAGGGACAAGACCGATACGGCGACGATACCAACCACCATCGTTGTAATCAGAACTTCTATTAATGAGAAGCCCTGTTCTGCATGCAGATTGATGCGTGTGCCCAGACGTGTTTGTTTCTTTGACATGTGATTAGAAATAACAGTACTTATCTGAAAAAGCTGATCCGCCAAGATTTGCTACAATGTTTCCGCTTTTGCTTTCGTAATACCAGCCAAAATCGCCGCTCCCTGCAGCCGTATCGTCCTTTAAACCTTCCAGTATTCGGTCGTTTGTGCGGTCGATTGTAACCTTAATTGCGTTGGCAGTATTGGTGCCTTCGTAAAACGGATTTTCCGGGAATTCCTGCATGTACGGTCCGAACCGGTACTGATCGGTGCGTGTTTGTGAAACAGCGCCTTCATGATCCGTAAACCAGGTTAACTGACGACGGAAATTGGCTTCATTGCCGTTCTTGTTCCAATCGTTGCTTGTACAAGGGAAAAATCCATGATCCGCATGATAGGCAACCAGTCCCTCCCGCAGCATAGTGAGATTTGCTTTGAGTTTTGCTTCTTTCGCACCAATCTCCGAGCCTCGCATGTTCATCACCACAATCGTCCCAAGAATTCCGATAATCGCGATCACAATCAGTAATTCGATTAATGAAAATCCCTTTTCATTCTTCACAGTTTTTACTACACGCATGTTAAGCACTCCTCATTTTGATATATTAATGGCTGACTATTTTATTTATAAGTGTTTACTGCCTTCATTACTGATGAAACCAGCGAAACAGCAATGAAACTAATGCCGCTGGCAACAAATGTTAACACGATTGGTTCCAGCGCCGCTGTTAGTTGTTTGATTGCCGTTTCAATTTCACGGTCATACATATTGGCAATTTCATCGAACATCCTGTCAAGCGAGCCGGAATTTTCACCCGTGGCGATCATTTGGATTGTCATGGGACTGAAAATTTTGGTTCGTTCAAACTGAATTGCCACGCGATCGCCCTTAGATATATTATCGAAAGTTGTTTCAATTTTTTTAGTAATTACTTTGTTACTGATCACATGAGATGCTAATTTTAAATTTTTCAAAAATGGAATTCCACTGGCCAGCAGTGTCGCCATCGTTCGTACGAAGCGGGCGATAATCGATTTATAATATATTTTTCCAAAAATAGGAATTTTAAGTCCGATAGCATCGAACATGTAGCGGCCGCGCGGTGTACGCTGGAATTTTATAATTGCAAGTGTAACGACCACAAGCACAATGAAGATGATCAGATAATATTCTCGCATAAAATCCGCTGAGGCCATCAGGTACCGGGTGGAAATCGGTAATTCCGCGCCCGACACTTTAACAATATCTGTGAAATTGGGCAATACGACTTGCGTTAAAAAGACGAACACACCAAGACTTAACACCATCAGGAAGGATGGATAAATCATGGCATTGCGTAATTCCGATTTCATTTTTTCGCTCTTTTCCATATATTGGGAATAGCGGTCGAGAATGATTTCCAGCTTCCCGCTTTCTTCCCCGGCTTTCAAAACGGACGTGAACACCGGCGGGAATACTTTTGGGAATTTGGAACTGGCATCGGAAAAATTTCGGCCCGTTGCAACATCCGTGCGGATGGAGCTGAGAATATTTTTAAACCTAAAATTTTGCATCATGCTGATGATCACATCCAGGCTTATTAATAGTGACATGCCGGCTTTCAGCAATGTGGAAAGCTGCATAATGAACAATTGCATATCCTTGCCGGAAATTGGCTGGTACTTTTTCCAAAGGTCCAGTGAGAAATCTATTTTATGTTCCAATTTTACCTCAATCGGAACAAGCCCGGACGCTTTTAGCTCGAGCACAGCTTCATGGGCCGATGCGGATTCCAGTGTTCCTTTCGTAAGTTCACCGGATTTGTCTGTTGCACGATATGTAAATGTCTGCATATTAAATATCAGTCAATAGTTATCAGTTATGTCATTAGTAATCAGCTAGTGGTTTTCAGGGTTAATTTGTTATTAAATTTTTATTTACTATTCACCATTCACCATTCCCAATTTCTCGCCCCTTAATTATAGGACACCCTCAAAACCTCTTCAATAGTAGTTATTCCCTCAGCCACTTTTGACAGTCCATCATCACGCAGGGAGCGCATGCCGCTTGCCAGCGCCGCCTGCCGGATTGTGTCCGACGCGCTTTCCTGAATGATAAGCTTGCGAATTTGATCGTTGACCACAAGCAGTTCATGAATCGCTGCCCGTCCCTGGTAACCGGTATAGTTGCATTCGGCGCAACCTTCGCCGGTATAAATTTCCCTGATTGATAGCCAGCCGGGAACCTGTAAATTTTTAAGAGTTGCGTCATCAATCTGGCTGCGGATTTTACAGTGCGGGCAAATGCGCCGCACTAACCGTTGCGCCAGCACGGCGATCAGTGACGATTCCACCAGGAACGGTTCAAGGCCCATTTCTGTAAGCCGGGCGATTGCGGTGGGCGCATCATTTGTGTGCAGCGTGGAAAGCACCAGATGGCCTGTCAATGCCGAGCGAATCGCAATATCAGCGGTCTCCCGGTCACGAATTTCACCAAGCATGATGATATCCGGATCCTGACGCAAAATTGAGCGCAGCCCGCTGGCGAATGTCATACCTGCCTTAACATTTACCTGAACCTGATTGATGTAGGGAAACTGAAATTCCACGGGATTTTCCACGGTCACCAGATTTTTTTCGATTGAATTCAATTCATTCAACACCGAGTAAAGTGTGGTTGTTTTACCGCTACCGGTCGGGCCGGTAATTAAAATTATACCTTCGGTTTTTTTTATGACCTTCATCCATGTATCAAATATTGCATCCGAAAATCCCGCGTCTTCGAGCTTTACCAGTGATTTGGTCTTATCGAGAATTCGCAGCACCGTTTTTTCGCCAGCCACAGTTGGTAAAATCGACGCCCGAAAGTCGACTTCATTTTGATCGACCCGCAACGTAAAGCGTCCGTCCTGAGGGATTCGCCGTTCCGACACATCCATATCCGCCATAATTTTCAAGCGAGAAGTAATCATCGACTGCAGCGATTTGGGCGGCGTAAATACCTCCTGCAAAATGCCATCGATGCGGAACCGCACCCGAAACTGGTTTTCATCCGGCTCAAAATGAATATCGCTGGCCTTGTCACGTAATGCCTGGAGAATAATGAGATTCACGAGTTTGATCACCGATGATTCGTCCGAATCTTCGGTGATTTCAATGCCCTGGCTGGTCTCGATGGTATTGGTGTCGATTTCATTCATCCCCTCGATCACCTGATCCATAGAATCCTTCAGGCTGTAAAAACGATCAATGGCTTTACTGATTTCTTTTTCATCGGCAATGGAGATGTGCAGCTTGCAGCCGGTATGATATTGAATCGTATCAATCGCAAAAACATCTAGTGGATCGGCCATGGCGACTGCCAGCTCATCACCCATTTTTACAATCGGAATTACTTTGAATCGACGTGCCATTGAGAGCGGAATTGAATTGATAATTGAGCGGTCAATCAGATAGGCGTCAATTTTAACCGTAGGAATATTGTATAATTCACCAACGACATTCAGAAAATCATTTTGCGACATCCAATTGTGGTCCAGCACATAATCCTGGAACCGGTTGCTCTGCGAACCGGTTTGCTCCATCGCCTGCCGAAATTGATCTTCTGTTATGATCTGTTTATCAAGCAGTAAATTTCCAAGTTTATCGACTGAAAACCGCATATTTCCTCAACATCGTCCATTCCATTTCATTATCATTATCGTAACGAAATGTTAAAATGTTAAGACAGATTTTTGGCTATGTCATTTTTTTTATAGTTGCAGAATAATTTAGCGGCCGAATAATTTTTGAAAACGAGAATTGATTAAATGGTCCATATGTCCAATCCTCTTCACAAATGTATCAAAATGCTACATTGAATTTAAGTTTTGTGGAATGTGTGCAAATCCTGGACACATGCCAAAATGTGGTTCGAACGTTTTGCTGTAGATTGATCCGAACGTTAAGTTACTTACATAAAATGTGTTAGGGGAAGTAGAAATCCGGTTAGACAGTTCAAATCGCTCCATTTTCAGGTGCATTTATTATGGCATTAATATTGCCTGAAGTCAGCTATTAACAAAAGCTTGAACGATTACTTCTGCTAATTTCATTTTTGAAGGATGGATATGAGAACTTCACGTGTGAAAATTGTGTGTTTCATGTGTCTTATTGCTTTATTTTCACATGGGGATATTCATTCCCAAACACAGATAATTAACGATACGCTCATTGTGTTATCATCGGAAGCTTACGTGCGAGTAGGTGCAGGGGAAGAAAATATGCACCGCAAAGTAATTGACCTGGATATGGATGTTCCCGGCTATTATCGCATTGGCGTTCGTATCGATTACAACAGTGGCGATGAACAGACCAATGAAAGTTTCTACCTGACACTAGCAACACCGGACGGACTCGTAACAACACCGGTAGATTCCAATGCCGGACCGTATCGCGTTATTGAAGATGAATCGGGTCCCCCACATATTGCCTGGCGCGAGGTGGGCAAGTTTTATTTTCCACAAGGTACAAGTACTGTGACAATGCATCACTACGCATTTATAAGTGATCAGTATCCGGCGTTCTTAAATGGTCCGATTAGTTCAAGTGGGGAAAGTGTCCACTTCATGGATAGCGTTGTGGTTATAACGGCGGCGGATGTTGATGGTTCGCTGCAACTGACAGCACAAACGCCTCATGAAATTGAAATGAATGGAGCACCGACACCGGCGCTGAAAAATGGTGAATTAATCGACTATTCGTATGTGATTCGCAATGTGTATTCAAATCCGATTCGATTTGCCCGTTTGAAAAGTGAGTTGCCGGATAGTGTAAGCGTCGAATCCATTAGTTATGAACCGACTGCCCGTTTTGACAAGCAGATTATTTGGGACTTGCCGCGAATTGAGCCGCAGGATTCATTTGTGATCCGGGTTTCAGCGCGACTGTCGACTGAAATTAATCCTGTCGGATACCTGCATTTAACGAACAATGCAATTTTGGAAATTCCCGATGATATCGATACAACGAATAATTCTGCCGCTGCTACTGTGTACGTATTCCCACAAGTAAATGGCGCAATTACATTAAAACCGAAAGCAGCACAGCAGCGAATGATTAATGGTTCCATGCAAGACCTGGCGTATCCCGGAGAATTGGTTACGTTTCCGATTTCAATCAAAAATAAATCATACAGTCATATTATGGATGCGAAAGCGATATTTTCGTTTCCATATACGCTCGCTGTTGAACAGACATCGTATAAGCCCGGCAATCAGTCGGATATTCAACTTGAGTGGGATGTGCCGGCGATTGCGCCGCTGGATTCCTTCAATATTACAGTGAGTGCCCGAGTCAAAGAAAATATTCTACCGGAAGGGATAAGTCAGTTGGCCACAGTGGCCGTGCTGTCAGTTACCGATGATGTCGACCTGTCTGATAATCGCGACAATGCAAATATCTTTGCCCTCGCTGATGAAAATGGGAAAAAACCGGAAGAAACGGAATTTATTCCCCAAATTAAGTTGTCGGCATCCCGTGTGGATGTGACCGACAGTATTCGTGTTTCGGTTCAGGCGCCCGCTGCGTGTGATAACTGGGATTTGTGGGTATACACGCCGGATGGAAACATCAATCGAAAATTTGCTGATGCGTACATTTCAGTAACTCCATTGCAGGCGAATCGCTGGTACGATGTGGATGAAGTCTATCGGCCGGTTCATCTGGTTACTACGAATAAAGCTGAACAACTTATTTTCGAAATTCATGCGCGCGATGTTTTGGGGAATACAGCAACTGCACGCGCTACTGCGATTGTCAACAGCAGCAATTATCTGGTGCTGGATCGAAATGTGTTTCGGCCGGAAATGGAAAGTCCGCTGGATATTCGCTTCAAGCTCAGTAACCGGCGAATTGCCCAGCTTGATATTTACGATTTGACAGGGCGCCATATTGTAAAATTATCCGAAGCAGTGTATGATGGCGGCTGGAATAGTTATCTTTGGGATGGCATCAATCATAGCGGCACAAAAATAGGGAGTGGTGTATACATGGTGACATTGAGATCGGGTGAATTTAATTCGTGGAAAAAATTTATCATCGTACGGTAACCAATTATTATAAATTGCAATCGCACTTGAATAGAATTATTTACGCAACTCCGAACTTCAAACCTTGAACCAAGAATACTATGAACGTAATGTTACGAATTCTGCTTGCTTTTACAGTCATTCCAATGATGACCACGGTTTCACAGGCACAAGTCCGTTCCGGTGTGGCATTTTTGAAAATGTTGCCGGGTGCGCGGATGCAATCGATGGCATCTGGGTACACCGGTGGATTGGATGAAGTCCATGCCATGTATGCCAATCCGGCTGCTGCCGGCTTCATGCGGGAATTTCAATGGTCAGCAAGTTACACAACATGGATTGCCGATGTGTCGAATGCATCGTTTGTCATCGGGAAAAAATTTCCTACTTCCTTCGGTCGCACAACGAATGTGTCGTTTGGACTTATTTATAGCGGCGTACCGGAGTTTGATAGTTCCGATGACGCGGTCCCAAAGGCTTCCGCCAGTGATATGCTGGCATCGCTTAGTATCGGGCAACCATTGCCAGTTGTTCCTGACTTGCTATCAATTGGAGTCAATTTGAAAATGCTTCGCAGCACGCTGGAGCAATTTCATGCAACCTCGATGATTTTTGATGCCGGCGTGATGTTTCGTTCACCTAAGTTCACTTTGAATAGTACGCTTCTGCCGGAGGGACGTTTTTCGGCAGGTGTCGCTATAACCCAAATGGGAAAAGCTGTTGTGTATGACATGGTGGGGACGCCGCTCCCTCGCAATTTACGTGTGGGAGCGGGATTTTATGCGGGGGAACATCATGGTTTTCAGGTAAGGCTGTTGACTGATTATTTCAGGGTAAAACATGAACCGGATGTGGTTACCCTTGGCGCCGAGATTAATTGGAGAAATCGGTTTGCGATTAACGGCGGTTATAATTTTAACAGTGATTTGATGAGTCCGTTTTCATTTGGGATGAGTGTTCAACTGGATGATATTCAGGTCCCGTCAAAAATGGCTCTGCCGGGCCAGAACAAGGCATTACGACTGGATGTTACCACGCTGAATGAAGGCGAATTCTTTTCGCGTACATATCAGGGCAGTGTATCGCATTATGCAATTGGCCCTGAATTTTTTGAGTTTGCAGAACCAGCACAGGACGATTCCGTCCACTATACTACTTCTGTCATGTTGAAATGGGATCCGTCGAACGATCCTGATTTGTTCGACAATATCAGTTACACCGTATTGCTCGATCAGGACAGCACGAAACTGGAGAAATTGATTTCGACGTATGACGAGCGCGGCGCACAGGTTTTGCTGAATGAGTTGATTACGGCGTCGCTTGATCTCAAGGAGAAATTAAATAATACCGCTCTGGATATTGGCCGGATGCAAGCTGGCGACTATTATTGGGCGGTAATTGCGATGGATACAGATAAACACATCCGTTTTGCCGAGACAAACCACCAACGCATTGCTCATTTCTATATTCCGCTGCCGGATATTGAAATTAGGGAAATTGCATTTGATTACTCATCGTGGATTACAGAGGATGCATATCAGGGGGAAATTAAAATTGCGATTCATAATCGTGGCAAAGTGGATGCAGTCAATTTTGACTTAGCGGTGGATGATTCCATCAGCGCCTTCTTTGACATGATCAATGGTGAAGCCAAACCCAGAACGGAAAAGCAGCAACTATTGTTTCGAACGATGCCGATCTTAAAGGCGGGCGTGACCGACACATTGTGCATTCCATGGTACACGCATATTCTAGGTGAGCATAAAATTCAAGTCATTGCGGATGTCAACAATAGCGTACTTGAATTGGATAAGGTAAATAATTATCTTTCAAACCGTTTCTACACAATTCCTAAAGGACACTTCATTACAGCCGATACGGCGAATGTACTTGTTATGTCGCAAGTATCAATTGATATGCCGATTATTACCGACATCTGTTTTGAAGAAAACAGTACGTTGGTCGAGCGGGAATACCTGCATAAAACAACGTTCGATCCGCCATTATACACGCTGGCGTCGCGGATGGCCGGTAAGCCATTTTTGACGATCGAAATTCAGGGCTTTGCCGACTCCTATTCCGAAGATGCCACAGTTGAACTGGCGAATCGCCGTGCACAGGCAGTAAAGGATTCATTGGTTCGTTTTGGCGTAAGCGGCAGTCAGATTAGTATTAAAAATGGCCGGGTATTGACACTGGGACAAATCCCGCGGCGAGAGCCGGATGCCGACTGGGTGCTGGAAGAACGGCGTTATGTGGAAATTACTGCTGAAAAGGAAATTCAGGCTGCACTTTTCCAGCCGATCCGGCACGTGGATGCTGAAGAAATTTACAAGCCATTGGTGTTTCATTCTACCATAAAATTCGTGGTACCAGTCCGGCAAACGACAGTAGAGTTGGATAATACCCGGGAACATGAACAGTATATTGTACAATCGTTTGAAAATAAACAACAACTTGTGACATGGAAACTGGTTACCTCACAACAGCAATCGTGGCTGAACACTTCCGCAGAATACTCATTGCAATTGGATGATACTTTTGGGCGAGTGTTCAGAACCAAGCCCGGGCAGACCTTTTTGGCGAAAACTATATTTAATCGGGAGCACCGGTTTGCATTTCCGCTACAGTTTGCTCACACCGAGCCGGCATATCAGTTTTTCTGGTCACGGGTGCTGACGCAGGCGAAAACACTGTTAAACGATAAACGTTTCAAAATGCAATTTACCGGCCATGCGTGTGCAATCGGTTCGGAAAAAACAAACCAGCGCTTATCGGCGCGACGTGCGCGACGGTTCCATCAGGGATTTGTCGATTATGTGGAAGGTCGTCATACGGACGGCGAACTGGATTTCCTGCAGCGTCTTGCTAAAGCCGAAGGATTTGGCGAATCGACGCCACTGGCAATTAAACGCCTTGATGGCACGACCATTTTAATTGGTGATAATAACAGCGCGATTGGTCGCAAGCTGAACCGCCGGATTGAGTTGGTTTTTTCTGCAAATATTGAAATGGATGGAAAGAAACAGCACGACGGAGACTCAGGCGTTGACTAACAGCTCATTCGAAAACTTTTATGATAGTATTGATTCTGCAATGTAAAAGACTTCCGAAGTCTTTCATCGTTTCCAGTCTTTGACTGGAAAATGGGTAATTCAAGGCTCTGCCTTGAGAATAATAGTAATGCGGTTACTCATTTTTCCAATGTATACTTGAGATGGTCATATTTTGAACATTTACTATGAGTGTTATCATCTCTTCGTAAGCTGTTAGCTGTTGGTTTTTAGCTACGGCCAAAAGCCGATAGCGAATTGAAAACAAGGGATTACGAATGTTTAATCTATGGCCACGTGTAGTATAACAATCTAAAATTCAGCACGTGCCATCAACAAAATATACCGCTTTGTTAATCTTACTGATCCCTCCAAAATCCGAAACAGCGTGGCGAATCCGAATTTGCGAATCAGATACCAAGTATTATTCATTAAAAAATTGATGTACACGTTGGTTTTGAGAATTTCCCAGTAATAACGACGCAAGCTCATTTTTGAAGGCCTAATGCTGACGTTACCGAATGTCCATTTGCCATAATCTGTCTTGGGAAAAATCAACCGGTCTAAATATTCCTCATAAAGAGGCAAATTGGAAAATGGCGTAAGGGGTGTCATTGAAGAAATTTCCGGACGTAACTTGCGCAGATAGCGTCTGAATTTCTTGAAATCCAGATGATCCCAATCCGGGTGCAAGATGAACGATGCCCAGGCATCCACGCCAATGGATTTGAGAAATTTGGCTGCTTCGAGATTATCATCCACCGTCGAATGCTTGCGATACGCTTGTAACTCCGTCGGATTAAATGATTCATATCCCACCAATACTGCAGCCAATCCATTCCGGGCAAACCGACTGACCGTCTCGCAATGCTGCAAAATACTGGCGACACTTCCGTAACACATAAAATTTTTATGAATCTGATGCCGCTCCAACAACTCGCACAATTCGTGGATACGTTGGGCGTCGTGCAAAAAATCATTATCGAAAATCATAATGCTTGGCTCACGAATCCGCTGTATCTGGTCGAATACTACCGCTATGTCCTGATCATGTTCATGTGCCCCCTCAATTCGCCAGCGCATGCAAAACCGGCAATGCTTGCTACAGCCTTGTGATGTTTGGATAATCGCTGCCGGCTTGAATCCGAAATAGCTGTAGTGCTTACGGTATTTTTTTGTGGAATTGATGTCCGGCACAATATATTCATTTCGTCCGGCGATTCCGGTGGGTTGATAATCGGACTCTCTGCTTAATAGACCATCGATCGGTGGAACAGTAATTTTTTTACTGAGATAACGGAACAGTTGGATCAGATTGCTCTGCGTTGTGTATTGCATGATGTAATCAATCGAGTCATCGTAAAACGCCGCTGGCTCAACATACGTTTGTGTTCCGCCGACTAATGTGATGATATTGGAATCGAAAATTTTTGCTTGACGTGCCAACCGAAGTACATTGTCCACATCCACGCACAATGAAGTAAAACCGACTGCATCCGCTTGCCATGTTTGAAGTTTGCTAATCAGACCAGTTTTTTCGATCATCATATCGAATATTTCAAGCGTGTGTTCGTTTTTCAATACCGCATATACAATTTCCAATCCAATCGGCTCGCAGAACATAAATTCACCAATGGTGATTGCCTGTTTTAGGCGTGGTGGCCGGACTAAAAGGATTCGCATTTCGTCTGCTCCATAATGTGATGTGATTATTGCCATGGCACAATGTAAACGAAGAAAAAATCTATAAAGCCCTTACTGACCGATTGTTTCGTTTTCTCAGATCGGAGTGAAAATGGCAAAGAAATTTATTTTTTGTTGATTCGGGTTGAACATCCCCCTATTTCATTCCGCTCCCGCAAGCGGGCAAAATGAATATTCCCCCTTCGAAAGGGGAATATCCCGTACTGCCCCGCTTGCGGGCAGCAGTGCGGGATTAGGGGGATGTTCACCAGTCCCTTAATTGGAAAGCCAAAGCATCTCAGCGGTAGATTGAAACATTAATGTTTAATTAAGACATTTTTAAATCTATCATCTTCGTGCCATCCGTGTCCTTCTATCAAAAAAATTAGAAAATATTCGGCGCAATCCGTCGATGAATAAGATGGCGGTAATACAAATTAGCGATCAAATAAAACAACTGTCGTCCCGGACGTCGTAAAACCAACCGACTCAAAAGCGTGCGCCCAAGAATTCGGCGAATCGAAAACACCCGCTCGTACAATTCCCAATACGCAGCAGTCAATTGTTCAGGAGTCATGTGTCGGGGAATGTGGACAGCTTCGCTGCCGTTGTAGGAATAAATATCGTGATTGCAGATCCGCTGCGCCTGTTGCATCTGTTTAAAAAAATCCGTACCGGGAATCGGTGTCAAAATGTAGAATCGCGGCAGGATGATACCAGTATCGGCGATGAAATTGGTGGTTGCTCGAATGGATTCGAGTGTGTCACCATCCGCTCCAACAACCATCTCGGTGGACACATCAATGCCTGCCTCTTGAATGGCGGAAATCAATTCCTGGTACTCATCGGGATTGGCCCAGCTTTTATCCATGGTATGCAAACTCTCTTTGGAGATGCTCTCCAATCCGAAGCTGAGCGCAATGCAGCCACTGTCAGCCAAAATGTTCAACAATTCTTTATTTCGCCCGATGCTGATCGAACATTGCGACATCCAGGTCATATTCAACCTACCGATTTCCAGACAGAGTTTTTTCATGTAACCGGGATCGGCGTAGATATTGTCGTCGAGTAACAGGAACTTTTTGAATCCCAATAAGCGGACGTGACGAATATCGCGCATCACACCGGCGATGTCGCGGCGATAGTAGCGGCGGCGATACAGGCAATGGATTGAACAGAACGAGCAGGCATTGGGACAGCCGCGCCCGGCCTGAACCGGCAAGAAGTCACCGATGGGCTTGTTTAGCACCAGATCGTAGCGGGGCAGTGGTGTTTTTAACGTGGAAAGTGCGCGTTGATAAAATGGTTTTAAACTACCATTGCTGGCATCATGCAACAACTCTTGCCAAACGTCCTCGGCATCGCCTATCAGTACGCTGTCACAGTGTTTTTTAGTTTCCTTCGGCATCAGGCTGGCCATGTAGCCGCCCATGATTACAGGTTTATCCCTTTGCCGGAATTCCCGCGCAATGTCAATCGAACGAATGATCCCGTGTCCCATACTGCTAATACCGATTAAATCCGCATCGCTGTCAAACGGTACGTCTTCGATCGTTTCCAGGCAGATGTCAATGTCCCAGTCGTCCGGCGTAAGTGCGGCCAGCAATGGTAGCGCCAGACCCACAAAGTAGAGTTTGCGTTTTTTGATGGGCTGCCGGTTGTCATCGTATGGCGATGGTTGTATGAGTAGGAGTTTCTTTTTCATGTTATGCTGCTGCAGTTTACGCTGAAGTCGTTACATATCGTAGCCCAGGGTACCGTTTTTTTTCAGGTACCCAGGGATAAAAAAATAGATTAGTGCCGAACCCCAACGGGGTTTCATATGCCAGATTCAACCATTGCATTTATTGTTGTTTTCATATGGAACTCTTTCAGAGTTCTTTCGCATTGTTTACTTTTCCCCAGGGTATCGCTGCGCTTACCCTGGCCTTTGTTGTGTTACACCTTCGGTGTATTTAATCGTTCCGTCGCAGAGCAACGGCGCGGTATTCTGTCATAGACATGCGGAATTATATAATTCTTTTAAAATCGGTGAAAATTCGTGTTATCCGCGTCATCCGTGTGCTATCAAAATTTCAAGCTTTCAAAAATTTTCTCATAATACTGCAACGCAACGCGTGTCGATCCCACCAACATATTGATATTTTCCCGCAATCCGTATTTAAATAACAACCGTAACAAATTTTTCGGTTGTATGGTAATCCGATAATAAAGCTGCAAAATCTGCCAGTAATACGCTGCCACCGATAAACGTGTTGGCCTCAATATGAGATGGGCAAGGTCCCATTTGGCGTGGTCACTACGCGGTACGATCAGTGATTGTTCGTATTGCTCAAACAGCGCTGTACCAGGTAGTGGTGTGAATGGCTGCAAATTGATGAAAGTGATATTTAGCTTTTTCAACCAGCGATACAACCGTTCAAAATCAGTTTTGTCCCAATCTGTTCCCAAAATCAGTGTGGCGTAACAGTCGATATTGTACCGCGCTAAAATGCGTACGGCCGCTTCATTCAGTGTGGCGTCGCTCCGTTTGTTATAGAGCGTTAGCTCATCGGTATCGTATGATTCAAGTCCGACAATCACCGCCCGCAAGCCCATTTGCTTGAATTCCCGGATTACATCTTCATTTTGGGCGATAAAATCGGCGCGGCCATAAATCAGGAATTTTTTATGGATATGTTCATCTCGCAGCCGTTGGCAAAATTCCAGCACGCGGCGGCGCGACACCAGAAAATTGTCATCCACAATGTAAATGTCATGTTCTGGAATGGACGCTAACTCTGTGATGACGCTGTCCATATTCCGTGTGAAATAAGCGCCGCCGGTGATGTTGCGACAGAAACAAAATGAGCAATCATACGGACAACCAAACGAGGTTTTAATGAGCGCGCACGGATTGTGAAACAGATAATAATATTTCGAGCGGTAACGGGCGACTTTACTGCGGTCTGGCGCCGGGAAATCGAATTGCGTTTCCTTTGTACATGGCGAACTCGCCGGTGACCAAATTCCCGATAACTGCCGTGTGTCCGAATGATTTCCGATGGCTTTAATGAGACGGCGAAATGTGGCAAGCGGATTCCCGCACACAATAAAATCGATCGCATCGTCACGGAAATCCTCCGGTACGACCTCAGCATGAACGCCGCCGACAACGGTGTGGCATTCGGGCCGGATGTGTTTGATTGTTCGGCAATAATGCTTCACCACATCGATGTGGGTAATATAAGCTGTCATCCCCACGACATCCGGTTGATATCGCTTGATAAAATAGTCAATCGGATTCCGTTCGAGAATCATATCCACAATCACTGTCTCGTGCCCGAGGTCGGCGATGGCGGCGCACAGGTACTCCAGTTCGAGCGGTTCGCACAGCATGATGTGCTGCAATCCAATCGTTCGCGGATCCGGTTTTGGACGAATTAGCAGAATGGTCATGGCAGCGTCCAGTTGAACAAATAAATCGACGGTATCCAGCGTGAGCGATTAATGCGAACGGCCTCCGATGGCTGCGGAAACACCGGTGCGGCCAGCGTCCGCATCGCGTTGATACTTAAATACTGTGCCCGTGACGTGGTCAGCTTCACAAACGATAACACCAGCCAGTCAAGCAGATTGTTAGTCGATGCCTGGGCGAGCAGTAGGCTGCCACGCGGTTTCAACATCGTCTTCAGTTTGAATAACGTCATCGCTTTATCCGGAAAATACGGGAATGCATGGGCGCAGACAATCACATCGTATGAGTTGTGAACCGCAAGAAAATCCATGATACTCGACACCATGAACGTACCTTCGGGATTATTGCGTTTGGCGACTTCAATCATCGCTGGTGACGCATCAATGCCGAGATAGTCGATTCGGGCATTCGGTAATTGATCGCGGATGTCGCCGAACAGTTGTCCGGTGCCGCAGCCAACATCCAGCAATTTGCAGCGCTGTCGTTCAGTAAGATGTTGTATGATTTCTGAGCGCGTCGGGCCAAGCGAAACGCGCTGCACCCAGAGTGAGTTGTAGTGAGTGGCCCAGAAGTCCCAGATTGTTGGCATGGTTGTTTTTCCGATTCAATAGTTATGTGTTTATTAAAAGCGTGAAATTCCAAATTGCAATCACCAAATTCTAAATGCGCCAAAGGACGCATTCTCCTTAGGCGAATCTTTTCAATAGTAGAAATCAGCCTCAGGATGATCCGCCCGCGGCGTGATAAATCACAAAATCCAATTTCAAAATTCCAAACAATGTATAATTTGTAATTTGGACTTTGAAAGTTGTAAATTATTTGTTTTTTGAGATTTGATTTTTGGAATTTGCATATCCCTGTGTATTGTCTTAACCATTTCAGTAGTAAAAGCAATATAAGAAAAAACAACCCAAATGTCAGCACATTTTCTTACATCCTGTAAATTCAATATCAATTGTGATGGACAAGTTTGACCAATAGGATCCTTTTGTTTGATAATTCATGGATTGACCGTTTCCTATTAATGATTGAGTTGATTTAATGCCTTTCACGTTACTTTATGTCGATATGTGGGTCACTAATCAACTTAATTTTCAATATATTGTATATAACCAATGACGGCATAGACTAAATCAACGCACTCATTAATTCTCGCCACTAAAATCACAGAATCACAAAAATTTTATTGACATTTTAGCTGGAAATCTGTACATTCTGCTCATCTACTAATTCTACTCCGGGAGAATTCAGCGATCAGTCTGTAAAAATAAGTTTATTTTCTTTAAGTGCAAATTTTACCTACTTCATCCTTCAATTTCTAATTTTTTCAATAATAACAGTACCAACAAAAGAAACAACTCGGCTTGCTCATAACGCCAGCCTGGGAGGCCATTGCTATCATTCAGGACGTGAAAGGCCTTATCGTTGTCGGTGGGTATTCCGGCATCGCGCAGGAGCAGATAACGGCATTGAAAGAAAAGAATTCCAATATTCAGGTACAGGCGTTTACATATCGGTTGTAAGCAAAATGTTCACTGACCATTCGAAAGAATGCTTTCATAAAGATACTATGCAAAACTTTATAGATGGATTAAAATAAGTTGGATATTAATTTTTTTTAGGCTATATTTTTTAATGCAATCCCTATTAAAATTAGAAGGATTTTCCGATGTATGAGCACGTTCTGTATAAAATGCGAGATAAAATTCGTCATAACGAATATGTTGTGACATATCATGCGCGGAAAGAAATGAATGATGATAATTATTCCATTTTTGATGTTGAAAAGGGCGTACTTACCGGCGAAATCATGGAACGGCAGCAAGACAATTCAACAGCAGAATCAAAATACCGAATCAGGGGAAAAACGTTTGATGGTGTGGAGATTGAGTTAATATGTAAGATAAGCCCAACAAATAGATTAGTTATTATTACAGTATACGAACTATAACTCAATAAATAAAGGTGGCAATATGATTTGTGATATATGTGGAAAAGAAGGCGCACGGATTCGCAAGGTCACTGAAACCTATGGCAAGGGAAAAGATTTGTTACTGATAGAAGATATTCCCATGGTAAGCTGTCCCCATTGCGGTGAAAGCTACTTCACGGCGCAAACATTGCATGAAATTGAACGCATAAAACTTCACCGTGAAAACTTCGCCAAGGAACGACCGATCGCGGTAGCGCCATTTGCCTGATTTATAAGCCTCAAATTCGATTGTTAAATGAACAAATTGCGGTGAGAGCGATATTGATATTGCAGTCGTACTTAATGAATTTGAAAATCCGCTTGATATGCAATTGGAGTCAATGAGATTGCGCCGCACCATCGATACCAGAATCGAGCCGCACCCATTCAGAGAAAAAGATTTTTATCTCACCAGTCCGGTGGCAAATGAAATACTGAAGCACGGCCAACCGATCGATTTGCAAATAGTGTAACACCTAACCTGGATAAACCAGAATTAAAAAAATTAGACAGGATAACAGGATGAACAGGATTTCTTAGAGGAAGAGATTATACAAATCC
>JAFGDW010000065.1 GCA_016931935.1 Candidatus Zhuqueibacterota bacterium | reverse complement strand
TGGTGTTTTATAGACGTCCCCCAGGTGTTTAGCGGCTTCAGCAACGTTTTAATATAGTATCTGAGTTATGTTCACAATCATTAAACTTTTTATTTCACCATCACCATCTTTCCAATATCACTCCAGCCGTGAGTTTTAATTTTGCAGAAATACAATCCCGATGGCGCAAGCTGTCCGCGATTATCCGTGCCATCCCAAATTATCGAATGAATCCCGGCGGTTTGAAACGCGGAAACCAAATGTCGCACCGTTGCACCACTAATATTGATAATGGTAATATCAATAATACCATCCGCAGCGAGTTGATAGGAGATAGTGGTTCGCGCATTAAATGGATTGGGATAGCTGGGTAATAATTTCGATTGCTGTGGTACGGCAATCGGGACGTCGTCACTCGGAATAGCGAATAATTGGAACGTTCCTAATTTATTGACTGTTGCCTGCGCTTTATTATTTGTCATATTAATTTTGGTTGGCAATTGTTGCCAATTTCCATCATTCAAGTAACAGATTGTAATTTGCTTATCGGCATCGATAAAACTTTCATTCGGAATATCCATAAATAATTGGGCAGATTTGTTCAACGTAAATGCATTGGGGCCGAGCTGAACAGGCGCCTGTAATGCTTGCCATTGATCCGGAATCGCTTGCTCTCGGGCATTGGATACGGCTATAAATGCTTGTGATTTTACACTGTTTAAGCCAAGCACCAGCTCGCTTTGTTCGAATTGAATCGTACCTGGTACAGATGGCTTCAGCAATACAATGCTGAAGTATTCTTTAAATGTAATCTGATCGCCGTTCGTTGGTTTCGCCGTAAATGAAAGCACAGCGTTTCCTGCGTTGGTAAACTGGTACGAACCTTTATAAATTTGTGATTCAACCTGTGTCAATTGTACGTTGGTTGCACTATTATTATCAACTTTGATGGTTGCGGTCGGTGCGCCGGAAACGTTGGTTAAGGCAATCAGGTAAACTTCTAAATATTGGGTGAGTGCTGAATTTTGAAACAGTGATACTGAAAATAAATCTCCCGGACCATCTCCGGCAAGTTCTTTCATCGTTTCATAAGCATCGAGTTTGCCATAACCGGTCTTGTTCATATCGGTTGTGAAATTATCCTGTTTGGCGCCGTTTACCAATGCCTGTTTTATTTGAATGACATCGAAAGATGGATTTGTTTGAAAAATTAGAGCGATTACGCCGGCAACGTGCGGTGCCGCAAAGCTGGTGCCTTGCGAGTACCCATGAACACCATCTGTGGCGACTAATGCGTTCTGGGCTGACGAATTATGCGAGTTGAATATGGAATATTCACTTGAAACCGGAGCCTGGCTAGCCATTGATGATGTGATCATTTCACCCGGCGCAGATATCTCCGGCTTTACCCGTCCATCGCGACTGGGACCTGCGCTGGAGAAGCCCGATGCGGCGTCAATTGTAGGAATTGGCGATGGCTGAATTGTCCTCCCGTCTAAATCGGTCCAACGATTTTTGGTCGTGTAAGAGCCGACGGTAATGGCATTCTTGGCTGTGCCCGGCGTGGCGACAATCATCGTCTGGTCGACATTCGTGGTAAATTCAGCTCCCATCGATGAAGTTGTCATCCACACGTCGAATCGACCGGAAGTGCCAGCCACCTGCAGCTTCCATTCTCCCGAAGCGGGCGGATTTGCAGCTTCATAATCAAAAAGTTGAATAATAGCCTGATTGTCACGATTAAACGGATTGATGCCATCCGGTGCGTTGGAAATGTAATAGGCGCCGTTATTGGAGCGATCACTGCGTTCCAGTCCTTTCACCACCGGGCCATAGGCAGTGCCATTTGGTGCGATGAGTTTGACGGACATACTGGCGCTTCCGTCGTACCACAATTCAAACAAAACATAATCGTTTTGTGTATCGGGATTCGGGGTATAATTGGCAGGAATTCTGAATCGTGATTCAATCATAGTCTTTGCGGTTGATAATGTGCCGCTTGCGTGAATCGCGCTTTCGCCATCATTACCGGCAGCGACGACAACCGCTTTGCCGTGCACTCCGGAACCTACGAGATTGTCAATCGCCTGTTCCTCGAGCGAAGTGCCATCGTGAGCACCTTCATTGCCGCCGAGACTCATATTCACGATATACGGCTGTGCCAGTACATTGGCAATGCTATCGACAAACGCCAATGCGTTGATATAATCTGTACTGACAAAGTTGTTTGAGCCGGATACGCGGGTTGCCTTAACGATTACCAAATCAGCTTCAGGAGCCACACCAACATAAGTTTCGGCTGGCAGGCCATTACCGGTTGCTCGACCGTTTCCGGCAGCACAACCAGCGACATGAGTGCCATGCCCGACCAAATCGGTTTCCGCAATCGAACCCGTTCCGCTTAATGCACTATTGATATCCTGTTCGGTGTATAACGTACCGCCGTATGGTCCGGTGCCATCAAGTCCACCGTTGCCATCCAAATCTCCCGGATCACTAAAATCCAGCAAATATTTAATTCGTGTCGTTCCATCAGCATTGCGAAAATCAGCGTGACGCCAGTCGATACCGGTATCAATAATACCGATTAAAACGCCCTGTCCGGTCACATTATATTCCTGATAAACCGGGCGCACATTGATTTCGGGAATACTGACATCCAGCAGCGGCTTATACATCCGCGATGCCTGAACATATTCAATTGAAGAAAGACTTACAAGCGAGAATAGCTGACTTGTGGAAACGGTCGCGGTTACTATATCACCGATGACTGCCTGCGGTTTGAACGGAAGTGTTTGGAATTCTGTGGATTGTTTTAATTTGATCAATACTGGAATGGATATTTCGTGATTCGTTTTGGATAGAGAAGACGGTAACCAGGAGGGTGAACCGTTTCGCAGCGGAGATTGCAGCGCTCGTAGCTGCGGATCTATTGCTGCGGTTTCATTTCCGATGACTGGCTGAATCAACCAGATTTGCGTTAACATAAAGCCAATCATCATATATTTACTTAATTTCATAGTCGAGTTCTCCTATGGGATGAATTGGGTGGAATCGGCACGTTGGGTTTTGAAATTCTTCTGTCCCTGCACATAATCGACAAACCGGAATTTCGCAATGTCGTATACTTTATTTGCCGGAACGGTTGCGGTGTACAAATCGCCGATGTGAGCACTGATTTTTACGCCTTTCTGTTCCAGTACTTCACGATGCATATCGGTAAATTTCTCATTAATACGAAACAGAATAGGAATACGCTCATCCAAATGTCCGGTTTCATGAAGCTGCTTCAGCTCGGCTTTTAAATTGCCATCCATTTTCTGCACAACTTTGGGATCGCGACATCCGGCTAAAATTACCATTAAAATAATCATATAATATGTCACATGTTGCATCATTGTCTGTTCCTGGTTATTTAAATTGATGTTTCCGAGAATATACTTAAAAAAAAAGAATAATCAAAATGAAATAACGGTTAAAATTTTAGGGGAAATGTTACGATAGTGTTAATATAGGGTGATTGTAAAATGTGCCTATCACGGGATTCCAATTCGTAATATCAGTATACCGGCCATATGTGGTTTTTTGATGAGACGCCGTATTAAAACAGAAAACGGCTGGTCAATCACTTTACGTGACCAAAAGCTGGCATTACGAAACTGGAGTTCGTTTTTGTCATCACGAATAATGAAACCGAGATGAGAGACAAAGATACCGCGTTCGTACGTAATCTCGCAGACAATATCGCCGGGTTCAATTTTATGTGCAATCTGCTGAAGTTTGGATTTCGGGATGTAGCTGATGCTGAATTTTTGGGGAGATAATTTTGTTCCGCTGGCATAACCCGTACGATTCAATAATTGTTGTCGATCGATTGTTTTGGTCATCGTTTCGCACAACGTGTCGCCAATAAGCCGAGTCACATCCTGCAAAAGCCAGCGATTGTTAGGTATCCAATCGGCTACTATGAAATGATTACGAGTACCAAAATCGAACACAGGGGAAGCATGCCGAATAAGTAGCAGCGCATTTTCAAAATCAATGGCACCGCCGGAAATAGCCAGCGCAAGCGTCTGTTCAACATAAGTCATACAGTCAACCGCCTGGAAATCGTAAAACGGATCACGATCAACGTTCGAAAGCAGTCCTTCTCCCAAAGGAGATTCTTTGTAGGGAATACCAAGTCCGAAATCAGAAAATTCGAGCAGGTTCGATTTTATATGAGCGGTAAGCAAAAACGAGTCAGGATAGGAACACATAAAATACGGATAATCCGCTCCCGGATGCCAGTTGTTAAAAATAACGTACGGAGTTGTCTTCTTTATGTTGGCATGGATCGGAACCAATTTTGTATGTAATTGAGTCGTGGGCATGAAAATAATAATCAAAAAAAGTATAATGATATTTTTATAGTACTTATGTAAAAAAGATAGGATCATTTTGTATTTCCGTCAAAAGAATATTCAGCTAAAACACAGGTTTGAAGGTAAATATAATCGATTCAATTTTTAACTAACCGCACAAAGATTTGCATGCCCTTCCATGCTATCTCAATCGACCTGAATAATCGGAATCTTTATACTTCCTAAAATACAAAGAATATTCTTCCATACAAACAGTTTTTCTGTATTGCAGGAAATTTAATCGATCAAACTGTCAATAAATATAAAAAGTTAGTGTAACGAATATAACGGTTTATTCAAATTTTAAAAAAATGATGTTGCAAAGAAATATAAAATTATCTATATTCATGCATCAAATAACTTGTTGGGGAGACCATTGTTCATGAGTACGACCGAACGGAAATCCCGGGATCGTTCCAGTCATTCCCTGGATAAGTACCTACAGGAAATCGGTGATGTCGATTTACTCACCCCAGAAGAAGAAATTTCGCTGGTTAAAGATATAAAAGCAGGCGATGAAATCGCGCTTGAACGGCTAACCAAAGCTAATTTACGGTTTGTGGTCAGCATTGCCAAACAATATCAGGGGCAGGGTCTCTCATTGGGTGATCTTATTAATGAAGGAAATCTTGGCCTGATTAAAGCGGCAGCACGATTTGATGAAACAAAAGGATTTAAGTTCATTTCATACGCTGTCTGGTGGATTCGTCAATCCATTCTTCAGGCGCTTGCCGAACAATCCCGAGTGGTGCGGTTGCCACTGAACCGCGTTGGTATGCTGAACAAAATCGGTAAAGCATTTGCCATGCTGGAGCAGGAGTTCGAACGTGAACCGTCATCCCAGGAAATTGCCCATTGCCTGAAAATGTCTGATGTTGAAGTGGCAGATACATTGCGAATATCCAGTAAATTGTTATCGCTGGACGCCCCGTTCAGTCAGGATGAGGAAAACAGTCTGCTGGACATTATCGGTGATGACGAACAACCATCCCCGGATAACAGCCTGATGACCGAATCTCTTAAAATCGAATTGATTCGGGCGTTGAACACCTTAACAGATCGGGAAGCAGAGGTTATTCGGTTGTATTTTGGTCTCGATCAGGAAACACCATTGACGCTTGAGGAAATTGGAGAGCGGTTCAATTTGACCCGTGAGCGGGTTCGGCAAATCAAGGAAAAAGCATTGAAGCGGTTACGTCATACATCGCGCAGTAAAGGACTTCGTACTTATTTGGGTTAAAAAAACACCCTTCCACCGGCCTAAGCCGATGGAAGGGTCCCAACGCCATCATCGTCTTCCTACCACATATGTCTTGCATCACAACACACACGAAACAAAACTCAATCCGCTGCGTTACACATAACGTCTTGAGGGTTGTTCGGATTTACAAATTATTCATCCAGTGTGCCTTGTAAAACGATGCGATATTCACCGGTTTTTCGATTTAAACATTCAACGATCGCACGACAATTGTCAGAGCTTTCAATCATATTATTGATCTGACGCTGAAGCGTGGATGTCGATAAATTGGCATTTCGAATAATTTCTAAATCACGCAAATTAAAGTTAGTCACCAACAAAGCACCTCCTCACACATAACTGATGCATGATTAAATGGATTATCATCCACGGTAATTTATGGTTATGGTTGACTTTCACCTCGATTCAATGTACCTTGAAGGATAATTTGGTAACTTCCGGTAATCTTATCGATATTGGATACATTCGCAGTCCAATTTTGGGAGCCTTTTAAAATATTCCCAATTTTTTCACGCAATGCATTTGATGAAGGTGGGATATGCTCAATGAGGTCAAAATCCCGGGTGTAATACTTCTCCACTAACATGTCACCTCCTTTCGCGGAAAGGCTAAGTTGTTGTACTAAGATGGAAATCACGCATGGAAGCAAGTAAATATATCAATAATAAAAGACTTTGTCAATAATTGTGACAGTTTTTTATTTTACAAATTATTAAAAAGTTACAAGTTATAAACAAAAAATTTTCCTTGATTTTTAATTAATTTTTTAATACAATAGGTAACCGTCCATTTTTTATGAGGAGAAACATCATGAAGCGAACTAACTATTTTGTGATTCTTGTCTTAACTGTTGTTTTTTCAGTAAGCTGCTCGACACTGTTCGCACGTGGAGGCTATGGCGTTAATACAGTAAAAGTTGGATATTTTAATCCAAAAGATGCCAAGGGTGGATTGATGCTTGGGGCGGTGCTCGGATCAGCAATGGATGAAGCTGTGGACGTTGGGATTGGAATCGATTTCTTTCGCGGGTCGAATTCTAAAGAAACTCCGACTGGTGAAGCAACTATCGCCGGCGTTACTGAAAAAGGCTCGCGGCTGGATGCTGAATCATCATCCACAATCGTCCCTATTACTGCACAGGTGAATGTAAAAATTCCGGCAAGTTACACACTTTTCTATACGATTGGTGGTGGCGTTGGTTATGAAATGTTGTGGACAAAGGAAAAGGAATTCTCGGAAACCGGAGATGTGACGGATGCGAATTCACGATTCTACCACGGCATGCGCTGGGTTGTAAATGCCGGCATATTATATAAACTCGGTTCCCGTTCATCATTGTTAATTGAAGGATTTTATGATGGATCGAAATTAAGCCGAAAAGACAATAATATTACTTACAAAGTAGATCCGTCAGGATTCGGCATTCGCGGTGGTATTCGGTTTGGTATTCTCTAACTTGAATTATTCATTACTAAAAAATAGTCATAGACAATTTGCTGTAGACGCATGTATTCGGCGAATGAACAGAAATAAACTGATTTGATACACCAAATTTAAAATCATCCACCATTCAAGCTGTCTGGACTCGTTAATGAATTACAATGAATAATCCAGGATAAAACTGTAAATTGATTTTTCCCTTATGCAAGATAATTACTCATTTGAACGACCACAATATCAATTCGGCTTTGGTAATGGTATTACCAAAGCCGTAAAATTTTTATTGGCTGCCAATGGCATTATGTTTTTTGTGCAGCAGGTGTTTCCCAATTTTACCCTGAATTGGCTCGGTCTGTTTCCACAGGATGTAACATCACACTTTTATGTGTGGCAATTGGGAACGTACATGTTTCTTCATGGTGGTTTTATTCATATTCTGTTGAATATGTTTATTCTGTGGATGTTTGGTTGTGAAATTGAACGCTACATGGGTGAGCGGGAATTTATAAGATATTATCTTATTTGTGGCGTTGGTGGTGGCCTGGTGCACGTATTAATTCAGCCGTCGTCGATGACGCCGGTGGTTGGCGCATCCGGTGCCATTTATGGTTTACTTGCCGCATTTGCAATGCTCTTCCCGGATCGCCGAATTATGCTGTTCCCGTTTTTTATATCCCTGAAAGCCAAACACTGGGTACTAATTTTTCTGGGAATTACACTGCTGTTTGGTTTTACCGGCCGTCAGGACGGCGTTGCACACTTTGCGCATTTGGGCGGTATGCTTGTTGGATTCGCGTATTTTAAATTTAAATTAGGCGGAAAGATTCATATTGGAACCGACTTTTTCAAAAAGCAGTACAAAGAGCGCAAAATGATGTCGCTCGCGAAAAAACGGCGCCACACTCAGCAGTTACGTGAGGAAGTTGATGCCATTCTCGATAAAATTAATGAGAATGGATATGATGCATTGACCGAACACGAAAAACAAACATTGAAACAAGCCAGTGACTTATTTTCTAAAGAATAAGGGGTATGCATAACTTTTATCGGAACATTCTTATTATCTGGTTGCTGCAATTGGCTTTTCAATGTCCTACCTATGCTCAGTCCGTTGCTGTGAAATACCGCAATCTCAATCAACCGGAAACCTCGCTGCCAACAGTCGAACACAATAACGTTATATTTGTGTCGCTTTATCGATTTGCTGGCGTATTGAACGGTGCGACCCATTTTGATAATCGAACTAAAAAATTGACTCTTACCCTGGAAGAAGTAACAATTGTCGCTACAGCATTCAATCCGTTTGTGCTGGTTGGCAATAATATGTTCCAGATGACATCGGAAACGTTACTGCAAGACAATGACTTCTTGGTGCCCCTGAACGATTTTTCAGCAATTATTACACGCTTTTTTCCTGACCGCGTTTATTACGATAAAGCGACTAACACGCTGGAAATATCCGAATTCCGAAACACAAATATTTTATCCATTCAAATTGAGCAAAAGGCGAATGGCAATTTAATCCGAATGGTGACGACGCGGCGGTTTGCTGAGGCTGATGTTCGCTTGCGTGATCGTCATGGCTGGCTTTATGCGGATATTTATGGTGGACGGGTTGACTCAGTCGCGCTCAGCCAGACAACCAGGCAGGGGATTGTGCGACAGATCGTCCCGCAACAGGTATCCGATAAAACTGCACAAATAGGTTTCCGTCTCACCGAACCCGTGCTGGAAAAACAAGTATACGTTGAGAATCCGTATGAAATACTGATCACTCTCAAAACTAAAAATAACATCGCGGATGAATTATCCAGTGAATTGGAACGTGAGCGAAAAAAATGGTTGCTCGATAAAATTGTCATCGATCCTGGTCATGGCGGAAAGGATCCGGGTGCCGTTGGAAAATTTAGCTATGAGAAAGATATTACACTTGCTATCGCCTTCAAGTTGCGAAAACTGATACAGGAAAGAACTAAAATTCAGGTTCTGATGACCCGTGAAGATGACCGATTGCCCAAACTTAAAGACCGCACCGAATTTGCCAATCGGAATCAGGCAAAATTGTTTATCAGTATTCATGTAAATGCAAATCCCAGCCGGCGGTTGCATGGTGTTAGCACTTACTTTCTCGGACCAGAGAAAAGCGATGAAGCGCGTGAAGTTGCATTGTTAGAAAATTCAGTAATTAAATATGAATCAGAAAGTCAGTACGATGACTTAAGTAACGAGAATTTTATTCTCTCGACCATGGCTCAAAATGTTTATAATTTTGAAAGCGAAGACCTGGCAGCTATGGTTCAGCAGGAATTGGCAACTGGTTGCGACTTGACTGACCTGGGCGTGCGGCAAGGAAATTTCTGGGTGCTATTAGGGGCATCCATGCCAAATATCATTGTTGAGACGGCATTTATTTCTAACCGTCAGGAAGAAAAGCGCTTGAATTCGGCAGAATTTCAGCAACAGGTAGCCGAGGCAATCTTTAATGGCATAATGAAATTTAAGCAGAAATATGAAAAGGGCATCTGAAATTTCTATTGACTTTTAGGCAAAAAACCCCTATATTAGCATTTATTAAAAATTTGATATGTCCTGAATTAAATAGAAATTAAATTCTTAGATTTGATAGCTCGGTTGAGAAAAGGGACAAATCAAATATGAATCCCAATGATAATTTATTATCAGTTTTGGGATTTGTTGTGAATACGCAGGAAAATTTGAGACGTATTTTTTTATCGGAGGCAGGTATTTCATGCAACGTAAATTATTATTCCGATCTGTATTGATCATTGCATTGTTTTTGGTTGCATTGTGGCAGTTATACCCGACTGTTAATTTGCAGAAACTGAAAACTCGAAGCGCACAATTAAAGCAGCAACTAACTGAAGCAAGTGGTTTAACCCCTTCACAAATAAGTGTTGCATTGATCAATGATGAATTGGAACGAACAATTCGGCATAAAATGCGAAAAGCAACCAGTGATAGTATGAGTCATGCGATAAGTATTGGAGAGAATCTGGCACTTGTCGAAGAAAAGCTGGATAAAACTGAGCGCAAAGCTATTAAACAGGGACTCGATTTGCAGGGTGGAGCATACCTTGTATATGAAATGGATTATAAAGAATTTATTAATAGTATTGCCAAGAATAAAAGTCCCGAGTTTACAGAAGAGATTAAGCAAGTCGACGCTGACGCCAAACTGCGTGACCTCGACTTTTTTGATGTACTGGAGGAAACCTTCACTCAGAAAAATATGTCTCTTGGACAATATTTTGGCAAAATTGGTGAATCCGACAATAAAATTATTGAAGGCATGCGCAAAGAGGCAGAAGAATCCATTACTCGCGCGCTTGAAGTTTTACGAAACCGAATTGACCAGTTTGGCGTATCCGAACCGATTATTCAAAAGCAAGGCGATAACCGTATAGTCGTGCAGCTTGCTGGTGTGCAGGATGTGAACCGCGCGAAACGCATTATTGGCGAAACGGCAAAATTGGAATTTAAACTGGTGCGCGATTGGGAAGATACGTGGGCGGTTGTTCAAAAAATTGACAAGATTGTCAAGAATAGAAAGTATGGAATTCTCGATTCCACGCAGACTGTTTCCGTAGAAACCGATACAAACCTTTCGGGCGGTCGCAAACGTAGTGAGCAGGAGGTTAACCTGTCAGAGCTATTTGGCGAAACAGATGAAGCAGCAAAAGATTCTATGATGACAGATTCCACATTAAATGTGGATAAAGAAATGTTCGACGAAAATCCGTTCTTGTCATTGTTTGGAAATGTCCGTAACCTGATGGCTGCACCAAAGCAGAATATTCCTACAATTAACCGGATTCTTAATTATCCGGAAGTACAAGATGTCATTCCGAAAGATTCAGAATTTTTGTGGTCAAGTAAACCCGAAATTTCTGTGCGCGATAAAGAGAACGAATATTACTATCTGTTATTGGTCAAGAAAGAACCCGAATTGACCGGCGAATATCTTGAAAGCGCGGATGTTCAGGTTGGCGGCGGCGGAAGCAACTCGTTCAATGCCGGCGGACAATCGATTGTATCGCTTTCCATGAATGCCGAAGGTGCGAAAATTTTTGCTCGAGTTACCGGCGCAAACATTGGCAAACACCTGGCAATTGTACTTGACAACAAAATATCATCATTTCCTCGAATCAAAGATAAAATTCCGTATGGCAATGCTACAATTGATGGCATGGCGAATATAAATGAAGCGAAAGATTTGGTAGTTGTTTTACGTGCAGGCGCCTTACCGGCAAAACTGGAAAGTATCGAAGAACGAACAGTCGGTCCTTCATTAGGACAGGATTCGATCAAGAAAGGAACGACATCCGCGGTCGTTGGTTTGGTACTCGTAATGATTTTTATGATTATTTACTACCAATTCTCAGGTATCATCGCTGATATCGCGTTAATTCTGAATATTATTTTTCTACTGGCAATTTTAGCGGCATTTCATTTTACCTTGACTTTACCAGGCGTTGCCGGTATTATTCTAACAATTGGTATGGCAGTGGATGCCAACGTGCTGATTTTCGAACGTATTCGTGAAGAACTTCGTACGGGTAAAACAATTCGGGCTTCAATCGATAGCGGTTATGGTCGTGCTTTTAGAACAATTTGGGATGCTAACCTGACAACACTTTTGACAGCACTCGTCCTTTATCAATTCGGTACCGGTCCAATCAGGGGATTTGCTGTTACGCTGGGAATTGGTATTATGGCAAGTATGTTTACGGCAATTGTG
Organism: Candidatus Zhuqueibacterota bacterium; assembly: GCA_016931935.1. Taxonomy (GTDB): domain Bacteria; phylum Zhuqueibacterota; class Zhuqueibacteria; order Thermofontimicrobiales; family Thiofontviventaceae; genus Thiofontivivens. The sequence continues at coordinate 15,538 of JAFGDW010000065.1, read as the reverse complement.
GTAACACGGTTGATCTACGATTTCATGACGACCCGGATGACTATTAAAAAACTAAGTATATGAGGAATTCGATGCAGTTTTTAAAGGATACGAATGTAGATTTTCTTGGAAAAAGGAAATTAGCAGCAATCTTCTCGTTTTTACTTATAATAATCGGACTGGTGTCCTTAATTATGCATGGCGGTCCCAATGAAGGAATTGATTTTACCGGTGGTACAACAATTCGTTTGAAATTTGAAAAACCAATTCAGGTTGGGGAAATACGTGATATTCTTTCGGATATCGGTCAAGGAAAAAGCGAAATTAAGAAACTTGGAGAAGGTGGCGAAGTTCTTATCAGTGTTGAACAGCAAAGCAATATTGGTGAAATTTCGGATCTGATTACTAATGAATTGTCTAATAAAATTCCCGATAACAAATTTGAAATTTTAGAACGTGACACAGTAGGTCCTAGAATCGGTAAAGAACTGGAACGCGCCGCCGTCTGGGCGGTCTTGTCTGCTTTAGTTTTGATTTTAATCTACATTAGTTATCGATTTGAATTCAAATTCGCAGTTGGTGCGGTTGTCGCCCTATTTCATGATGTTATTATAACTATTGGTGTTTTCTCCGTACTAAATTTGGAAATTTCTTTGGCAGTTGTGGCAGCATTCCTAACAATTGTTGGGTATTCATTGAACGATACCATTGTTGTTTTTGATCGTATCCGTGAAAATTTAAAAGTTATGCGGCGCGAAGAGTACACGACCATATTTAACACAAGCATCAATCAGACACTGAGTCGCACCATTCTGACATCGTTGACCACGTTTCTTGTTGTCATCATATTGTTTTTGTTTGGCGGAGAAGTGATTCACAACTTTTCATTTGCGCTGCTCGTTGGAATTATTGTTGGTACGTACTCCTCGATTTTTGTTGCCAGTCCATTAGTTGTTGAATGGCAATTAAGTCAGGATAAAAAGAAAATTCGAAGATAATTTCTCAATAAGGAGGGAAATCATGACCCTGAAGGAAAAAGTTATCGATGATATTGTTGTTCTTGAGTTATCTGGTAAAATTATGGGTGGCCCGGATGCAACGTTATTAAATGAAAAGCTTCACTCTCTCATTGATGAAAATAAATCAAAAGTTGTTGCCGATCTTGCTAAAGTAAGCTGGATGAATAGCTCAGGTCTTGGGATTTTAATTGGTGGCCTTACAACAATGCGGAATAATGACGGTGATTTAAAGTTGGCAAATGTGACTGATAAAATTCAAAGTTTGCTGATGATTACCAAACTTATTACTGTATTTGAAACATATAATTCTGCAGAAGAGGCAGCCGCAAGTTTCTAAAATTTGTGGCTGGAAAAATTGGACTATACGTTTTATGTGAATACTGACATATTGCAGTGCGTATAGTGTAACGCGGATAATAAATAGATGATGTAATTATCTACTCCGAACATGGGTGCTACTGTTCGGAGTTTTTCTTGTCAACCAGGAAGGACAACTATGGCAGTCAGAATTGTTTTGGGTACCCAGTGGGGTGATGAAGGTAAAGGAAAAATTGTAGACCTGTTGAGTGCAAATGCAGATATTGTCGCGCGATACCAGGGCGGCGCGAATGCCGGTCACTCAATTGTTATCAATGGAAGTAAAATAATCCTTCATTTGATTCCATCCGGCATATTACATGATCAAACACTATGTGTCATTGGAAATGGTGTGGTTGTCGATCCTCAGGCACTTTTTGAGGAAATTGAGAGCCTCGCGGCAAATGGAATTACAACGGATGGTCGATTGCTGATCAGTGACCGTGCCCATTTAATAATGCCATATCATCAGGCAATGGATGCTGCTAAAGAACAGACGTATAAAATCGGCACCACTGGTCGTGGCATTGGACCTGCATATGTGGACAAGGCAAATCGAACCGGTGTACGAATGGTTGATTTGCTTAATGATGATGTGCTGGTCAAAAAAATCAGAGATAATGTTGACGAAAAAAATCTGATCCTGAAAAATATCTATAATCAGCCGACATTAAATGCTGATCATATTATTGATAAATACCGTGAGTATGCCCGGAAATTACAACCCTATATCATCGATACATCTTTTTATTTGCACAAAGCGATTCAGTCGAACAAACAGATACTAATTGAAGGTGCACAGGGGACGTTGCTTGATATGGATTTCGGTACTTATCCCTTTGTGACGTCGTCCAACCCGATTAGCGGTGGCGCCTGTGTTGGACTGGGTATTTCCCCAATGGTGATTGATGAAGTTATCGGTATTATTAAAGCCTATACGACGCGTGTTGGATCTGGACCATTTCCCACTGAAGAAAATTATGAAATGGGGGAGCTACTTCGTAAATTGGGCAATGAATTTGGTGCGACAACCGGACGCCCACGTCGATGCGGATGGTTTGATTTGGTCGTGGCGCGACATGCTATTCGATTGAGCGGTATTCAAAAATTGGCGATTACCAAACTGGATGTGTTGGATTCATTGGAAGAAATTAGTATTTGTACTGCTTATAAATGTGGGAATAAACGTATTGAAGACTTTCCGGCAGATGTGACGATTTTGGAGCAATGTGAACCGGAGTACACAACAATGCCAGGGTGGAAAACATCGACTCGTGAAGCACGGACTTTCGAAGACTTACCGAAAAATGCTCAAAAATATTTACAGACCATTGAAAAAATGACAGGGACGCGAGCAAGTATAATTTCCGTGGGCGAAGATCGAAACCAAACAATTGTACGTGATGCTTAACGGAAGTGAGTTGCTATTTTCGACGATCCGGCTTATACGGACACCTTTTCGACTTGTTGAAGTACATTTGATGCCACATTTTCAAGCGAGACGATTTTATCAACGCCGCCCATTTTAATTGCTTCTTTTGGCATACCGAACACGATGCACGATTTTTCATCTTGTGCAATTGTATATGCGCCGGCGTCATGCATTTCCAGCATTCCTTTGGCGCCGTCCGCGCCCATACCGGTGAGAATTACACCAATCGCATTTTGCCCGACATTTTTAGCGACTGATTGGAACAACACATCTACGCTGGGGCGCTGGTGATGAACCGCAGGTCCCTGCTTTAAGCGGACGTAGTACCGGGCGCCACTTTTCCCAACAAGCATATGATAATTTCCCGGTGCAATTAATACCAGACCAGGAGTAATATAATCACCCTCTTTGGCCTCGCGAACTTCCATTGCAGAAATTTTATTCAGCCGTTCAGCAAACGATGCAGTAAAAAATTCAGGCATATGTTGGACAATGACAATTCCCGGACAATTGGCGGGAAATCCACGAAGCACATTTTCGATTGCGATGGTGCCACCAGTAGATGCGCCAATAGCGACCACTTTATGGGTGGTTGTCAACGAAAAATTAGCATTCAGCGACATGATGGCTGATTTTGACTGATCTGGTGATGAATCTCGCTTTGTGACATTTGCCGAAGCTGCCGCCCGTACTGCTCGCACCAATGATTTCGCAACGTCAGGGACAGAAAATTGAGAACCGGGTTTGCTTACAATTTCCACCGCGCCAAGCGCCAGCGCTTTTACAGCCGTTTCACTGTTTTGAGGTGTAAGCGAACTAACAACAACAACCGGAAGCGGATGGTGTTTCATTAATTTTCTCAGGAAGGACAGGCCATCCATTCTCGGCATTTCGATATCCAGTGTTATCACATCCGGTTTCAACTGAATAATTTTTTCCCGGGCCATATATGGGTCAATTGCCGATCCGACAACATCAATGTCCTCAAATTTTGAAAGCTCTTCGGTCAAAACTTGTCTTACGACGGCAGAATCATCAACAACCAATACTTTAATCATGTGCTTTTCCTTTTGTCCTTAAAGCTGAAACTTCAACTCAACTGACCTGAACCGGAACGTCTCTAATTAATTGTATTTCAATAAAACCCTCTTCCAATGGCAGCCGTACTGATTCGATCGGCAATTCCGCATTGATTTCCGGCAGTTCGTCCAAACGATAAATAATTGGCGATTCGAGATCAAAGACATCTTTTTTTGATCCGGAAATTTCAGGCAACACATTTCCACAGATTACATTCGAAACCTCGCCTAATGCATCCTGCATTTGGCCTTCCGTCAGTTCATCCTCACCAAGCATGTTTTCACCAAATGCCTGAAGAATTCGCCCGGATGCTTTCAAAATCATCGTGCCCGAAAAGGCACCTTTGAATTTTATAAGCGCTGCTTTTCCGCCTCGCAAATGGAATTGATCTTCATCCAAATCGGGTTCTTCAAACATGAAACACATTTCTTCCAGCGTGGATGCTGCGATTTCATGTAAAATTTGGGCGATGTCATTGCTCATCCAGGCCTCCTACAGTGGTTAGAATAATTTCTCGCAGTGTTTCAGGCGTAAATGGTTTATGTATAAACTGCACGCCCTTATCAAGTAGTTTGTCGATACGCGTTTCACTGCTTTCCGTGGAAACAACGATAACCGCCAAATCTTCTGTGTCAGGATTGGATTTTATATGTTCGATCATCTGTTCTCCATTCATCACTGGCATATTTATGTCGATTAGTGCTAAATCGACCCAGTGATCGCGCAATATCGCCAGCCCTTCCTGACCATTGCTGGCTTCATGCACTTCGCTCAAATCTACGCCGCATAATCGCAGTGTCTTAATGATCATGGAGCGCATTACCGAGCTATCATCAACAACCAATACATTCAACGCCATTTTACATCGTCTCCTTGTGACATCAAACGATTATAATTCATTTTCCGATTTTCCTGATATTTTTATAATTACTTGTCCGGTACCAATATCTAATGACATCGTGCGGGAATGGTTTTGGCCGACATCGTATGCTTTTAACAGCACTCCATTTTTCCAGAGTACTTTTCGTAGCAACACAAAATTGCGTTTACCAATTTTAAAGAAATCTTCATCAATTTCGCTATTTGTGCTGGCTCCGCCGGCTACTTTAACAACAAGTCTCTCTTTCTTTGCTCCCAGCTTGTAACTCTCAGTAAATAGTCTGGGTACACCGGTATCCACAAACATATACGGATTGGATTTTGCTTTTATTGGATCCACACTGGCGACAGGGAGCATAACATGCAACAAGCCTCCTACGTGTGCAACCGGATCAAAAATTGTAATACCCAGGCAACTTCCAAGCGCATAGGTGATTAAAACATCATCCTTATTATTACTGATTTTCATGTCAGCAACGCCTACAATAACCTTCACCTGTCACCTCATCATATCTGTTCTTTCATGTATACAGCAGGCTGAATATATTTAAATTGAGTTGCAGTTCCCGTCAGGCTTTCAGAATGACCAACGAAAAGATACCCGCCAGGTTTTAAGAGTGAATAGTACCGCGATACAAGTTTTTGCCGTGTTGGCTTATCAAAATAAATCATAACATTTCGGCAGAATATAACGTCAAATGGTCCGCTCATAGGCCATGGGCCGATGAGATTCAGAATAGCAAATTTTATCATATTCCGAATGTTATCCATTACCTGATATTGTATATCAAACTCAGTTCCCATTCTCCGGAAATATTTACTATGTAAACTAACCGGAACATCGCGCAATGATTCTTCAGTGTAAATACCATTTTTGGCTTTGTTTAAAACAGTTGGTGATATATCCGTTGCCAGTATTTTATTATCCCAACTATAACTATTCGATATGTTTTCCTGCAAATGCATTGCAATGGAATATGGTTCTTCTCCGGATGAGCACCCGGCGCTCCAGATGCGTAGCTTTTGAGTCGTTTTGGCAACGACATCGATGACATGATCCTTCAAAAAATGAAAGTGTTGTTCTTCCCGAAAAAAACTGGTCTTATTGGTTGTAAGCGCATCGGTCATTATTTTTAGCTCTTGCGCCGATTTGCCGGAATTTACAAATTCTATGTATTGATCGAAATTGTGCAAATTTAGAAAACGTAACCGTTTCACCAGTCGTGCTTTTACCAATTCTTCCTTGCCCGGCCCAAGCGATATGCCGCAGGCCCTGTAGAGTATTTGGCTGACTCTTGCAAATTGATCACTAGTCAGTGAATTATCGATCGCATTAAAGGATATGTCCATTGTGGTCTGGTCTCACTGGAATCCGTAAACTAGTTTCATACTATTGTGCGTGTCGTGGAATGAACTGTCCTCCGGAGACGACGTGAGAACATTGAAATCCGGTCACCATTTCGCCCATATCAACAGCTTTTTGCTTTAGCTGCTTAACAACGTTGAATGTCATTTCAGCATTGCTCGTGTTTTTCTGGGTGACGTCATTAATTTGATCCAATGCAAGTTCTATCTCCCCAATGCCAATATTTTGTTGTTGGAATTTCTCGGCCAGTTCTGCGATTATTCCGCTTACTTGATTGACCTGATTATTAATATCATTTAAATCGTCTAGTACTGATTTATGTTGAGAAACTCCGGCATCTGCATTTTGGATTGATTCTTCAATTAACTGTGATGTACTGTTAGCAGCATCAGCCGAGCGCATGGCGAGATTTCTTACTTCCTCGGCGACAACCGCAAATCCTTTGCCGGCTTCACCTGCCCGTGCAGCCTCAACAGCGGCATTCAGCGCCAACAAGTTTGTCTGAAATGCAATTTCATTTATCGTGTTAACAATTTTATAAGTTTCGTCCGCAGAATGCTTTATTTTTTCCATACTGGATGAAAGGTCGTTCACATGTTGGATGCCCGTTTGCACCGAAACGCCGGTTTTGGATGTCAATTCTTTAGCATGCTGCGTAAGTTTGGTATTGCCATCGATTTGATCGGAAATACTGTGTAAATTGGCTGTCACCTCATGAACAGCCGCTGCCTGAGAAGACGCGCCCGAAGCGAGCTCTTCGGAAGTTTGATTTAATTTAATTGCCGAAGATGTCACATGCGACATATTATGTGAAACCTGACGCATGGCAGCATCAAGCTGATTTAATGCTGTATTTAAGGATGTTTTTAACAGCGCATGTTCGCCATTAAATAATCCCTCCATTCGTGGTGTCAGATCCTTTTTAGCGACATCCGATAGTACAGTGGCGGCTTCTTGTATCGGCGTTACTATAGCATCCATAATTTGATTCATGCCATGAATTATTTTCTTGTATTCCCCATTGTGATACGATTCATCGATTCGATGATTAAGTTGACCATCGAGTGCACTTTTGGTCATAACGGAAATATCTTCCAGCATCTGAGAAATTCGGAATTTCATTGTAATCATGGCATTGCTGAGTGCATCCTCATTTGAGTTGGCGTTGATGTTTACGTCCAAATCGCCGGTAGCGATTTTTAGGGCGACCTGTGCTTTCTCTGCGATGTTGGATTGTAATATTTGTAGCGATCGAGCCATATCACCGATTTCATCGCTACCTTTGCATATGATTGGCACCGACATATCACCATCGGCCATTTTTTTGATGGATGAATGGCAGCATTGGATACGTTGAACTATCTGATGTCGAATTAGGAAAACAATAATGAAAAATGCAATTGTGATGGTTGTAGCTCCGGAGTAGAGCAGAAGATTACGCTCGTGCATGATTGCCTTGTATGCATTTGCCATAGAGCTTCGAATACTTATAATACCAAGTGCCTGTCCGGCTTTTCCGTCATGACATTCAAGGCATGCATCGGTGGCTCGAATGGGTAAGATCGATCGAATTACGTGATCACTACTGAAAATTTCCTCTTTTACGACCGGATTTAGAGTATTAAAGACGTCTTTTTCTGAAATATCCATACTTTGTTCGCTGTTCGACCGAATAGAATTGCTGGGGATGACACGAATATCAGTAATATTATTCAATCCATTTGCCTGTTTTATAAATGGTTCCACATCGTCGACACCTGCTTCCATGGCGAAAAGTAATGCGGAATTCATTAGCTCAGATATATTGTCAATATTTCTCCGGGAACTCTGAAGTTCATTTATTTTCAATTGACGATAGATGAAAATAAATCCACTCGTCAGGATTGCGACCAGAACACAAAAAATAATAGTTGCAATGCGAGTTGATAACGACTGTCCCATTTCCCATCCTTAAATATGGTTATTTCTTCTTGTCTTTATGTATGCCGGGACATAAGAAATTGAACCTAGTCAACTTTCCACCTATAGCAGGTGAATGTAGAAATTATAACTATTCAGCAGTCCGTTGCCTGAGCCTGTCCCTGCGAAGCTGGGGCAACAGCCCACAGGTTTTTGGGAAGATGTCGACTTCGACAGGCTCAGTCGACGGTTTGTAACAAACTGAATAGTTACTATAAATTAATTACAATTCATTGTCAATAAAGATTATACAGGAAATTTCTACCGACAGTTATATATTTGTTATCGTCAAAATTAGTCATTGATTAAGCAGGAATAAATGAAATGACAAAAATTTAGATTAATTCAGTGGGTATTATCTTAGATTTAATGTGAGTGATGGACAGGGGGAATGCGGGAAATCATATCGGTATGTCAAAGTGGTGCCTATTTTGCCGAATTGTTGATTTTCCAGTACAAGTTAAGACCGCCGCCAAACGTACCATGTACAGTATGGGGAAAACCGATCGGGGCAGCATCACTATAATAACGTTGATCGTTTTGCGTGAATATATCTTTTCCGTACGCATACAGGTGTAGCTGATTTTGAAAAAATGACTTTTCTACATAAAAGTCTAATTGAAATTGAGCGCCAGCCGGATATGTAAATTGAGATGCTTGATGATCAGGTCGTTGCGTAAGGTAATTAAACGGAACTCCCCGTTCACATTCGGATGCCCAGAGCGCATAGATTGAAAACATCATATTAAATTTGGGAATAAAAAATTCCGGATGCAGACGAAGAATATGGGTTGGCGTTGTTGGCGCCGCTGGTGACGTGGATTGGGTAGCAGAAGGCGTTGCCTGTGAATTGGTAAAATCCCTGGATTCATTGAACAGAGCATACGAGATATTTATGTTCAAATTTGGGCTGGGAAGCAAGTGAAAATTTAATTCGCCACCGAAAATATTACTCTGATAATTATTGAAATAATAGATTGGCCAAATAGTCGCTGTCGGAAAAATTTCGGAGTATACAGTTTGGTTATGTGAGTAATCCACATCCGGTCCGATACCATCTTTCACTTTCATGTAATATCCTGCAATATCGATCAACGCTCGATTGTCTAATTTTTTCCGAAAGCCATATTCAAATGAGTTATATTTCATGGGTTTCAAATTCGATGCGGGAATCATTGCAATATATAGTTCGTTGGTTCCCGGAAGAAAGAGTGAACGAAAGTAAGCCTGTTGCTGGAGATAATTGTCGCGTTCGGCGCCGGCTAAGCCGTTTTGGTCGGCAATAAAGCGCGCTCGCTCAGCACTGATGTATGGAATGGATTGCTTGCGATACTCAAGATATGTCTCCCAATAGCCCGGCGCTACGGCAGATTGGCCAAATGCCCCCCATACTGTTACTGATTCTGATGGGCAAAATGAGATTCGGAAATTTGGCATAACGACCGGTTTGTAGCTCATTTGTGTCCATGTTTCGGCGCGGATTCCTAACAGAATTTCCAGACGATTTTGATAATAAATTCGGTCCTGAAAAAAGCCGGCATAAAGTAAGTCGGTGGTAGCCTCGGGATTAAAATTTACATCTCGAATATTGCTGGTTGTTGTTGCGGTGGCCACGCTGCGAATATGAAGCCCGAATGTTAGATCGTTATTGGTTACATTCATTTGATCTGTTAGCTCAAGTTCAAACATCATATGTTTCGCACTTAAGCCTCCGCCATATGCTAGCGTATTTCCCAGATAATACAAATTCATTTGTGCATGCGCGGAATTCCAGTCATTCAATTCAAACCGTGTATGATCGGAAAGTGATAATTTAAGCGCATTTGTATTGGTAACAAATGGTAGGTCGAAATCTGAAAAAATCGATGATGTATACGATTTACTTTGGATGTATTCAAATTGCAGCCGTGCCCGGGTTGACAATTTGGGCATAAGCTGTCCTTGAAAATTGAGTCCGAACACATAAGCCAACTGGCCATCGACATCGTTCGCTGTAAAGTGATTGGGAATGGCCGGCAGACCGGACTGTGTATTAATGTCGGGTGGAATGGTTACTGTGGCTCCATCAAACGCAGGATTTTTATGATATCCTGCGTTGGCATAGATAGTTAAATCGGCGGAAGCGAACATCTCAGGTATTATCATTCGGCTGTATTGCAGACAGGATGTGAACGAACTTAGCGTCGATCCTGAAGCGTGGATTTGTAATCCCGGCCGATCTGTCGGCTTTTTGGTATAAATATGAATGATTCCGGTTGCACTGTTTGTACCATAACGTCCGCCCCAGCTTCCCTTTAAAATTTCTATCTTTTCAATTAACGCAAGCGGAATAACATCGATTGGGTAATACACGCTGGCGGACATCGGATTTATTAACGGCATCCCGTCTATAAAAATTTGCATCGAGTGATAGCCTGGACATGCCGATTCACGGATTGCACTGATCGGATATAAATAGGTCATGTCGGCAAACCAGAAACCAGGTACCCGCATCAGAATATCCTGCAAACGCTCGGCTCCGTTGCGGCGAATTTCGGTCTCATCTATTACTGTTACCGCAGCCGGCGTATGCATGTATGAATTTGCGCGATTGTATGGCGCAGCTATTGTCAGGTCAGTTGAATCAATGCCTGATATTTCTGTGGATGTTTGTGCAAGGCTCGTGTTGGATGAAAAAAAAACGCTGATGAATATTATAAGAAAAAATAGGTGGCAGCAAATATATTTTACAGTTACTGGTGGTGTACGCATGGAAAAAAACTCATATTGGTGCGGTTGGTGAATTCTTGATTGACGAAAAAGGTCAGTTTGCCAATTAATTGAATGTGTGATAAATATCGCTATTTGTCGGTTTATTTGCAAGTTGAATGTGCGTTGTTACTATAAATTATTCAAGGTTGCGCTTCGTTAACAGCGAAACACATTGGAAAAATGCATCGATGTTTGTGTGTATCCATCGATGCATTTTGAACAAGTTTTGTATTTAAAATTGATTTATATTTTTGTGATTGATTGGGTCTTGAGAAAAAACACGATGTTTCCTGCCAGTGGTGGATGAAAGTTTAAAACTTTGGACGAGGTGCTGCATCTCGTTTGCCTGGCTGGAGAGTTGCTCCGCGGTGCTGGCGGATTCTTCCGAATTGGCAGCATTTTGCTGTGTTAACTGATTCAATTGATCCACCGCGGAATTAATTTGATTGATGCCCTGAGTTTGTTGTGCGGTTGCCACGGCAATTTCGTTCATCACTTTGTTGACTTTTTGTACCTCATCACTAATTGCCATTAGATTACGGTAAACTTCATCATTCACGTTAACGCCTTCTTCCGCATTCTGGACAGCATCTTGAATGAGTGTGGATGTGTTTTTGGCAGCCTCAGCCGAACGCATGGCCAGGTTTCGCACTTCTTCAGCAACAACAGCAAATCCTTTACCAGCCTCTCCGGCGCGGGCGGCTTCCACAGCAGCGTTCAATGCAAGCAGGTTGGTTTGAAATGCAATATCATCGATAGTTTTCAACACTTTGCCAGTCTTGTCCGATGATTCTTTTATTCGGCTCATTACGTCGGACAGGCGTTGCATGCTGGCCATTCCCTGATCGGTAATTGTACCGGCATTCGCTGAAATTGATTGTGCCTGATTTGTATTTTCAGCATTCTGTCTTGTCATAGAGTTCATTTCCTGAAGACTGCTGGCGATTTCTTGCAGTGAGCTCGCTTGTTCCGATGTTCCCTGGGCGAGCGACTGGCTACCGCTACTGATATGCTGTGCTCCAGAACTAACCTGTAATGCGCCCGATGAAACCTGTCCCATTGCCTCTTCAAGATTTTGAATAGCTGAATTCATGTTGCTTTTAAATTCGGACAATTCACCTGTATAACTACCCGTCATCCGGACTGTTAAATTTCGCTTTGCCAGTTGATCCAGCACATCGTTCGCTTCGTGCAGGGGTTGAACCACTGCATCCAGCGATGCGTTAATGCCTTCAACCATCTGCCGGAATTCACCGCTGGCATTCCCGATGTTAGCGCGTTCGGAAATGAATCCGTTTTTTAATTTTTCCACCGTTCGGTTCACTTCCCGCGCTACGTCTTTGGACATCTCAATCAGTGTATTTACCTTATTTTGATTTGTCCACAGCGTGGTACTCATTTGGTTCAAGGATGTACATAAGCGTCCGATTTCGTCTTTACTTGGGGCTTCAATATGGGTATTAAGATCGCCCCCCTCAATTGCTTTTGCCAAATCAACAACCTGTTCCAAATTGGATTTAAAATAGTTACCAACGAATCCTGAAATCAGCATGCCAAATCCAAACAGAAATAACGCTATCAACAAAGTCGTACGCCGCGTGGCGTTAACTTCATGCATGACTGTTTTCAGGTCAACGGCAAGCAAAATAGTCCCGTAATTTTCGCCGCCATAATTAATTTTACGAATAAATTGCATAACATTATTGTGTTCCACCGCATCGCCACGGGCAATAATTTCATCGAAACTAACATTCAGGTCTTTTGGATATTGAGTGATTTTTTTCCCATCTTTCCCAATCACAACAATGTAGATTAAATTTTTATCTTCCTTGGCCCAATCGAAAACATTTTTCAACACAATAAGCTGTTCCGTTCCAAGTCCAACTCCACAGCCTAACGCCAGCATATCTGCAGTGGTGGCGTGCCGGGCAGTAAATTCATTTTTGAGTACTGCGTTTTGCCTGTATGGGAAGTAGATAAAAATGAAAATTGAAATAGATAATGAAAGCGCTGATAAAATAAGATTTAATTTTGACCTTATTGATATATCTCTGAAACTAAGCAAACCCATCTTAAATCTCCCATAGGATTCAGAATTAAATAAGTTATTCAACTTCTGCAAAATTAAAAGTATGTCATTCCTGCGAATCACGCCATAGGCGGATGCGCCTTCGGAGCATGCAGAAATTTCTATTCACGGACACAGCGGATCGCTGAATTCGTCTAGATGAAAGTGCATGTTAGAAATTTGTCACACATAGCCAAGCCTACGTATCGTTACCTTAATGAAAATATTATAATGAACGCAGACTATGTTATTTAATTCTCATTCCATAAATTCATGTCCAACGCAAAGCATATGTAATTGAAACGTGAATCCGAATAACAATGATAGTAATAAATAGATAATCTATTCGAATTCCCGAATATCATAATTCACCATTCTTTTTTGTCATCTACCGGGATAACTTTAACACCCTCTTGTACATTTTCCGCGCTGATATAGCCGATTGCGCCCTTATTGGCTTTAACAAATTTTAGAATGTCTTCGTCAGAGCTGAAATTTTTAGGCGGCTCTGCTTCACCCGACAACATCTTTTCAACCCAATAGTTTTTGTATTCATTTTCACTCATTTTGACAATCACGTCCAAAAAAGCTTTGCCCGGTTTAGAATCCTTTTTATGATCGACCGCGATAATTTTACCGCCACCATCCCACTGCGTTTTTTTGCCAAGAAAAATATTACTGATATCTGCACGGCTGGCCTTTTCCAGTGTATTTTCGGGATGAACGATAATAACGGTCTGTGCCGAAGCAATACATGAAAAGCCAATCAACAAGAGCATGTATATTAAATATCGAATTATTGCATTCATGTTTTTATTCCTTTCAATTCATCTTATTTAAAAAAATAGGAAAGATCAAAGCGAATTTCTTTATAGCTGACATCATCACCATTCCATTTGTACATGTGAGTACTGGCATCAATTTTTAAAGCGACATTATAAATCGGTTTTATTGCAATGCCGATGGTTGGTTTGGCAAATTTACCATCATCCGCCAAACCGGCCTCGTTGTCGCCGCCATATGTTTTCTTGGCAATCGTTTCGGGATTTTCATAGAAATCCCAGAAAATGAAAGGAGTTGTTTCCCATTTAATTGCGGGGATCGTGCCACCTGCTATCGTGTACCCTAACCGGATATAGTACGTTTTAACAGAATACGAAACATTGGTAACAATATCGTTAATATCAGAAGATTGATCATACTTTGTCAATCCGAATCGGTTACGTTGTATGGCATTCAAGCCGGTTATCTGATCGAGACTAACAATACTGGCAGCATCACGCACTGCATCGTGATTAGCCGCCCAATAAGCGGCTTTAACAGTCAGATTGCTGACCTTCCCTTGAAAATAGCCGCCCAGCACAGTATACTTGTCCCGGGCCATCCACGGAAGAACGCCGCCTGAAGGCGATCCTTCGCCGATACTTTGTGGTGCACCCGATTCGTCCGAATGATAGCCGGATGTGCCAATGATTAATTTATTTGAATGGCTGAGATTCAAATCCCATGAGAATGCTTTGCCTTCATCGATGACTTCCTTGTTCCCGATCATGACAGCATACTTTAACGTATTATCATTCATTGGAATGTTTCCATGAACCATCACTTCGCCGGTGCGGGGAAGCATGAGATGATCGTTATCAAATAATTCCGGTGGTTCAATTCCAAGATATGTCGGTACGGCATCCAGCTTCTCGTTGAACAGGCCAAACGGGCGGTATATTTTCCCGGCCCTGAATTTTAGATAATCGCGCCAAACGTATTCGCCCCAATAATTACGTACTGCAAGCGTACCGCCGCCATCACCGGCCAGGTTAATATACATCCTGAACTGGTCGGATAATCGTGATTGCATCATAACGTTCAGATGAGGAAAACTGAATTCACCGGGACTATTATTCCCATCGGGTTCCTTTCCGACGTTTTCATAATTTACTGAAAAGTAACCATAAATATTAACTTTGTCCTGTGCTGACAGTTGTTTTGTACCGTTAAATAATAAGCATCCTATCAAGAAAAAAAGCAATGCTATGGATAAACGGAAAGCATTAGGTTTTCTCATTTTATGTTTCTCCTGTGCTTTATGAATTTTTTATACATTGGTGTATAGTATATCGGAAATTTTTATTTTCTCTTTAGCTAATTATTGTGAACAACAAATCGTGCATTGAGTAACCAATTTATGTTAGTATTGTGACAATGATAAATTTGTGGACAGAATTTTATTGGTGTGAATAGTACATAGAAATTAGGAGGAAAAAGTATGATTGCGATATGAACTGTTGTCATATCACAGATAAACAATAAACGACAGTATTGTGACAGTACCCCACAGCGGGCAAAATAATACTATGGGATACTGTTAGATTAAATCCTGACTTATATATCGTGAAAGGATTTTTACGTATAGATTAAGCAATTGAATGCAAAATACTGTTCATCCAAAAATAGAATTGAGGAATTTAGTTCACGCATGCATTGAACGGATGAACTGATTATACAATTTCATAATATAGTACCTGAATTTCTATATTGAATTTCCTGATTTGAATTATTCACAAATTTCAAAAAAAGTGTGTTTAATTCATTATTAATGTGAAGATTATTTGGATTTCCTAAAATAAACTGAGTTAGATACACTGAATTTG
>JAFGDW010000064.1 GCA_016931935.1 Candidatus Zhuqueibacterota bacterium | reverse complement strand
CCGTCGTGATTGATAAGATAATTGACGCGTTTGCTCGCGTCGCCAAACACAAACGTGAATGATCCAACCAAGTTTTGGGATCATACATATAATATAGCTGTTTTTTGAATTGAAGTTTTATTTTCACAGGAGTTTTTCGATATACTCAGAATAAACACTGTTGAAATGCTATAACTTGTCAATTATTGATTATACATAATCCATTTACAATATTATACGATCAATCACTATTCTTCGAAATCATAGATATTTACTACTTTAATATCCGCAGGAACATCAAATTTTTTCATGGAAAGAATAGCTATTCGGATTCCCGGATAATATCGATATATAATATCTAACGATTTATTCTTTTTGTTATACTTGCTTGAAACAATATCTTCATCAAATATCGAAATGCCAATCTTCAATTTGTTTTTATTTCGGGAAAAAATTTTGCCTTCAAACCAGGTTTTATATTTACCATGATATTTTAACACGATTTGCAATCCACAGTCGCACAAATCTGTAAGCAACTTTGTAGCAAAAGTATCATTTTCCATAACATTCTTCTTATGTTCCATATGAATTTCATTTCGTATAAAATGAATCATTCCCTCGAATTCTTTTTCATTGAATAAACGAGTGAGATAAATTATCTCACGCTGTCTATTTAGTACAATATTGCGCGTGACTCCACCGCGAGCAAATTTTTCGAACACGGTACCGTCTTCATCTAGTGCGACAGGATAGGTTATTTTCATTTCATTAATATATGCCTGGGCTGTTTTTTGATCTTCTTTATAGTTCATTCCAAGCACGAGAACACCCTTTGATTTCATTGCTTGCCATACTTCTTTTTCAATATGGGGAATTTCTTTGCGGCAGACAGTACACCATGACGCAAAAAAATTAAGGACAACTACATCATTGTCAAATTCAGAGATAAATTTCTTTGTACCATCAATCAGTTCAACCTGAAAATTATCGACTTTGTCGCCCACACTAACAATGTAACCACGATCATCCGGGCTAACCTCTTTTGTCTGAGAAAATAACGTTGTTTGGAATATGATAGCTATTAGCAGAATATTTCCTATTAACCGCATGGCTCTCTCCAATTAATTTGCAATTTCCACAATAAAAATCAATCGGACCGAACGAATAAACCTACAATATGAAGACGAATGTTTTTTAATGATATATTCGATCGCAACGATAGACCTGTGACTAAAATCCCATTAATTGATAAATATGGTCAGCATTTTCTTGAGTTGTCAAACGTGCTAACAGTTTGATCGCAACTTGAATTGCTGTGGCTGGTGAAGTTGATGTAATAATATCGTCGTCCACGACAATGGGTGAATCGAGCACGTGAACGTTCATTTCTGACAATTGGTTTCGTCGTTTTCCATTATTCAGATGATATGTGGTCGCACATTTACCACGTAAAATACCACTTTTTCCCAGAGTCAGTGCTCCAACACAGATAGATGCAATCGGTTTATTGAGATGCTTAAAATCATTAATTATTTTTAGAAACGGTGCAGAAAATGCATCATTATAGAAGCCGGCAGTCTCAAAGCCACCGGGAATTGCCAGGGCATCATACATTGCCGGATTCACATGTTCTAGCAAAATATTAGCTTCAATGCGTAAACCAAATGTAGATTTTAAGTTCAAATGACTCCCGGCAATCGCAATACGAATATCTGTATTTCCAAATTCATTCGCCCAGCCAATTACGTCAAAGAACGCGGCTGCCTCATAAATTTCAAATCCATCCGCCAACAGAAGAAGTATTTTTTTCATTGTTGCAATCACTCCAGTTTTTAAATTTGGTCATAATTGATAATAGCAAATTTTTATTATATTGTCAACATCGATATAATTGTGATTTGACAGCCGCTCAATAGCTCCAATTTGTGTCACTCGTAACCTTCATTTGCATATCATCATTTATCGAATTCAATTTAAAGCTATCTGAATAAATCATCAATAATGCTTTGTATTCATTCTAATTTATCATTGACATTGAATTGAAAAATTTGTATATATAAGCTAATCTACAAAGGAGTCTTATGTTAGCGAAGGTGATTAGTGCATCTGTTCTCGGAATCGATGCTTTTCTTGTGGAAGTTGAAGCGCATATGGAAAGTCAGTTACCCTCATTCACAACGGTTGGCCTGCCCGATAGTGCGGTAAAAGAATCGAAAGAACGCGTAAATGCTGCAATCAAGAATAGTGGATTCCCTTTTCCTCAAAAACGAATTACTATAAATCTGGCGCCGGCAGATGTAAAAAAAGAAGGATCAGCATTTGATCTACCGATTGCGATTGGGTTGCTAACAGCTTCCGGTTTGCTCACTCAGGATCAAATAAAAGATTATGTTATTCTGGGCGAACTCTCACTCGATGGTGGCTTGCGGGCAATTCGCGGGGCGCTGCCGATTGCTGTACAAGTCAGCCAAAGTGCTTATAAAGGTATTATCCTGCCAAAGGAAAATGCCAGAGAAGCTGCAATGGCACAAAATCTCGAAGTTTACCCGGTTTCGAGTTTACAGGAAGCAGTTGAACTTCTGCAACAATCAGCAAAACCATCACCGTTTCGAGTTGATCTGAACGAGGTTTTTTCGGTCAATCGTCACTACCATATCGATTTCATGGATGTAAAAGGTCAGGAGCATGTAAAACGTGCGCTAATGATTGCAGCCGCGGGTGGACATAACATTCTGATGATCGGCCCGCCGGGATCCGGCAAAACAATGTTGGCCAAACGTTTCCCGACAATCCTGCCAGATTTAACATTGGCAGAGGCGCTCGAAACAACCAAAATTCATTCGGTTGCAGGGCTATTACCATCGGACAGCGCGCTTATTGCAACACGGCCATTTCGCTCACCTCATCATACGATAAGCGATGCCGGGTTGATTGGGGGCGGCCAGGTGCCACGCCCCGGCGAAGTGAGCCTGGCTCATCACGGAGTGTTATTTTTAGATGAGTTACCCGAGTTCAAAAAAAATGTTCTTGAAGTTATGCGCCAACCATTGGAAGACGGATGTGTCACGATTGCCCGGGCGATGTTATCGTTGACATATCCGGCACAATTCATGCTGGCAGCAGCAATGAATCCATGTCCATGTGGTTATAGCACAGACCCTTCCCACGAATGCTCGTGTACGCCACTACAAATTCAGCGTTATCTTGCGCGCATCTCCGGCCCCCTGCTCGACCGAATTGATATCCATGTGGAGGTGCCGGCAGTCAAATACTCAGAGCTATCCAGCGATAGTTCCGGTGAACCATCTGAGCGAATTCGGGAACGTGTAAAACAGGCACGGCGTATACAATTAGAACGTTTTTCAAAACACAATAATGTGTTTTGCAATGCTCATATGGAGACACGGGATATTCGCCAATTTTGTCAATTGGATCAGGCTGGCCAGAATCTTCTAAAAAATGCAATCACAAAATTAGGACTTTCGGCACGGGCATATGATCGAATTTTGAAAGTAAGCCGAACCATTGCGGATATCGAAAGCTCGCAACATATTCTGCCTGCTTTTGTTAGTGAAGCCATTCAGTACCGAAGTTTAGATCGTTATTCAACCATGTAAAGAGATAAATTATGCAGATTACATTGACGAATCCGGCACTATTGTTTTTATTGATTGTTTTATTGATGTCGTATGTATTGCTTTTGTTTTACCTTATCCTGAAACTACGTTTTCTCATGCAACGTATATCAGAACTGTTTTTTCGTTTGGATACAACCGTTAAAGAAATTCAACTGCAACAACCAGCAGAAAAGTCACGCAATATTCGCAATTGTCAACACTGTAAAAACCGAATAGTTTTTTTTCATTCTGAAGATAAACCGTATTTTTACATGAAATGCAAATTAAATAACGAAGCGGTTAATCCGGAAGATTTTTGTCATCATTTTGTGTACGATCCACAAACGTATGAAATTTAAGAAAGAGGCTGCTATGAATTACCAGACAATCGAAATAGATCACAAAAACGATGAACTTTTCATTAAAATTCTGGAAAGCAGAATTTACCTGGGAGTCACTGATTTATTTGCAGATGAAATGGCCCACATTTCTACACTTGATTTTAAAAATATGACTGTCGACATGAAAAAAGTGAGTGTTATGAACAGTTCGGGAATTGGTGTTTTGATAAAGACGAGAGATGAATTATTGAAGCAGGGTAAATCGATACGATTGATACATATGCAACCATTAATGACTGATATTTTCAACAGAATGCGACTCGATACACTGTTTAAAATTTCATCAGAATAAAAAAAACCCTGCAACAGTGGGGTTATAAAGAACCGTGTTTTGACACGGTGGGTACCTGCCTGAGCGCTTTTTACTTCCACAATGCCGCGCTAGGCAAGCATGAGGCCTGTAATAGACGTTCAGAGCGAAGCTCCCAATTTTTTTGTTGTTAGCTCTTTATAATTTTCCCACTCACTTGTTGCAGGGAACTATAACTAAGTTACAAAAATATTCCAAAAAGTCAAGAAAAAAAAATTCTACTACCCATTTCCTGTCTTTCATGTAACAATTTGGTTTTCTGCTAGATACAAAGAACTTATAAATATTTTATATTTGATAAATTTTGATACTCAATGACAACATCAAAATTCAATTCATTTGTTTTTCTGTTGGAATTGTTGTATATTCAACTACTAAGTTAAGTTACGCATAAATTTTCAAGATTTAATTTTACCACCTTCAGATTAAACTCATTTTACAGCACATTATTTGAAAAGTTTAGGCTCACTTTACAACCTGAATTAACAGGACATACATATGCGTTATATGACAATTGCTAGTCTTATTTTACTTATCGGCACACTCCCTGCTTCTCTTTACTCAAAACATGTTGACCTAATAGAAATTAACGGTGGAACGATAAATCCAATCTCGGCAGAGTATATTAACGATGCTATTGCCAATGCTGAAGCTAGCAAATCGGAATGCTTGATATTATTATTAGATACACCAGGAGGATTGTTATCCGCGACACAATCAATCGTAAAGGATATGCTTGCATCAAATGTACCGCTTGTAGTGTATGTTTATCCGAGCGGTTCCGGCGCTGTTTCCGCAGGTGTCTCCATAACAATTGCGGCTCATATCGCGGCGATGGCATCCGGAACCAGTATTGGTGCAGCGCATCCGGTTACCGGAGCAAAAACTGATAGCGCTGATGTCGGTATTCAAAAGGCAACCAATTGGTGGGCGTCATTTAATCGGTCGATCGCTGAAAAACGCGGACGAAATGCCGATTGGGTCGAACAGGCTGTTATTCACAGTGTTTCCATAACGGAAACAGAAGCTCTGAAATTGAAGGTGATCGATTTCATCTGCCCCAATCTTGACAGCCTGTTGATTATGCTGGATGGTCGCACAGTTGATGTGGATTCCGGCAAAGTGACCTTGCAGACAAAAAATGCATCCATTCGGCGGCATGAAATGGGTACACGCAGTAAAATTCTTGACATGATTTCCAATCCTTCCATCGCCTATTTTCTGATGATTATCGGGCTCTTGGGTTTATATTTTGAGTTCTCTAATCCGGGACTTATTTTGCCAGGCGTCATCGGTGGAATTTGCATTATACTGTTTCTTTTCTCGATTCAGCAATTACCTATTAGCGTAACCGGGATATTGCTCATCATATTTGCTACAATTTTATTTGTCCTGGAAATAAAGGTTCCTAGTTACGGCATTTTAACAATCGGAGGTATTATTTCCATGATATTAGGTTCTTTAATGCTCTTTAAAAACACCCCGACAATGAGTGTTCAAGTTCCGTTGGGAATCATACTAACAACAACACTCACAACGGCTGCAATTTTTGTACTCATCATCGGATTTGCTCTTCGGGCGCAAACCAAAAAAATCACGACAGGCTCCGAAGGTATTATCGGGGAAGAAGGTGTGGCAATTTCAACTTTTGAACGAGGTACGGTAGGAAATATAAAAGTACATGGCGAGTACTGGAAAGCTGAAAGTCTCGACACAATTGAAAAAGGTAATATTGTAATAGTTGAAGAAATAAATCGACTTCGATTAAAAGTTCGTAAGAGAAACTAACCAACAAAAGGAGAGTGCATCATGCCTCCACTAATTATTCCTGTTGCTATTATTATCTTCTTATTTCTTGCCAGCGCTATTAAAGTGCTAAAAGAATATGAGCGTGGCGTTATTTTTCGGTTGGGACGGCTCATAGGGGCGAAGGGACCAGGACTTATTATCCTGATTCCCCTCGTTGACAAAATGGTAAAAGTCAGTTTGCGAACACTGGCAATGGATGTCCCGCCGCAGGACATTATTACCAAAGATAATGTATCAGTAAAAGTGAATGCAGTGCTCTACTTCCGGGTGATTGATCCGGCGAAAGCAGTTGTGGAAGTGGAAGATTTTATGTTTGCCACCTCACAATTATCCCAAACTACTTTACGTAGTATTTTAGGACAAGCCGATCTTGATGGATTATTGTCCGAGCGGGAAAAAATAAATCAAGAATTGCAGGAAATTATTGATGCCCATACCGATCCCTGGGGAATTAAAGTCTCCCTCGTCGAAGTCAAGCATGTCGATTTACCAACCGAGATGCAGCGCGCCATGGCCAAACAGGCCGAAGCTGAGCGTGAACGTCGTGCAAAAGTCATTCATGCGGATGGAGAATTTGAAGCATCTCAAAAGCTTTCTGAAGCAGCAGGTGTTATGGAAAAACATCCGACTGCCTTGCAGCTACGGTTTCTACAAACACTTACAGAAGTCGCCGCCGAAAATAATTCAACCGTTGTATTCCCGGTTCCGATTGATCTTTTCAAAATATTTTTTGAGAAACAAACAAAAAATTAGACGGTATAATATCTATTTAATTTGAAAGAACGTCATTAAAGTTAGCTAACGAATGACTTCCGATGACCTGGATTCGAATTGGTGAACTCAAGTTGTAGCAAAAACAGGACTTCGGAAGTCTGTTCCATTATTGTCCCGATGTGTCAAGACATACACAGTGCTGTTTTATGAGTCATATACAGTCAGATTGGTTTATATGGTAAATTGTATTTTCAGGAGGGAAAAATGAAAAAAGGAGCAAAGATTGGCATTGGTTGCCTGGTAGCTGTCATTGTTGTGGTGCTTATTCTGGTCTCGACGTTCAAAGGAATGTATAATTCACTTGTCAATCTCGATGAAGGTGTGAATAACTCATGGGCTCAGGTCGAAAACCAATTGCAGCGGCGTTATGATCTGATCCCCAATTTGGTGGAAACCGTGAAGGGGTATGCCTCGCACGAAAAAGAAGTTTTAACGGAAGTTACCAAAGCTCGTGCCAGCGTGGGTAGTGCTCAAACTCCAGCAGATAAAATGGAAGCAAATAATGCATTGTCCGGCGCGTTATCCCGATTATTACTCGTGGTCGAACGCTATCCCGATTTGAAAGCCAATCAAAATTTTATTCGATTACAAGATGAACTTGCCGGCACAGAAAATCGTATTGCCGTGGAGAGACGTCGATATAACGAACAGGTTCAGCTATTTAACAAAAAAATCCGATCGTTCCCAACGGTCTTTTTCGCTGGTATGTTTGGGTTTGAAAAACGAGAATATTTTGAGGCGCCTGCTGAAGCAAAACAGGCACCGAAAGTGGACTTTTCCAATAAATAGGTCATTGGCTCCACCCCGGTGGAGCTTTTTTCTTTACACCTGATTCCTGCGATGTGGGAGTATGTGTATGAGTGCTATTATTATTTTATTTGCAGCCGTAAGTTGTTTTATTGCTGCATATGTCATATACGGTCGCTGGTTAGCAAAAAAACTGGACATCGATCCACACCGGGAGACTCCCGCGCACACCATGCGGGATAATATTGATTATGTACCGGCAAAGGCACCGGTTCTGCTTGGGCATCATTTTGCATCTATCGCAGGGGCTGCACCGATTATCGGACCGATTACCGCTGCTGTATTTGGTTGGGTGCCCGTACTATTATGGCTCATTCTGGGCGGCATATTTATCGGAGCTGTTCACGATTTTACCTCATTGGTAGCATCTATTCGCCATCGCGGGAAATCGATCGGCGAAGTAATTGAAACATATGTGGGGCACACCGGTAAACAGTTGTTTCTTATTTTCGCCTGGGCGACATTGGTGCTCGTAATAGCGGCATTCACGATTTTAGTTGTGAAAACATTCGTTCAGACACCGGCCGTCGGAACGTCATCATCACTGTTTATTGCGCTTGCGATTGCGTTTGGTTTTTTAATATATCGAAAGAATGTATCGTTGGGTGCGGCATCAAGTGTCGGAGTCGCATTGTTGTTGTGCTGTGTTTGGCTGGGCATAAAAATGCCGATCGTATTCTCTGAAAATCAAGCACTTTCAGGCACTATTTGGACTTACATTGTCCTACTTTATATTTTTGTTGCATCTGTGACACCCGTGTGGATTCTATTACAACCAAGGGATTATCTTAATTCATTCTTGTTATATATGTTGTTGATCGGTGCGTTTATCGGTCTGTTGTTAAAACATCCAACAGTTCAATTTCCTCAATTTGTCGCGTTTACGGATGCCAAATTAGGACCGATGTTTCCGATTCTGTTTGTAACCGTTGCCTGTGGTGCCATTTCCGGATTTCATTCGCTTGTCGCATCAGGGACAACAGCCAAACAACTCAACAATGAACGCGATGCGAAAGTTGTTACTTATGGTGGTATGTTGATCGAAACACTGCTTGCGGTGATTGCGTTGTTAACGGCAGCCATACTTTTACCGGCGGAATATAAAACCATTGCCAATCCGATTGTGATCTTTTCCAACGGCGTCGGTGCATTTATGACAACTTTCGGTTTGCCTGTGCATACCGGAATCACCTTTACCGCCCTGGCAGTATCTGCATTTGCGTTAACATCGCTTGATACGGCGACACGTTTAGGTCGATTCGCGTTCCAGGAGTATTTTAAAAGTTCATCTCGTACATGGTTAACCAACCGATACGTGGCTACATTTTTTACTATTCTGCCCGGTGCTATCCTGGCGCTTTCTGGAAGCTATCGTGCGATCTGGCCAATATTCGGATCTGCCAACCAATTGCTTGCGGCTCTAGCGCTGCTTGCCGGCAGTGTTTGGTTGGCCAAACGTGGTATTGGCAATCGATTTCTTACCATCCCGATGGTAATTATGTTTCTCGTAACATTATCGGCGCTGGTAATTCTGATCGTTCAGAAATCCGTGCTCATTCAACATTATTTCTACGAACCTGCAACATCAACTGATTTCAATATCGTCGGCACAATCTTGTTGACGGTTCTGGCAGTCCTGTTATTTTGTGTTGCTATTATTCTTGCGGCTCAGGCATGGCGCAGCCTGAAGATTTCGAAATAATAAATTTATAAACTTGAAACGGAGACTACCATCTATGGCAAAACGATTGGCGTGCATCATTTTCCTTTCACTCGTCATTAGTGGATGCAGTGTACAACGAATAGCCGTACGCTCGATGAGCGGTGTGCTGGAAAACAGCATGTTATCATTATATCAGGAATCGGATCTCAAACTTGCCGAACAGGCAATTGCTTCAGATTTAAAATTATTGGAAGGGCTGTTGAAATCTGATCCGCAGAATGCAGAGTTTTTATTAATGCTATCTCAGGGATTCACTGCATATGCCATGGGTTTTGTGGAAGATGATGATCCCGCACGGGCGCGGGTGCTTTATTTCCGCGCTCGGGATTATGGTATTCAATTATTAAAACAAAAAGCGTTCCGCAATTATCCGTTTCAATCACTGGAAGAGCTAAAACAAGCACTACAGCAATTCTCAAATGAAGATGTCGCTGCACTGTTCTGGACAGCTAACAGTTGGGCGGGCTGGATAAATCTGAGTTTTACCAATCCGCAGGCATTGGCCGATCTACCGAAAGTGCAGTTGATGATGGATCGCGTTATTGAACTGGATGAATCATTCTTCTTTGGTGGCGCACACATGTTCTTTGGTACTATTTACGCGGCTCGGCCGCCCTTGCTCGGCGGAGATATTAGTAAAGCGGAATTTCATTTTAATAAGTGCTTTCAATATGCCGATAAAAAGTTTTTACTCCCGTATGTCTATTATGCCAAATTTTATGCGACACGTGTGTTCGATGAGGCGCTTTTTGATTCGACAATTTCATTAATTCTGGAGACGCCATCATCTATTTTACCGGATCAGCAACTGCCGAACGCCATTGCTCAACGTAAGGCACGCGATTTAAAAGCGCAAAAAGACGATCTGTTTTAAGGATTTATCGAATAATTTAACACATTTTCAGAACATAAAATGGCATTTACATTAGAGAGTGTTGTACCCTGGGGCCGGAATTTTGATGAGTATGTAGCAATGTTTGCACTCTCACAAGAAGATCTGAGAAAACGTATTGTCGGCTGCGGTGATGGTCCCGCCTGTTTTAATGCGATGCTGGCAGAGCAGGGTGGCTTCATTTTTTCCGTGGATCCAATCTATCAATTTTCCACAGTGGCAATACGGACACAAATTGAAGTGACATACCCTATTGTCATTGAACAAACACGTGCACATTCGGACATATTTATCTGGGGCGAGTATCAGTCCGTTGAACATCTCTGCAAGATACGAATGGATGCGATGGAGACCTTTTTGAACGATTTTCAATGCGGATATAACAAGAGCCGATATATCGCAGCATGTTTGCCCGACTTACCATTTTCACAAAATGCATTTGATTTGGCGTTATGTTCGCATTTTCTGTTTCTTTATAGTGAACATCACTCATTGGACTTCCACATCCAATCGATAAAAGAATTGTGCCGAATCGCGTCTGAAGTAAGAATATTCCCATTGCAAGATTTAAGCGCCAAAAAATCAGACCATCTGGATAATGTTATTCAACAGCTTCAGCAGGAAAACTTCCTGGCGCAAATTATTCCTGTAGCTTATGAATTTCAAAAAGGTATTAATTCATATTTGAGTGTAAAAAATCAATAAATTCTATTTCCAAATAATTAATCTTGTACCGTAATTTAGAAATCAATAGTCAACCTATCGTTGTGTCGCTTTTATTTATAAAATGTTACCAATTCAGTCTAAAACGTCGACGCTAACGAACGAAACCAGGATGGAGATGTAAAGATGAGACGTACCGTATTAATGATGATTATTTTACTTCTGATTCCCGTTTATGGCATGGCACAGAAATATCAGATTAAATTTGCCAGTCTCGCCCCGGATGGGTCGACCTGGATGAATGTCATGCGAGAGTTTGACGCCGCTATTCGCGCGGAAACCAACGGCGAGATGGGATTTAAAATTTACCCGGGCGGCGTATCCGGTGATGAAAAGGATGTACTACGAAAAATGCGGATCGGCCAATTGCACAGCGCCGGTTTTACCGGTGTGGGCATTGGTGAAATATTACCGGAAGCACGGATTCTCGATTCCCCCTTCCTGTTTAAATCGTATGATGAGGTTGATTTTGTCACCAAGGAATACTATGATCGATTTGCCAAAGGATTCGAAGAAAATGGGTATGTGTTATTGGGTTGGACAGAGGTTGGTTTTGTGTATGTGTTTACCAACACGCCGGTGCAGCAACAATCCGACATGAAAAATGTTAAAATGTGGATGTGGGAAGGTGACCCTGTAGCAGAAGCCACGTTCAAAGCGCTTGATGTAAATACCATCCCGCTTTCCGTTATTAACGTGTTAACAGCGCTTCAAACAGGAATGGTGGATGGTGTATACGCGTCTCCGTTGGCGATGCTTGCATTACAATGGTTCACGAAAGTTCAATATATGCTCGATTACCCTATGGCTGATGCATCCGGCGCAGTGCTGATCACGAAGAAGCAATTTGATAAGTTGCCTGCGGAGTATCGACAAATTTTGGTAAAAAATGGAGAAAAATACTTAGGCAAATTGACGAAATTGAGTCGGGAAGAAAATGCGAAATCAATCGAAACTTTAAAGGAAAATGGCATCAAAATGGTGCCTCCTCCTTCGCAGGAGGCAATGGATATGTTTGCCGACAAAGGCAAAGATGCAAGGCGACTCATGGTGGGTAAGCTATATTCACACGATTTTGTAGAATCGGTGGAAAAATCATTGGAAGACTATCGAAATTCTAAGTAATGGCTAAACGAAAAGTCCATATATTTTCACCCTGAGCGAAGTCGAGAGGTGATAAGGTATTGTTTTATCCCTTCATGCTTCGACAGGCTCAGCCGCTGTCCTGGGATTAGTCTGAATAGGTACCCATTACAATTTTCAACTCTTTATTCAGCGAGAAAGATAACTATGATCCGCGACTTTGTATTCCGTAACAGAAGCTATCGGCGTTTCGATCAAGCACATTCAATTGAGAAAGACACACTCATTGAATTAATTGAATTAGCTCGATTATCGCCATCAGCAAAAAATCTTCAACCTTTAAAATATATGCTTTCCTGGACGCCAGAGAAAAATGCCAAAATTTTCGAGAGTCTGGTATGGGCTGGTTATTTAACCGACTGGCCGGGACCGGAAGAAGGCGAACGCCCAACCGCATACATCATCATCCTTGGTGATAAGGAATTGACGGAATCATACAGCATCGATCCGGGGCTTGTCACGCAAAGCATGATGCTCGGCGCCGTTGAAAAAGGACTGGGCGGTTGTATTTTTGGAACCGTCCAGCGCTCAAAATTACGCGAGTCACTGGAAATTCCTGAGCAATACGATATTCTGTATGTACTGGCAATCGGCAAGCCTGTTGAAAAAGTGGTTGTTGAAGTTATGAAAAGTGATGATGATTATAAATACTGGCGCGATAGTGACCAGGTACATCATGTACCCAAACGCAAATTATCCGATTTGATAATCGACTAATCCGAGTTAAACCGGCGACTATTCGTGACTGGTACGCATACGAAACAATCTGCAAAAATAATTATTGCCCCGGATTCTTTTAAGGGTAGCATGAGCGCTGTTGAAGCTGCAGCCGCCATAAAGCGTGGCGTTTTAAACGTTCTTCCGGGTAGCGAAACAATACCAATCCCAATGGCCGATGGTGGCGAAGGAACAGTTAATGCACTGGTAGCTTCGACACATGGTAAGTTCGTTACTGTCGATGTTACCGGACCGTTGGACGATCCTGTCCGCGCGACTTATGGCATACTGGGCGATGGAGTAACTGCTGTCATTGAGATGGCAGCAGCCTCGGGATTGACCTTAATTCCAGAGAACAGACGTAATCCACTATTGACAACCACATATGGAACCGGGCAACTTATCAAGCATGCACTGGATAACGGATGTCGAAAGTTTATCATCGGTATTGGCGGCTCGGCGACAAATGATGGTGGGACCGGTATGGCCCAGGCGCTTGGCGTGCGTTTTACCGACCAATCCGGTACATCAATTCGATCACTGATGTGCGGCGAAACATTGAGACAGGTTCAACGAATCGATTTTTCGAACTTGCATTCGACAATTAAAAATTGTACATTCACTGCCGCGTGCGATGTGGATAATCCCCTGCTTGGTGAGCATGGATGCGCCAGCGTGTACGCGCCGCAAAAAGGTGCATCTCCCGCGGTTGTCGAAAAACTTGAATCCGGGATGAGGCAATTTGCGGATGTGCTGGAAGACACCATAAAACGAACAGTTCGCACTATACCCGGCGCTGGAGCTGCCGGAGGCTTAGGTGCAGGTTTGGTAGCATTTCTGAACGCAACTCTAAAACCTGGCATCGAACTTGTACTTGCGGCCAGTCAATTCGATCAACGAATTCAACAGGCATGTTTGGTAATCACCGGCGAGGGCAAGCTCGATCGCCAAACAGCGTTTGGGAAAACAATCGCAGGGATTGTCCGCAGTTGCCAGAAACAAAACGTACCGGTAATTGCATTTGCCGGCATTGTTGAGCCGTGTAACGAACTTGACCAACTGGGGTTAAAACATTATTTTAGTATCCGTCCCGAGAATATTTCCGTGAAAGAAGCGATGGAAACAGGGCCGGAACTTCTACAGCATGCAGTTGAACGTGCTATACGCAACTATTCATTTTTAAAGTAATCATAAAACATTTAGCCAATCTCCCAAAACGATTGAAACCTGTCGAACCTTTATATCGGATGAATGTACTTACACGACAAACCAAATGGAGACGCTTTTTATGAACATCCGTTGGACAACCATTGTTTTCCTGCTCATATCAGTACATCCCGCCTTGGCGCAAAAAGAAGATACCGATTTAAAAATTTTTGGCTATTTTCAGAATCAATTTCAATATAATCGTTGCAAACAAATGGATCAGGAACAGACGACTTTTAACTTACAACAAATGAACCTGTTTCTGCAAAAAGAACTTAACGCTCAATGGAATTCGTTTATCAGCATTGAATTTATAAACAGTTACTCTTCCTTTTATAAATGGGGCGCGTTTAATCTTGAAGAAGCATGGGTGCGCTATCGGCGCAGCAAGGAATTTAACCTGAAGTTTGGATTGCAAGTCCCAATTTTCAATAATCTCAATGAAATTAAAAATCGGACGCCGCTGCTCCCTTACGTGATAAGACCGCTTGCCTATGAAACTTCCTTCAAGGATTTTATTTCAGTCGACGAATTAGTGCCATCACAGGCGTTCATTCAGGCGTACGGTTATTTCCCAATCGGTAATATAAAGTTCGATCATGCTGTGTATGTCGGAAACAGTCCGAATATTAATAGTGACACGCCGTACACGCAAACCGGCGTTGATACATCCACATCATTTCTTGTCGGCGGTCGTTTTGGTCTACGGTTTCAAAATCTGAAAATCGGAGCATCGGTTACCTACGATAAAGCAAATCAAATCGAACAGGAAATTTTCGGACAGTTGGAAAATTCCGTTGAATATCAAAGCGCTTCACTCGATTCTGCTTCTCTCGAGCGGCTATATAATTTAGCAGGTGGCTTGCATGAAATGAAACGTGTCCGCGGCGGATTTGATATTACCTATGATTACCGGGATCTGTCAATTGAATCGGAACTAATCAGTGTATACTATCAGGAGGATTTACCTCATGCCAATTTCAACAAACACTTTTTTTATATCACACTTGGGTACCGTGTTACCGAACGTTTGTTCACCTATCTGAGCGCATGGTCAACCGATGAAAATAGGATTTGGACAGATTTTACACCGTCGGGCAAAATAGATTATTTTTCCGGCGATGTTGATGTTCAGGTTCCCAACATTGGGTTCTCATATCACATAAGCGATCGCATTACATTTAAAGGACAATTCGCCCACGTAAAAATATCCAGCGATTTGCCGAATGTATATCCAACAACAAAATCCGTTTATATTGAATCAGCCTTATCGGTGATGTTTTGAGAACGATCAATTACATATATAATCTACGACTATTCATTCCAATCGTGATAACGATTGCGATAGGTGGTTCATACTTGCCTTCCGCAAGCTATGCACAAGTCGCTATTATTGCGAATAAATCCGTTCCGTTAAACCACATCGAGCGTTCTGCGCTGCTGGATTTTTATACCGGAGATATTCGCCGTTGGGATGATGGGAAAGCCATTATCTTGTTCGATTTAAAGCCAAAGCTGGAAATTAAAGAACAATTTTACAAATTTCTTGATAAAACGCCTTCACGCATGAAATCGATTTGGTTGAAGAATATGTTATCCGGCGAACACGATCCTCCTGAAATTGTGAAATCTGAAGAAGAAATGCTTAAAAAAGTTACAGCAACTCCCGGCGCCGTAGGATATATCAGCGCTGCCAAAGTTGCCGATGATGTTAAAATATTAATGCTGATTGCCACACCATCAAATTCGTCATCTAAATAATATTCGGATCAAATGAGGATCAGGCCAAACAGATTCCGGGATATCCCGCTTCGTAAAAAACAATCCGCCGGATTTGCATTTATTCTTCTAATCATGGCTGGTGCGAATATCTATTCGATCAGCCGGATGGCGTCGATGAAAGCCTCCATTGATGAAGTTTCCACAAGCTGGTTGCCCCGCGCATTGGCAATTTCCGACATTCTGATTTATACATCAGAACTGCGTATCAATCAACTGCAACATGCATTTGCCACCGACGACTCAATTAAGCAAACCCAGGCTCAAAAAATGATTGATCTCATCGATCAAATTAATGAAAACATGGATACATATGAACGTCTGACCGATGAAGCTGTGAATCGCGGTTATTATTCCAACCGCGAGCAACGTCTTTATCAGGAATTCAACCAAAAATGGGAAGAATACCAGATCGTCAGCTTTGATATGTATCGGCTATCACGCATTAATAATCGCGAGGCGGCAATTAGTCTGTTAAACGGTGCAGCGCTGGATGTGTTTAATGAATTCAGACAAATTTTGAATCAACTGGTGGACGTGAATTCACAAGATGCATCACAAGCGGCTGCCCGCGCAGAGCACACGTTCCGTACGTCCCGTTCACTCCAAAACATACTGTTCATTTTCAGTATTATTATTTCGTTTGGTTTTATTGTTCTGTTAGTACGATATATCAGTTATCCGATCCGTGATCTGGAACGCGCAGCACAACGGGTTGCCGATGGTGATTTGAGCGTATATTTAAATTATGATGGAACGGATGAAATTGGCAGCCTGGCGCGTTCGTTTAATCGCATGACCGCATCATTGAACGAGGCAAACCAGCACATGCAACGGCAGGCTGAAATTCTGAAGTCAAAAAATGAAGATTTGAGCCAGGCATTGAGCGAGTTGCGCAATACCAAAGAGCAGCTCATGCTCAAAGAGAAAATGGCAGCATTGGGAAACCTGGTTGCCGGGATTGCCCACGAAATTAACAATCCAATCGGAACGGTGCTCTCATCATCTGATGTAATTGCACGTTGCGTAAAACGCCTGGATAATCTGATTGCTACCGAAGATTCGATTGATTCATTGCGTAAAAGCAAGCAGTTAAAAAAATATGTAAAATTGACGGAAGACAATATTAATAATGCCGTGTCGGCCAGTAAACGAATAACAGCCATCGTTAAAAGCCTGAAAAATTTTTCCCGTGTCGATGAATCTGAATTTCAGATTGCCGATATTCATGAAGGTTTAAACAGCACATTAGTTTTATTGGAAAATGAAATGCGGGATCGTATTCAAATCATAAAAGATTTTGGCGATTTGCCGAAAATCCTTTGTAATCCCGGACAATTGAATCAGGTATTTATTAATCTATTACGGAACGCATCCCAATCTATCGACGGTACAGGTTGTATTAAAATTCGTACCATAGCCGGTCAAAATTACATTATGATCCAAATATCCGATACTGGTATTGGAATTCCTCAGGAACGGCTCGATCAATTATTCAATTTTGGATTCGCTGTTCGTGATGAACGCGTAAAATTAGGTTCCGGACTTGCAACCAGTTATTCTATTATTCAGCAGCACAAAGGCGAAATTGAAGTTGAAAGTACCCCTGCCAAAGGCACAACTTTTACGATATATCTTCCAATTCAAAAATAATGGATACTAACACAAACGCCCGGTTTATTCTGACAGCCGATACACATTTAGGTTTCGATTATCCCTTACGTCCACGTGTTGATATGCCGCGGCGCGGTCAGGATTTCTTCAGGAATTTTGAATATATTTTTCAGTACGCACTCCAAAATGGTATCAAAACAATTTTCCACGGTGGCGATCTGTTTTTTCGTAGCAAGGTTCCAGCTTCGATTGCTGACACTGTTTACACAATGCTGCACACCTACCTCGATCAGGGCATACGTATGTACCTTGTGCCCGGGAATCACGAACGTTCACATTTGCCATCATCACTGCTTGCGACCCATCCGAACCTGTTTGTCTTCGATAAGCCGGAAACCATTACTTTTCAGGAACAACAAACCCAAATTGCCATTACCGGATTTCCAAACATTCGCCATAATGTCCGCACAGAATTTCCGAACATAATTGCTGCAACCAACTATCAGACACAATCTGCGGGCGTTCGTATTTTGTTTATCCATCAGGCTGTCGAAGGGGCACAGGTTGGACGCTCCAATTTCACTTTTCGCAATCAGCATGATGTTATTCGATTGGCTGATATCCCTGAACATTTTCACACCGTATTTTGCGGTCATATTCATCGTTACCAAATACTGCGGCGAGTCGGCGCCTATGACAGTATTCCAATATTTTATCCCGGTTCAATCGAACGCACGTCTTTCAGTGAACAGAATGAAGAAAAAGGTTTTCTTGAAGTAGGCTTCGAAATATCATCAAAACATACATCACCAGCAATTACTTCCAGATTTATTCCGCTGTTGACACGCCCCATGATCGAACTGATAATAGAGCCGAACGTAACCACAAAAACGGTTATCCCCTATTTAAAGGAACAATGTTCAATTCAACCGGAAAATGCAATCATCCGAATTTGGCCGGGAAGTCCGCACCATCTTTCATTCATCAGACTGCTTACCGGTCCACAACTTCGCACATTGGCGTTAGAGAATATGATCATTAAATTGCACCATTCCTTTTACCCGGACAGACAACCATTATCCTGATAACCACCACTCGAACGAACTTACAATAGCTCATCTTTCACAATTGCGATTCTGTTTTTCAACAAGATAAACTGTTGACATTTTTGTAAATTTTCATTATTATATCCAATTATTGTAAACTGATTTCAACAAAAACTGATTTAGTAATTTTTCGTGTCTATTCAGGTACGACATGGATTTAACCGTCGACAGAAAATGTCGAGGCCAATAGCCAAACAAGAACAGATGAAAAATACTGTCTTCGAAAAAAATCGGGCGATGGTCAACGGAATAATAACAATTTTCCGCTCCATCTATCGGCTGAAGTGACATATGAACAGTTATACTTGAAATAAAGTGGTTTTCAGAT
>JAFGDW010000063.1 GCA_016931935.1 Candidatus Zhuqueibacterota bacterium | reverse complement strand
TGCTTGTGGATGGCGTTCCCCCCGGAAATTTCCAAAACCATGATTGCGGATTTGTGGACTGATCCGTAAAATTGACTGTTAACGGTGTACAGCCTTGCAAGGGGTCAGCACGGAATGCCGCATCACACGAGGGTGTTTCATACCGCTTATCCCAAAACTTGTTACCTGTAAGTGTTTGCTGTGATAATGGAGCGCTGGCTACACTGTACCTTATTTGATTATTATTTATCACCGTACCGTCGACAGATGTAGCACCATCCGAATAGTAGCCCGATAGATCAGTTTCAATAATGGTGTAGACTTCGTAACCATCTGGCGCCCTGAGCCCATACCATCCGTTATTATCAGTCGTGGTTGAATTAATAGGCGATCCAAGGTCGTTTAAATCATTGGAGCCATAAAGTGTAAGCGTTACATTAGGAATAGCCGTTGATGTCGGTGGTTCCGTGCCTGTGTCGCCAGCATACACGCGCCCGGATAGAATATTTTGCGCGATGATATCCGAATGCGTCGTTGTCAAGAATAGTAGACCAAAGGCTAGTACCAGGAAAATAAATTGCAATCGTGCGTGCTTGAAATTAATTTCCATGTTAATACCTCCTTTTTTTCGAAAAGTACCTTGTTAAAAGGTAGCGATTCCCCCTTTATATTTACAATTAAACAAATGTTGAGTCTAAGGCAAGTTATTTTTGAATGTATTTTATTATCACGTGCCACACACTTCAGGAGTGCATGGCACGTTTATTTTTGAATGCCTGTAATTTTATCGCATCAAAATCATTTTACGAATTTCATTTTTAGAGGGCGTTTCCACCCGGAAGAAATAAACTCCGGAAACAACCGGTATCCCGTTCTTATCAAGACTTTTCCATGTCACGGTGTGCCGACCCGGCTGTAATTGTTCATCAACCAATGTTACGATTTCCTGTCCGATCACATTATATATTTTGACACTAACATGGGATGGTTTATCCAGTTTAAACGGAATCGTAGTTTCCGGATTAAATGGATTGGGATAGTTATGCTGAACCCAATAATCGTTTGCCCGGCGATCGCTTAATAGTGGCATTCGATTAATGCTGGTAGCAATTGGTTCCCAGGGAACCTCAAGCAAAGCTTCCATGATATTTGCCGCCATGGAAATATTTTTAATGGCAAATCCGCTGGGTGAGCCATCATGCCAGGTGAGTGTGGCGTGATCAGCGTTCGGATCATCGGAAAGCAGATTATAGCCAGTCGCCGGCTCAACGCCATCCCACAGTGCAGTGCTGTTGTCGAATGGTGGCCCATAGATTGGCCGGATCATGCGAATTGCCCGCCGACCCCAGTCGGTTGCGCCGATAGTCGCCCAGTCGGTTGGACTGACTTTGTCGGGAGCCGGTAAATTTTCGTAAACATCCGGGTCTTCCATGATATGCCAAACGGCAAGGCCATCATCCTGTATGTATGAGTCGTAACCATTGGGTACGTTCGACTGCCGGTTTTCAACAATAAAGTATTCTTGATTGCCATATCCCGGATCATGTAAAATGTACGCTACGTGCGATTGCTCGATGGCCTCAATCGGAACCACGCCGCTGCGCAGCACTTGAGCCGGCTGAATCCATCCCAGCCGGATTTTGTGGAACGGATCGATATGGTTATCATAATATCCGACATCCATGATGGAATACATCCCTGCAGCATACGGCTGGAAGAAATTGAAATACATATCCGGCAGATTCAGAAACAAATGGTTCAATTCGTGGGCGACTACGCCGAGATTGATAGGCGAGCCGATGTAAGCTTCAGCGATCCATGTAATGGTAACACCATCGACTACCAATGGCTGTTTGTTGGGGAATTCCTGACCATAGGCAATGCGATTGGTACCGAACGGTGAGTTTTGGGGAATAACAATTAAAATTCCCAATTCATCTTTGGTGAGATTGCCGTCCCCATCCGCATCATACTGCGCATAATTAAATGTTGCATCAGCCTTGCGAATTGCCTCGGCCCATTTTTCCATATGGCCGGAAATCCAGCCATCGCCATCGGCATCAACCGGATCGCTGGCCGCCCAGTAGTGATCCCAGGGCTTGTCCGCATCATACCAACCTTTCATGCCGGCATCCTGGAGATGAAAGCGATTATTTGAATTGACAATATAATAATCCCGCACATTGGGATAATTGCTGCCGAATATCAAATCCCGGACATCATTAAATGGCGGCGCCGGGTGTTCAGGCCGGTGGGGATCCCAGCAAATGACCAATAGTGGTCGTTCACCCCATAGTGGTTTAACGCCGTTAAACGGATCGGTCATATCCGGACACGGTGCCGCCGATGCAATTAATGTCATATTACGGTCACCAACGTATCCGGTGCCGCCGCCATCAACCATCCATTGTAATTTAATTGCGTGATCACCCCCATGAAGATGTTTGGCAACAAAACTGAATCGACTGGTTCCGGTAAATCCCTGATTTGAAATAACCATGTCACTGGGTTCTGCGGGCAGACCATCAACCAGCGCGCGAACGAACAGCCGCTTTGAAGATGATGAATTAATCTCTGCCGATAGACTGACCACCAGATTTCCATTCTCGGGGACAACCATGTTTGTACTCAAATCCTGGATGTCACTGAAGTAGGAAGCGGTGGTCGTCACATCCGGGCCGCTCGGTGCACTCAGGCTTTTCACGCCGCCTGCACCCTCATTCACCGCAGGCGGCTCAATAAATGCAATGCTAAATGTTCGATCACCCATGTAGGCAGTTCCGCCACTATCGACCAGCCA
Organism: Candidatus Zhuqueibacterota bacterium; assembly: GCA_016931935.1. Taxonomy (GTDB): domain Bacteria; phylum Zhuqueibacterota; class Zhuqueibacteria; order Thermofontimicrobiales; family Thiofontviventaceae; genus Thiofontivivens. The sequence continues at coordinate 10,767 of JAFGDW010000063.1, read as the reverse complement.
CTTGGTTTGAATATTGTGGGATCCTGCCGTAACGTCGTAGGCTACAAATGTAAACGAGCGCGTACCGTTATACGAGCCTACTGAAAATACCACATCACTTGGACTAATCGGCTGACCATCGATAAGTACGCGGACAAACATACGCTTGTTGCTGGAAGTTTCTGCTTCTCCGGAAATTGTGATTGCCACATCACCGGGCGCAGGGACATTAATCGGATAACTTAAATCCGGAATATCAACAAAACTAGAACTGGTGGTTGTCACATCCGGCCCACTCGGTGCTGCGACGGTATTTATAATGTTTGGGGCTGTGGTTACCCACATTGTTCGGTCTCCCATATTTGCCGTGCCGCCGCCATCAACCAGATACTGCATTTTCACATGATGCAGTCCACCTTCGGCAATGCCAGCGAACAGGAATGAGTGCGACATCACAAAATCGTTCGTGGCAAACACCACGTCACTTGGCTCAGCCGGTTCACCATCGATAAGTGCACGGACAAACATCCGTTTGGATGCGCCTGTCCAGCACTCAGCAGAGAAACCGATACAAATGTGATTGGGATCGTATTGGAAAAAATGCATGCTCATATCCGGAATATCTTCCCAATCAGTGGATGTTGTTGATACACTAGCGCCACTTGGAGCAGATTTTATGTAGACATGTCCTTCAGCAAAGCTGAGTGAGTATGAGAATATTAGGCACACACTCATGGTAAGTAGTAATGTTTTTGTTTTCATACGTATCTCTCTCTTTGGTTTTTCGTTTATTATGGAATCATTTCCGGCTATTATAATTAACTCACCGGAAATATCCCGTAATTTTGACCCTAGTTATCTGCTTGATCCTATTTTATGAAGAGAAATTTTCGTGTTTGAATAGAATTATCAGTTTTCAGCCTGCAAATATAAAGTCCGCCCGGTAACAAATGACCTTGATTATCCGTTGCATCCCAGCGTATTGTGTACATCCCGACGGACTGATAACCATGATGCAAGGTGTTAATCTTTTCGGCGAGAATATTGTAAATTTCCAGATCAACGAGGCAATGATGCGATAATGAATAACTGATGATTGTTTGAGAATTAAACGGATTTGGATAGTTTTGCAGGAGTGAGAATTGATGACTGGTATCTTTATACCATTCAGGAACTGAAATAAATATGTCGTCCCAATTCACTGGCATATCCAGTTGCATCAAAAAGACTTGTTCATTACCGACTTGCTGTCCCCAATTTGATGCCCACACAAGCCGCGAGCCATCGTTAGACATTGTTGCATGAGTCTCCTCCCAATAACTGCCGGATGTATTGTACACTTTTGCCAGGTATCGCGCTTGAGGATGTTCCGGATCGAGCTTGATGAGAATAATGGTTCGATCCAGCCAATTTTGTTCCGGTAGTCCTGGCTCAGTGTATGTCGATATGAGACAATAGCCGGCAGCATTGCACGCGACGTGAATGCCTGAATGCAAGCCATAAGGTGATTCCTCGGCATAATAAAGTCGGACGAGCGTAGTGCGATTGGTGTTATCATAGCTCCCGCCGGCTTCTAAAATTGGTTGTGTTTTTAGATCAATGGGAATCAAATCGATATAATCGGTCATGGTATTTTGCATTACAATCACTTCGTTGCCGTAAACATCCAGACCAACGTCCGAATGGGCGATTCCGTAATCCAGCCGATGAAATTGAGTGAGTTCTTTATTGGCCATGGTGAGTCCTGCCAAATTACCACCGTTATCATAATCGCCACCGATTAACACCCAATTTCCAAGCGGGGACATGCCAATCCAGTCGAGACTGGTTTCGCTTGCCGAAAGCTTATAGACGCCTAAAATGTCATCATTCACTCGATCCCAGGTAAACATATAAACGTGGTTATAATCAACTTGCTCATTGCCCTGCAGAAAAAAAGCCCAATAACGTTTGTCGATTGACGATTCGCCCTCGTCCTTCATCGTGATGCGATAGACATTGCCCTGATTAACAAGCGGGCCAATCACAGGGTCCCGGGAGAAATCTTTAATAACCGTTATTTCGCCGGTTGCTACATTTATTTGCTGAATCGAAAAATCAAGCGTGCCCCAAATCAGATTTTTATCGTTGGGGTCCCAGCGAGGCTCTTCCAGATCGATTGTTCGGACGAGTTGGCTGGCTTGATTATAAGGGTACGTTTGGGTACTGTAAATATTCCAGCGGACGTCAGGGTCCAATATGATCATGGATTTATCACTGTTAAAAGGATCAAAGCGTGAGTATTCGTGCCGTCCATGAATATAATCGGTTGTGGTCACACGGGTTATTTGGGCGCCAAAAGAAGCATCAAAAAATGGCTGGCCAGGCACGGGAACATCTCTGGCGGCTAGCAAATACACCGGATTTGTCCCTGACAATGGATTCGGGATGGCGACAAAATTGAAATTAACAGGGTATTGAGCGAATAAATCGCTAACGATGAAAAATATTATTCCGACCACCATGGATCGTCTCATATATGCCTCATCGATAATTTTTATATGAACTTAATAAGTGCCTGGCGTGGTTAGCCACTAATCCCAATTTTCAATGTCAAATATAAATGGAAAACGGGACATGGACAACGGAAAACGAGACAGAAAATCCGTTCTCTGTTCTCAGTTTTCCGTGTGGCTATATCTCGCCAGGAGTAAAACGACAATACTTATTTCGTTATTATCATTTTCCGAGCGGAGGAAAATTCTCCGGCATGGATTTTATAAATATAGACACCAGATGTAACATGACTATTGTTATCTGATGTACCATCCCAAACGACCTTATAGACGCCTGATGATTTTTGTTCATTGATAACAGTACGAATCAATTCTCCCTTAATATTGAAAATTTGCAGGCGAACATTGACCTTGCCAACTCCTGTTCCGGGAATTGAATATTGAATCGTCGTTTCCGGATTAAACGGATTCGGATAATTCTGATCGAGTGTAAATGCATCGGGTAGTTGGGTCTGCTCTGGCCGATCGATGCCGGTAATCACCGGTCGAGAAAAATAGGACGTGCTGCCATCGGCAGTGATAACGAGCGCTGTCACCTGATGATAAGGACCAATTATTGTTCCTTCCCAATGGAAATTTCCGGAGCCATCGGACGTGGTTTGATCCTGAAATATTTCACCTTCATCTTCCGAATCGGTATAAATTTCGATGGTTGCGTCCGGAATGGCTGTGCCTGTGACCGAGTTTTCAGTAACACTGGTGATTGTTGGTGCAGGAATAACGTTGGCATCTCCGGAATCGTAAATAATGCCACTTTGAACGCTATGTGCAATGCTGTTGCGGCTAATGCGGTTGTGCATCGGTTCAGGGCCGTAAATGCGAACACCGGTTCCATTGTACCAGATAACATTTTCGAGAATTTGGTTATCATAAGATGCCTGGCTAATATAGATTCCTCCAAAAGAGTTTCCCATATCTGGATTTTCATGTTCCGGAATCGTGCCGATCCAGTTATTGGCGATTGCATTTTGGCTTGACGCTATCATATATATTCCGTATTTGTTACCGCCTATCCAGTTGTCAAACACTTCCACATACTCACTTTGGTTTTGAATACAAATACCGCCATAGTTCTCATTTCCAATTTTCATCGTGCCTTTGCGATTCAAGCCGATAATATTTCCTATAATGTGAACATGCTGCGATGAATCCGATACAAAAATGCCGCCATTGGTATTGCCGGAAATAATATTATGAAATGTGTCAGCCGGAGCAATTTCTACATTCTGACTGTGATCATAGATATATATCCCGTATCCGTTTGGTTCTGCCACATCGCCGTTGAATGACGTACCGACATAACAACCGGCGATTCGTCCGCCCTCGACGTGCTTCACATCAATTCCAACACTGTAAAAATTGTTGATGGTCAGCCCCAGTACCTCAACGCCGGATGCCTGAATGGAAAGACCACTCATATATTGACCGGCTGCGCTACCGTCCAGCACGATTTCCGGCCCATGTGGATTGGTGTCGCTACCGATAAATTCTGCCTGTGAAAAGCCATTGATGATTAGTTCAGGATCGGCGATTGTCGGTAACTGACTTTGCGGATGGATGATCCAGATGCCGGCATCAGCATCATGTCCGGGAACGCCATTGGGAATTTCAAATGTAATGACATCGGGCCCGGGATTAGTATTGGCATTGGTAATTGCATCACGTAAAGAGCCAGGTCCAGAATCTTCACAATTGGTGACGATGCTGCTTCCACCACTACCACCGCTGCCAAGCATCACTGCGAATACCGAAAGATGCTCGACATCACCAAATATCATGTTATTTTCAATATCAACAGATGTGGTTATTCCCAGCCATTGTGTCTGGTCTTCAATATAATGAAAAATTCCCAGATGTTCTTCCTGCTCCGAGTTCAAGCCGGTGTCATCATACGGTAGTGCAAGATGGATGGCGCCATTAAAAGTAGCCGTTGTATTTATATCGTAGTAAACCGGTGCTTCCGGCGGAATAATTATAAAATTTTCTGGGGGAATCGGACCAACTGGTGCTAATTCAAGATTGGTATTTCCCGGATTGATCACCTGATCAAACGTAATTTGAGCACCATCGCCGACATCAACAATGATATTGCCGCCACTTGGTGTATTGGCGGAGATCGTTGTGGTTTTGCAACTTTCGTTGGAATAGGCGGAATAACCCACTGAATTTTTGGCGCGTACCCGATAACAATATGTATCGCCTGGTTCGAGACCCGGATCATGAAAATATGTCACATTTGGCCCAACAATGCCCGCGATGATCCATGTACCATCCGGATATTTCTTTTCCACATAAAAGTTGTCTTCATTATTGCTGTTGTCTTGCCATGTAATATCGATTGTCGTTGGTGCAACCAGCGTAGTCGAACAATTGCTGGGCGCTGCCGGCGCTGTTGGTGTGGTTCCACCACCTTGCCCGACTATCTCATCAATACCGACCTGCCCCTCATACAACCCGGTCATGGTCCCCATTATCTGGATTGTAATTTTTTTCACTGTGTAGTTAGTGGGGAAGGTTGAAATCGTTGACCAGTTAAAATTCAAATTACTCCATACCGCATTAGCGTTGAACCACGAACTGTAGGTTAGCGGATTGTTTAATAATTGATTACTGAAGAATGAACGATCCATGGATTGATCTTTGTCGTACACCGTGATAATGATATTTGCATACAACGTTGAACCCACGGTCATATTATCCACAAACTTGGCGGAAACACCTGTGGTATTCTGCCAGCTTGAATTGCCGGACAAATTCGGGGAGCTGAACTGCATGATCCAGTATGTCCCGGATGATCCTGAAATACCATGCCCTCCGCTTGTGTAAAATAATAGGGACCCTTTACCGGACCCAGTGGTTGGGTAATTTACCAAACTTGTCCACGACAGCGTGAAGTTTGATTGATACGGCCCATTCAGGCTTTCATCATAAGCGCCTTGCATGGTCCATCCCTGTGTATTGCCGCTATTGAAGTCGAATTTTTGGGCAATGGCCAGTGTACTAATGCAGAAAGTGAACAATGCAACCGCAATTATAATTTGTATCCGATGCATCATAGTTTCCTCCATTTAATGAAAGTGGAATCTCTATAGTTTTTTCACTACTTCACATGATTTACGATTGTGAAATGGAAATTACATAAAATTTCTTTTTATAACCAGAGTAGTATCGATCAGTTTGGGGAGTTGCTGTACACTATTAAAGTGAGATTGAAAGGGAGGGGAGAGTTGAGAAATTAATCAAATGACGAGATATTGCGGTTATTCAGTTTACTCGGGATGACATTTATCTGCGGCCAATCTGATGAGCTCTTTTAAGGTTTAAACGTCGGCTGAGCCTGCCGTCTCGCAGCGGCGCGCCGACGCTGTTCGCGGCACGAACGGTGCCGAACTCAACTGTCGCACCGATGTTGCCTTCGACAAGCTCAGGCAACGGATGCGATGAATCGAATTTCGAATAGGCTCATTTAGTCGTCTATTTCATAAATTCATATATGATTGTGCATATCAACACACCAGCTTTCTTGAAGAAAACTGGTGTGTAACCCGACTCAAATTTATGAAACGCGGTATTTAGTACTTATCCGAAAACCTGCCTGTCTTAAATGATTTTGGAATGAGACTTTCGAAGCCTGCGATACGTCGGAAGTTTGAAACCGGTTCTACATTTTAAAAAAAGTTTTCGAACAGGCTCATATTTATCGTTGAATCGATCCGCCATCGCCAATTAAAATAAATGGCGCCCAATAAAAGGGATTTTGACGGATATCGTTAGAATGAATAAGAGCGATCTTGGCGTGTTGCAGGGCATTTGTTTTTGACATTCCAGTGGCGATATTTTCGTAAAATTGTTTCATTAATTCTGCTGTTGAAGCATCATGGACTGACCATAAACTGACAATTAAACTTGGCGCACCCGCATAGAAAAATGCCCGGGTCATACCAATCAAGCCTTCACCGCGACTCAATTTTCCCAGGCCGGTATTGCAGCCGCTTAAAACCACAAGCTCAGCATTTAAATGAAGATTGTAAATTTCATATGTTTGTAAAAAACCGTCATCTTTGCCATCAGCGCTTTGAGCAAGCACGATTTTTGAGTACATCGGCTCATGGTCGTTCGTAATGTTATGGGTTGCCAGATGGATGAATCGAAAGTTACCGGCCATTTGTTTAAATTGCTCTTCGGTAGCATCATCACCGATAAATAAGGATGCGTGTTTAAAATTTTGAGCAATTTGTTGAACTTCCCGCTCGGATTCCGGTAATGCTGTAAATTGATTGCCCCGAAATGTCGGATTCATTGCGGTAAATGTCAACAGCCATTTAAGCAATGAATTCTCCTTTTCCACCTCAAAATTGGGATTGCCGAACGCAAGCAAGTCGTCCGTTGGTTGGGCGTGCAGTTTTGGAGTCGACAAGAGCATCCCCGCTGCCGGAAGATAGGAGAGTGGGACTTCCTCAATTAGAAAGTGTGGTTGCCTGTTTTCAAAATTCGTCACAAGCATTTCGAATGGTATGTAAAATAATATATCGTCTGGTACAATAATCAGCTCTTGACAGCTATCACCCATTTTACCCATTGGTTGTTCGATAAGATATATATACAAATTGTGAAGCGCATCGGGATTAATGTTTGCCCATCGATGATCGAAAACGCCGGTCTGCTCGAATTCTGTCCGCCGGAAGATTGGACTGACCTGCTCCATGGCTGCTCGCAATTCCACACGATTTAGATGAATGATGCTGAATTGTATGTTCTGCCGGGAAATAAGCCAACAGAAAATATGGTTATCCGTCACGGCATATTCCAATATCATTTGACCAGGGCTTAATGCGTGTTGTTGTATTTCATGCGCAGTTAGAATTTGGGGATGTGTAAGTGCATAATACTCAGGTGAAATATCGCGCATTTTATCGAGCAGAATAGAACGTGAGCGAATCAGTCCATCGAGGTCAGTTTGCAATCGTTGTTGTTGCTGCTTAACGTCGGAAGTCTGGTTAGAAATTTCGGACAACGCTGCATATTTCAATTCAATCGATTTTTCAGTGATGAGATATTGATCATTGAGCTCTGGCGGGATAATTTCCGGATTGTGGATTGCCCGGCCCTGATTAATCACATCCAGCAAGGCCCGTGATTTTGCCCGTTCTGCATATTCAAATCCCTGCTCATGATATTGCTTTGCTGGGTCGGTTTGATGTAAATCAGCCAGGAGTTCAATGATCTGCTCATAAATTGCATAATTATTCCGGATGAATGATGTTTTAAATTCATCTTCCATCAACGAATTTCGAACTTTTTCCAGTTGAATAATTGCTTGTTGATAGTGTGCGAGTGCTGATTGCCGGTTCCCGCGTTTGACTTCGGTATTTGCCAGCCCAACTTCGGCCTCAACAATTTGGCCAGAGGCATACGATTTGGTGGCAATTTGATTTGCCTGCCGGAAGTTCAAAAACGCTTGATTGTATTGATTCAGTTCGAGATAAATATTCCCCAAATTAATATATTGATTCATAATTGCATCGCTGAATCCGATGTCGGAGCTGATTTTGAGCGCATCATTGTATTGCTTGATTGCCAAATCATAACTTTTTTGTTCCTGATAGAGTGTTCCCAAATTCCCCAGTAAATATGCCTGTTCGGATTTGTTGCCGATCTCACGGTTCAATTCAATTGCTTTCAGATAATAGTCAGCAGCCTGATCAAACTGGCCGATTACTTGATACGATATTCCGATGTTTCCCAGAGTTCGGCTGATTTCATCCTTTAAGTCAACCTGTTGAAACACCGCGAGTGACTGAAGCTCGTACTCAATCGCCTTCACATCATCACCTACTTTATTATAAATCAGGGCAATATTCCCTAGCACTCGAGCGCGACCGTCCACATCCTGAATTTCATCTGCGATTGCCAACGCTTGTTCATAATAATTGAGTGCTTTGGTGTAATTTCCCAAATTCCAGTAAATAAGCCCAATGGATGTGTAATAACGACCTTCCGCCCAACGATTCCCCATTTCCCGGGCAATTTCCAATGCTTTTATGTAATTATCAAGCGATTGATAGTAATTACCAAAATCCCAGTTTAATAATCCCAGGCTCCAAAACAACAGGCCTTTTGTGTTAATGTCCTGCGTTTCTTCAACCACTGGCAGCGCCTGGTTAAAATAATCAAGCGCCTTGTGAAAATCACCCATTGCCCGGTAGGCAGATCCTATATTGCGAAGCGCCAGACCTTCACGTACGCGGTCATTCAATGCCTGAGCGCCAGCCAGCGCTTCCTGAAAGTATTGTAATGCCTTAAGGTAATTTCCGAGATTGCGATAATCGACTCCCAGATTATTGATATTGCGTGTAATTTCAGTCTCTTCCCCAATTTGCCGGGCGAGCATTAATGCCTGTTCTTCAAAAGCTATTCCTTCATGAAGCTTGCCTGCATGCGACCGAGCCATTCCCATATTCCCGAGAAAACGGCTTTGGTAAGCCATATTTTCCATTCGTTGTGCTCGTTTATACCCTTGTTGGCTGACGTCATACAGTCGGTCGAAATTGCTGGTATAAAAACAGATAACGCCTTTAAGAATGAAAATGTCCAGGATTGTGCTGTCCAGTTCAAATGCCCGGGTTAAACGTTGCTCCGCTGCTTCCCACTTGTTTTGACGAATGTACAGATAGCCCTGTCCGTAATGGAGCGCTGCTGTTTCGCCGTATTTGCTGCGTATTTCATCAAGGCTGGCTTGAGCGTCGGCCATGGCGTTATTATCACAATAAAGCATCATTAACGATTTATACGGACTGGAGTAGGAGGGAGATAGCTGAATCGCGTGCTTGAAGAGATCGGCCGCCCGATCGTGTGCGCCCTGTTTTTTTAAAACCAGGCCGAGTGCAAAACGGGCGTATGGATTATTGGGGTTGCTTTCCAGCAAGTGGCTAAAATAGTGAATGGCTGTATCCGGTTGATGGTGCTGCTGATACCGGTAGTAAAGTTCGACATAGGCGTCGTGAAATGTCCAGTCCGATTCGATGAGTTGTTGTAGTTGGTTGATTGTGGCGCTATCGGGCTGATCGCTGCTGTGTTTTAGGATATGATTGTAGCGATGCCGGATGGACGAATCCGTGGATGCGATTGACAGGCTGACAAGCAGCAGTGAGAGTGAAAACAATAAAAAACAGGCATGTCTGGGCTTCATGATTGCAGCATTGCTCCGACTGGTTCAGTTACCTTTGCGTAATATATCAAAAAAAACGGATGAAATCAAGATATTCTGATACCAGGATTGGGAGAAATGCCGGACATTCGATCCGCCAAAAAGAGGGCGGATCTTCGATCCACCAAAAAGAGGGCGGATCTTCGATCCACCAAAAAGAGGGCGGATCTTCGATTGGCAGAACATTCAAATTAAAATTTAGACAGGATAACAGGATGAGTGGGATCAACCGGATGATACCTATAAATCCTGCAAATCCGTGAAATCCCGGTATCCTGTCTGTATTTTTTTTATTCTGGTTTATCCAGGTTACGTATCGTGGATGCCGATCACAAGATTGTTTTTATTCACAGTGAAAATAATACCGCATTGAGCAATGGCGTTGTTTCGGCAATATTGCGCTATCGCACAAACAGCATTTTCTTTGCCGCAACAAAATTACCTGCTGCCAGTTTGTAGACATAAATTCCGCTCGCGGTGAGCCTGCCGTTTTCATCCCGGCCATCCCACATCACCCGGTAATGGCCGCCAGGCTGATAACCGTTTTGGATGGTCACTACATGTTCACCGTGCATATTGAACACGGTCAATGTTACGTGTTCGGACTCCGGTATGTCGTATTCAATAGTTGTTTTGGGATTAAACGGATTGGGGTAGTTCTGATAAAGTGTGTACAAACTCGGTACGATCGGAGTATTATCAACCGTTCTTTCCGACCGTTTTGCCAGCACCGGATATCCGTAAATTTCAAATTCCCTGATACAAAAGCCATAGGGCAGGCTGCTGGTAATGCCATACATCTGCACGTAACGGCCGACACCGGACACATCCACATCATCGATACCACCGTCGCCGCTGCTTGTGCTGTAGATGGTTGTCCAACTGCTATTATTGTTCGATACCCGGATTTCATAAACGGTGCCATACGTACTTTCCCAGTTCAAAACGATCCGGCCAATAGTGCATGTATCTTCAAGATCGATGGTGATCCATTGCGGCGTACTGTAAGCCGAGCCCCATGCAATG
>JAFGDW010000062.1 GCA_016931935.1 Candidatus Zhuqueibacterota bacterium | reverse complement strand
TTGAATGTTGCCTGTCCAGTTTCAATAATTTAAATATATTAAGGTAAACAGACTGGGCATGATTTCAAATTCAGTGTATCTAACTCAGTTTATTTTAGGAAATCCAAATAATCTTCACATTAATAATGAATTAAACACACTTTTTTGGAAATTTGTGAATAATTCAAGTTAGGGATTCAGATAGCCTGAATTATATAGATATAAAAGTCCATCGTTTTAATGTAAAACAAAGGGTGCTGTTACTTTTCACAATTATGTGTATTCATAATCCAGTCTAACTTACCATTTCAACCTAATTTTTCCGTATTGAATAGTTTCAAACGGAATCGACATCTCGTCCTGATTTGTTTTTACAACAACGATGTTATCGTTAGCGCTTATTATTTTGCCGATTATATCCACCCCTTCATCGCGAACAATGAGGACATCACGATCGATGTTTCGTTGAAAATCACGAATCTTACGCAGCGGTCGATCAACACCCGGAGATGAAACATCCAGACGATACTTGCCGGGTATCTCATCATGAATATCCAGCAGATCGGAGACATTGCGACTAATCGCTGAACACTGGGAAAGCGAAATACCTTCATCTGTATCGACATAAATTCGCAGTAACAAACTCCCGACCGAGCCCTTCAATTCAATGTCAACCAACTCGACGTTTTGCTCGTCGAGGACAGGCATTATAATTTCTCTGATCCTGTTTATTTTTTGCTGAATATTCATAATCCTGGTTTATAGATAACAAAAAAGTGGGTTTTTTGACCCACTTTAGCCCTAAATATAATAAAATAATTTCTATAATGCAAGAGAAATCTAACCACACACATTCATAAAATCATTGATTAATTGGCTAAAATTTTAATTTTAAAACAAATATAAGATATAGTAAGAACAAAGCCGATTTTATGAATGCAGACAACTCCATTGATATCAACCATTCAACGCACTAAGAAACATTTCAGCATCACGTTTCTGTCGTGCATCCGGGTAGTCATCAATCAACCGTTGATAAACCTGTTTGGCTTTTGTTTTATCATCAGCTAATTTATAACATCGTGCTGCATTCATTAATTGTTCAGGAGCTTCGAAACTTATTGCATACTTATCCGCACCTTTTAAATAAAACTTGGCGGCATTCACATAATCTGCTTTTTGTTCATAACATGCTGCTGCCCCTGAGTAGGATGAACTGGCAATAATAACATCATCACCATAATCATCAATATACTTTTTGTAGAGCGAAAGTGCTTCGTCATATTCACCCGATTCGTATTGAATGTTCGCCAGGTAGAACACTCCACGACCGGCATTTTCCGTACCACTAAAATTATTTATCATTGCCCGAAGTACTGCAACTGCTGTTTCCTTATTGCCATTCTGCAATTCAGCCTGGGCCTTACTCAATTCGACTGATGCATTCATCTCAGCCGCTTGACGACTATGAACCACAAAATAACTAATTACAACTATAGCAATAATTCCCAACAATATTCCGGTAACCAGCTTTGAATTTTGATTGATATAATCAACTGATTTGAAGTAATATGTAACGAGTTTGTCTTCTTTCATCTGACGTTTCGTAAGTCTTTTCCGGGGCTTTAGCATGTTTTACTTCCTTATTTTTTATCAATTGCTGCTTTTGATTCATAGCTGCATGGCACCATTCTTTCATCCCTCCGACGAAACAAAACAACTGGCATTCATTACAGCGTTGAAAATAATCAGATAATATATTGATTTCCTGCCTTATTGTCAAGTTTTTTTTATAGTAATTCGGGAAGGGGATGAAAATTCATGAGCTTTCGAAAACATACAAACGCGGACAAGTGTAGATGGACGATTTCCCTTGCAGTTATTACTGGAAAAATAAGTACCCCTGGCAGGACTTGAACCTGCTACACACGGTTTAGGAAACCGTTGCTCTGTCCTGGTGAGCTACAGGGGCATGTTGTTAGAATTAATGAATTTTTGAATATATCGAAAAAATTGGACATTGTCAAGTTTTTTTCGGGATGGACAATTTTCCGGACAGGTTTTTATTAAACCACTCTTTGCTTCGACTAAATATCAGTTGACCTTGCTTAAATCTGTATGCCAAATCACTTTGATGAAAAATCAACAATACTATCCCAATTTTCCGGAGGGGGATGTTTCATGTACCGAATGCAGCGTTGCATTTGTAGGAGAGTCGGTCCATCTTCGGGGAAATGATGCAGGACGTCCCGGAATTGTTTGAGTGCAAGCTCCCATTTTCGTTGACGATACAATTCCAGACCATAACCGTAGGTTTTAATGAGCAAATCCGTAACAATCGTTGGTAGGGAGTGCATGCCACACAGTTCATAAATCCTGACTGGTTTGGTCTTACCTTTTACACGCACAATATCCAATTCCCGCATAAGCGCCTTTTTTCGCACTTCATTGTAAGTGGATTCACTGATAATAATTGTCGTCGAATAGAATTTATTTGCGCCTTCAAGCCGGGCGCCTAAATTGACTTCGTCGCCGATCACCGTATAATCAAACAACTGAACCGATCCCAAATTGCCAACCAGAACATTGCCAGTATTAATCCCAATCCCGATATTAAATCCTTCCACTTTTTCAAGCGCCCATTTGTTTTTAAGGTAATCCAGTTCGGCAATCATTTCCAGTGCAGTGTTGCAAGCATTTTCGGCATGATTCTCATAATAATGCGGCGCTCCATATAGCGCCATTACCTCATCACCAACAAATTTGTCCAGGGTACCATCATGTTTAAAAATTACATCCACCATTGCCGACAGGTACTCCGAAAGTCGCTGAACAACAATCTCCGGGGGGTACTTTTCGCTGAATGTTGTAAACGAGCGAATATCAGAAAACAGCACGGTTAGATGACGGCGCTCGCCTCCGAACCTGGGAAGCTCGCCGGATTTGAGCATTGTATCGACGACACTGCGGGCGACATACTGCTGAAACGTTCGGCGGATGACTCCTTTTTCACGTTGCTCGGTGAGTACCTGATTAATGGTTCCCATACTGAAACTCAACGTAAATGCCAGCACAGGCAACGTTATATTTGCAAGTAAATTATAGCGTGTAAAAATAAAAAAGCAAAATAGTAAAAATAATCCAATCAAGGTGACACTACTTAACAATCCAAGATATGGCTTCAATTTCTTTGAAAAAATTACTGCTGCAATACTAAAAATAAGTACAATCAAAAATTCCAATCGTGATGAAAGGGGGTAAATATAATTGCTGTTTAACATCGTGTTCAACGCATTGGCAATGATTTCCACCCCAGGCATTTTTCGTTTCGCGCCATTATGATCAAAAAATGGAGTAAACTTATTGTCTTGCAGGTCTTCTGCCGAAGCGCCAATCAGGACTATTTTATCTTTAAAAATACCTGATTCTTTCTGAATATCAAAAATATCGGTATCTTCATCTTCAGACAGGTCGAATTCTGCATCATCGAGAATACTGGCGAAAGAATAGGTCGGAAACGTTTCGGTAGGACCGTAATAATTGATAAGCATGGAATTATTGTTGTATACCGGGATTGTAAAATTTCCGACTATAATCGAGTCTTGCTGTTCAACATGTATTGAATCATTTTCGGTTTTTTGCAGCACTTGAAGCGCCTTCAGGGCCAGCGGAAAATAGAGATGATCTACTTTGCGTAGAAACAATCGGTAGCGGCGAATAAAGCCATCCGCATCTTCATCGATATTTACATATGCCCAATCAGCGCCAGCATCTAATAAGGATTTAAGTGGCTTTACAACCAACGGGTTGAATGTATTGAGACTAGCAATTTCGAAAGCGATCTGTCCAGCAAAGATTACATCAGTCCCTTGTTTGGTAGCGGCAGCCAATTCCACATCATCCTGCCCATTATCCGCAGGCTCTAAAAATTGCACATCAAAGATGATAAGTCTGGCGCCTGCTTCTGACAGATTGCGAATTGCACGGGCATAATAACTGCGTGGGAACGGCCATTTTTTCTGCAGGCTAATGAAAGATTGCTCATCAATTGCTACAATCACAATGTCGGAACTATCAACCGGCATTTCGCCGCGCATTCGGAAGCGCAGATCGACTAACTTCAATTCAATATTATCCTGCCAGCCAGCGAACATGCTGAAATAGGCGATGAACATAGCAATTACGACAATCGTGCCAGCCTGAATCCATTTATTAGTACGGAGCTTTTTAAATCTATCTTGTTTCAATAAAAAAGGCAGCAAAGATAATATCCAACTGCCTTGTTTTATATCTGTATTTTTTTCGTTAGTATTTATATTCATAGCGTAATCGGATAATACTATCGTTATACGAACGTGTCACCTGATCATCAAACTGAATGAAACGAGTGTCCAGAATGACATATTGATTTTGGGAAATTTGATAACTTGTTCCGGCTTCAAATGCCAGCCGTTTAAAATTTGTATATTCATCATTCACAAACACAGGATTCGACGTCACCGGATCAATGACAACACTTGGTCGGCTTCCAACAGCAGATGTATTATTCAAACCACCGGTCAGTTTTAATTTGCGGTTCAACAAAAAGTAGGACGCATGAAAACTAACAAGTGTATAATCAAACGTGTATTCGTTGGCGATCCCCTGTCCTGTACTGCTCTGATTTCTTGCAAATGTAAAGGTTGTTGTGAGTGGAATAATATATCGTGTTTGCAACGAAAATAATTTGTTATTGTTGTTGATATTTGCTGTTGCAGGATTAAATTCATCAATTCTATCAGAACCAATCAAACTAAAATTGACTGTGTGATCCATCTCGTACAGCCGGAAATCATAGCCAATTTGCAGCGAAATATCCTGGGTTTTGTTTTGAACGGGATTTGCTTCTGCGCCCGTACTTAAACCATTATCACGATTATGGTCCTTAATATTCAGGTTGATTCTCGGCAACATTTTATTGCGCGGAAAGTATGAAATCCCCACATTAAACATCATCAGATCAATCGGTTCAGTTGCCGGATTGCCATCATCTTTTTCGTTGATTCCATCCACAAAGTTGTCAAGTCCCAATGTTACATACACCTGATTGCGATATACCTGTATCCTGTCCGAGAAGGAAAATCCGGCAATATCTTTTCTCAGGAATGTGTTCCCCAGCGAAAGATATTCGGATCCGATCGATTTGTAACGGATGCGAAATGTATTATTGGAGACCCGCCACTTAAAGTTCACGTTATAAGCAAGCGATGTCTTTTTCATCGGATCAATCGGGGTTGTACTGGTATTAATAATAATGTATTTTTCATAGTCTGTCGGATCAAATGGGATATCGGTATCAAAGCTGGAATCAATTTCGGCCTTTGTTACGACACCCTCGGATATATCATTGGTGATGAGACTGAGCGCCATGCCAGCGTCCAGCTCAATCTGTTTATCGCAAAGCGCAATGTAAATATCCGGCCCAACCACAATATTGTCTTTGGGATTGATTCCGTATTGAATGGAATTCAGATCATCCTTCACTTTAATGTAATTCAAACCCAACTGAAATCGATCACCGCTACCAAAACTTGGCCGCACTCCCATTAAATTTTGTTTATACGTTCCATAACGATAAATCCCATCGGTTGACTGAACAGTATCTCCTGTCGTCGGATGAAGCCATAACGGTTGTCCAAAAGCATTTTTGACCGTGTCACCGGTGATATTGACAAGCAAAGCGTACGGTTTTCCCTGAATCGCCCGATTGGTCTCGCCATGCACATATTCAAGATTGAAAAATCCAAATTTCAGATATGCATTAATCCCCCTCACTCGTTTGCCCCAGAGAATCAAATCATTGAACCGTGGATACATATCCCCAAGTCGGACACCTATCCGCGATGTCCCGACATCCAACAAAAAACGATTACGCGGTTGATATTCCTGATCCTCTCGCGAGGTAATAAACATGTGACCACGATACTGAATGCTTTTATATTCCCCGTTAAAATCAAGTCCGGTCGTCAGCGTGGTTCGGGTACTATCACTCACATTCTCGTTTTTTATATCTGTGAAGAAACGTCCATCAATCGGGATCGATTTTTTAGGCGCTTGCGTAAACTCTCCTTCGCGATTCACCCAAAAACTCCATTGCAGCGGCTTTAGTTCCGTTCCCGTAGTATCATTTGCCTGCACATTCACGCGATGCCTGCCTGCTGAAATATTTTCAGGCACATAGGTCATCATATAATCCGTCACCACAATTTGTGGAGTGACATCCTTGCCATCAAATGTAAGTCGTATCGATGATTTATCGATATCGCCTTTTTCAATCAGTGTTGAAATCACGATGAACGCATCATCCGCCTCAATGGTGGAATTGGGATCAGGATTCAATATCATAAAAGAGATCTGACTGGTTGGTATAATTCGCATCTGTTTTTTAGGAGGCGCAGCTTCCGGCACCTTTTCAGGTGTAACCTCTGGTTTTGCTACTGCAGGTTCGTGCTGGCGTTTAAGAATCGTTATCTCATAAGGATTATAATACGGATTGTGTGCAGGACTCGTCACCATTTCTTCCGTTCTCAGCACTGCCGCAACGAAATATTCCATTGCCGGCTCTTTTACCTCTCTGGCGGGAATTTCGGCGGCGTAGCCATCGGCTTGCTCCTGCATATCAACATGTTGAAAAGCCTGGCTTCCCTGCACGCGATAATACAGCCGGGCATAAATTACCTGAATTGTCGATTGTTCGAAATGCGCTTCTATCGGAATGGATTCGCCCACAAAACCAGTTTCCACCGGGAAATGAATTAATATTGGTTGCTGGGCTATTAACAAATTTGTGTTGAATCCGTTAAAAACAGTCAACAACACCATCACAATAATAATCAAATAGCGAGAATATGCTGTCATCGTGAATCTCATGCCAGAAATGTGTTAATTGTTGTCGTAGTCTATTTTAATAAGTTTCTTTTTCCCATCAACATCTTCAAACTCAAATTCAAGTTTTCCGGTATCACCGCCATCACGAGCCCAGGTGGGTATTTCGTCGCTTTGGGTTTTGTGTTTTTTGGGTGCGGAATCCGGAGTTGCCTCGCCGGTCTCCCCTGCTTTTACCAGGACATCGCCCAATTTATTAGCAAAGAGAATTGAGCCTTCGATACAAATGATAATCGACCTGCTATTACGTTCCACAATTTCATAAAATTCCGTCCCCTTCACCGTTGCCATACCGGAAGGTGTTTCCACTTCAAAGGCTGATTGCTGTTTGGCAACCTTCACCCAAATTTCTCCGAGATTACATCGTAACCGTTTCGTGATCGATGCTTTGTCGCGTATGCCACCAATTGCCACGAGTGAATTCTCGCGGACTTTCAGCAGGCTTTTATCATCTGAAAACATGATGGCAGCGTAGCCATCGTCACGGGTGCGGATGATATTGCCGGAATTCAAACGCATTGCTTTTTGGGCATCCTGCCATTTGACCGGCTCATCCATGCCAATCTTGACATCACCGCGATATTTCAAAATAATAGCGACATCCTTCGTTTCTGCGGCATATAACAGCGTGGAAACAACCAATAATAAAAGGAAAATATATAAGTATTTTTTCATGTGAATCCTCAACTACTCGATTGCAAAGCCATTTATTTTCACGTTTCCGGTCATGAATTGCTCGATGAATTGATTTAAATCCTGAGTATTAATTTGGTTACTATTTTGCAGAATGGTGCCGGTGGAATGAAATCCATTCATTTCACCGCTTTCATTAAAAAGCTCATCGATGGCATCGTCGCCCAGCAACAATCGGAGATAGTTAAGGATCTGTTGTTGCGTCAATGCAGTGCTTCCCTGACTGAAATCGGCAACTTTGAATCCCCAAATTTCACTCTCCAACTCAACCGGTCCACTCGAAGACGGGGTAATTGCCGTAATTTGCCAATAGTAATTATGCCCTTCTGTAAGCGGAAATGCCTCCGTGGCCGGATATTGAAAAAATGTTGACTCCAGGGTGGTTTCCAACCGGGGTTCATTATTCATCACATCTTCAGGCGATGAATTCGTGGATAGTTTTTCGCAAACGCGGATTCGGAATTCCGTACCATCCGACTCCCAACGGAAAAATGGCAGCACGGTATAAATTTCCATGAGGTCCGTTTCATCTGCCTCATTGCCGGGCGCAATTAAATCCAGTGTCGTCAGATCGCCAACTTCAACTTCCAGAATTTCATTGTTGACACTCCCGATTGAATCGTGGGAAGCAGATGTAATTTTAAACGCATAAATGCCTCGTGGCAATCGTCCTGTGCCATAAATCACATCGAGCAAATCGTCAGCAGCATCGTCATTAACAACATAATTGTGCAATCCATAAGTGTCTTGATCTGAGAATAAATTCTGATTGTTGATACGAGTGAGACCGGGCGGCAAAATGAACGGCGCTGTTTCACCGCTGGCAAGCTCCGTTTCGCCGCTGGACAAGCTGTTGTAGGTAATTGAGAGTTGAATTGAAATTCGGATTGTATCTCCGGAGTTGACTAAATCGACCCAAAACAACGGCGGACTATTCCCGGTTTGAGTCAAATCAAAATCGTTGATAAAGAATATTTTGATGTTACTGTTGTACAATCCCATATGGATACTGACCTGATCGGCCTGGGAATAGGTCGTACTCAATCCGAATAGCAGGATCATCATAAAAAATAATTTTCTCATACCGCTCTCCAAAACAGATTCACAAAAGGAACAATTTACAATTATAGTGCCAGAAAATCCAACTGATTTTAACAGGCTGTTACTTATTTGTTAAATTGAATATTCCCTGGTACAATTTATGTGAATGCAATTACGCTCATCGATGCCGCAGCAAGGCCATAAAAAAACCCATTATTAACAATGGGCTTAATGTTTTTTGAAGACAATTGTCAGTTCAACTATTTATACATCCCTTAATTCCAAACTGAATAACGGGTTTAGACTGTACCAAATTGCGACAATATTCGCACAACTGTTCAGTCCTGGCGAATTTTTATATATTGAACACTGCCGTAAATTGAATAATTATGCAATCCAATCAATGATCATAATATTGGTCGCTTTTGGCTTTGGCTTTTGGCTAATGGCCAAAAGCTAATAGCGTAGATAGAGGATAGGCATTGAACTCATCACTCAAAAAATATGTTTGAAATATAACCGTTTGAAGTATAATTACTGATCAACATCATATTGCACTTCCAAATCATTCCGAAAGGCAACCAAATCCGGCACATCATAATAAAGCAATGCGTTGGGAATCACATAGGAATACCAGTTCTTTTCCATCGGGCGCTCTAAAATTTCCATGTAAGATCGAATGGTGTCAGATAATTTTAGTATGTGGATTCGCTTATCCAACGCAGCAGCGTGCAAAGCTGGCAATGCGGCGCGTTCGTTTGCGATGATTGTTATCGGCAAATCACCAATGTTCGTATGTTGCTCTAAAAAGTCAAGTAGCGTAAAAATATCCACAACCCGTTGCCCGACAAGCGTTTCACCAAGGTGCAGGCAGAAGCTGGCATTGTTATACTCGTCATTGTAGTATTTCCAGTGATTGTACTCGGGTCTGTCTGTTGTTTCACCTATGCAACGCAGATCAGCAATCAGTACTGTGGAACCCGTGCTTACATACGGCAGAAAGAGTGAATCATGAGCGGCAATCGCTGCTTTCCCCTGACTATTCAACCACAAGATAACTTCTGCTTGTTGCTTCCCGATCGGCGAGTACATCAGGCAGGGCAACGGGATTTCTCCGGTCCGCCTGATGATCAGGCGTTGCAGCGTGCGCTGCTGAATTGTATCACAGCGAACTATTTCTACATTGACGGTTTTGTTGACTTCCCCCAGACCAAGCAGTTTCCGAATTTTATTTTCAAAAATCTCTGGTGAGCTATGCTTGCAGAAATTTTCGCGCATCAGTCGGTAATCGTTTGCAAGTTTCATGTTAATGTGCTGGACATTCACTTCATTGGAAAACATTGCATTCACCTGACCATCCGGTGTACAATTGAGTGATTCTTCCGGTAATGTTTCCAAATTATTTTCATGAATCGCTGAATCGTCCTGATAAAACCAGCGCCTGAACCAGCGAACCGCGGCTTCCCGCTTGGGTTGGGATATACCGTGACCATCGTCTACGGCAAATAAACTGACATTTTCCGGATAGCCCATCGTGTTGTAAGCTTGACGGAGCTCTTCGAATGTTTGCTCCGTTCCATAGTAATCAACGAAATCCAGCGTGCCAGCAAGGATGAGCAATGGTTTGGGCGCAAACATGATGAGGAAATCACCAATCTCCAACATTTCTCGGCCTTCAAACGGCATTTGTTGACAGCCATCATTCGCGCCAGTCAGTTCCAAATTTCGTTCACGACGTGAAATATTACAGCATGGCGCCGCTACCTTGACACGATCATCAAATCCGACGAAGTACTGTGTTTGCGAGCCGCCTCCCGAATTGCCGAGACAACCAATTCGATCGGGATCAACTTCCGGCCTGGTCAACAGGTAGTCGAGACTTCTTACATTATCGTACAGTTCGTATGTGACTACATTCGTACCAACCAGATTGGCGCCGGCATTGAGCAATGTATGTTCGGTTGTGCTGCCGCGCAATATGCGTTTGCCATTTTCATCGGTAAACTGAACGCGTTCTCCCTGAGAAATCGGATCAATCACCAGTACCACAAATCCGTTTTTGGCGAACAGGATCGCTGTTTTCTGGTACGACTCCGTTGCTTTGGAGGTCATTTCATGCCCACAAAAAAACAACACGCCGGGAAATGGTCCCCTGCCATCCGGAACGTACAAATTTGCAGTCACATGATGATTGGGACGTGATTTATATATCACATTCTCCAAACGAAAGCCATCATTCATGGACATTCTGGTTATTTGCGGATTCAGCGGCGTCTTTTCCGGGAATGCTCCCAACAATCGCCTGTACCTGGCACGGCATGAATCACGATACACTTCCATTGCTGAAGGCGACTTGAGTGCGTTTTGAATGGCGCTTCGGCGTTGATCGTACTGTTTGTGAATTTTATAGAGCAGGTACGTGCGGACGGATTGATCGGTTTTCCAATCCATAATTTGATAGTTGTCCTGCGCGATAACCGGACTGAGCGTCAATATCGAAACAAAAATTATGAGGAATTGTTTCATGGATGACTCTGAATGACTTTTCATTGCTCGATTTTATGTAGAATAAGTTCAAACTGTTCGTTGCCTGAGCCTGTCGAAGGCAACAATGAATAACTGCAACAAAAGTGGATATATTGTGACATTTAATTATAACGTAATTTCATGCATTAATGGTCAACCGTTTAGAGCCGGCCTTCGACAGGCTCAGGCTTCAATTAAAATATTCATTTTGAACGTGTTTAAGTATAACCTCATTTCTGCCCATTCTTTAAATATCTTTTCAATTTAACACCTGTTGATTGCAAACCTTTCGCAACCAGCCTGGCGATCTCCCGTGCTCCATGCTCATTAAAATGTGTATCATCCTGCTTGCCATCAGGGAGGCGATCGTACTTTCCGGGGTCGACCCAAAGAAATATTTCCTTGGAACGCTCAGGGCCAAGCGCAACGAGTAATTCACGGCTGGATTGATGCAGATCGATTAATGGGACGTTCATTTCTTTCGCGACTTCACAGACGACATCGGGATAATCGCCATGGGTATCATAAAATTGGTCGTTGTCGTTAAATTTGCGGCGCATCACGGGCGTTAATAAAATTGGGATGGCGCCCTTGTTTCGGGTATCATCCACAAATTGCCGGAGATTATTCTTATAGGCGCCATGTGGAGCGGCATAACGTGTCGTGTCATAATCTTTCTGATCGTTGTGACCAAACTGGATCATCACATAATCGCCAGATTTTAACGAGTCAAGCACGATCTGCCACCTGCCTTCATTAATAAAACTCTTTGTACTACGGCCATTCCGGGCATGGTTGTGAATTCGCACATTTTCTTTGAAAAATTCAGGCAGCATTTGCCCCCAGCCACGTTCGGGATTCCCTTCCAGCGGTTTGTTGGCCATGGTTGAATCACCAATCAGATAGACATCCACTACAGGAGTGGTTTGACAGCGAAAGATAAGAACAATAAATAGAAACAGGATTGTAAAGCGTTTCATCAAAATAATCTCCGGTTATTATCAACGAAAACGTCACTCTCCCCCATTCAAAATTTCATGAATAAAACTATTAAACGCAAAAGTCAATTAGAATTCTCTCAGTTTGAAACGAGAAAAACCACCCATCAATTAACACGGAAAAAATCAAAATCAGCAAAACCACCTTGCGTATCATTTGCCGGCGTGGTTGCGAAAACGCCGATTTTAGCGCCAATCCACTTTCCTTCTTTCGCCTGGAAAGTTTGACCAATCGGCTCGTATGCTTCACCATCATAACTATAAAGAAATGCACATTTTCCGCCTTCCTGGACGCGAACCTGAACAAATATTGTATTCATCTCCATCGGTAAAATTTCCAAAGGAAATTCCTTGCCATCCTCGGGCGCCTGAAGACAGGTGACCTGCTCAATATTATAGCCGGATGCTTTTTTCGTAATAGCAATATAAGCGTAATCCATGCCCATCACAACAACACCGGCACGTTCATTTATTGTTTTGGTTGTTAGTTTCAGTTTTGCTGTTACGGTAAACTCGGGCGCTGGCATTTTTTGTAACAGGAGATGAGGTACATGCCAAAAATCCAGCCAGTCGCTCGGCATGGGCTGGGAATATAAACGAAGGTGACCCGGATTTTCGGTCAACGAATACCAACTTAACTGGAAGTTCGCCTGCCACTGCCATTGCTTTCCCAATTCAGCCAGCTTGAATTCATCGGATGTCTGTGGCACCAAAACAGGAAAGCTACTCCCGACATCCGGTTTATTAAATGAATAGACGGGCTCACCGGTACCATCGCTATCCGGATCAGCGCCAATCACCGGCCAATCATTTCGCCAGGCGACCGGTTCCAAATGCACGATTCGTCCGTATGGCTGTTTTTCCTGAAAATGTACAAACCAACCATCACCATTCTCTAACTCCACATAACCGCCCTGGTGCGGACCGTTTACTGTTGTTTTCCCCTGAGCAAGTACGATTTTTTCTTCATACGGACCAAACACATTTTTAGAGCGCAACACTGTTTGCCAGCCGGTTGCTACGCCTCCGGCCGGTGCAAAAATATAATAATAACCATTTCGTTTATAAAATTTGGGGCCTTCGATTGTCGGCTGATCTTTATGACCATCAAAAACAATGGTGCCCTTATCCACGACTGACGTTCCATCGGGTGACAGCTCGTTAACCTGAAGCAGGCTGTTCACACCCGCACGGCTATGGGCAAATGCATGCACCAGGTACACTTTGCCATCATCATCCCAGAGCGGACAGGGATCGATATTCCCATACGCTTTCTTGACGAGAACCGGGGCATCCCATTTGCCTGCGGGATCGGTGGTTTTGAGCATATAGATTCCGCGATCCGGGTCGCCATAGTAAATATAGTAAGCGCCATCATGGTACCGTAACGCCGGCGCCCAGATGCCGTTGCCATGTTGCGGAATATTAAACGCCTCGTCCGGAAAATTGTCAATCGCATGATTGATGATGGTCCAATTGACAAGATCATTCGAATGCAGAATCGGTAGTCCGGGGAAACAGTTGAAACTGGAAGATGTCAGATAAAAATCGGCGCCTACACGAATAACGTCAGGATCGGAATAGTCCGCGAAAATTATAGGATTACGATATGTGCCGTTGCCTTGATCGGATGTCCGTGGTTGGGAGAAGGAGATCGAGATAAAACAGAATGTCGCCAGAATCATAAAAAAACAAGCTTTCATGTGGAGAACTCCAAATTCATTGTCGTATTCATTTAACAATTTTCAGTTGGCGTGAATTATTCACTAAATTTATATGTTATTATTAAGCTTTTCTACCACAAACCACACAAAATACACAAAAAAATTATTCTGGTTCCAAGTCTTCTTTAATTTACTGGAAATCAGAAAGGTGGGTATTTTGGGATTACAATTTAAAATTCAGAAAATTCAGTTTCGCTTATTTTGCCTAACACGAAAGATTGGTCCAATCGAACGTTCCTGAACTGACGCTATTGAATTCACAATATCACCACCCAACATCGTACACTCGCCACTCAAATCTGTTTTATTAAAAGGCTCTACTGCTTTGAATGTAAGACGATTGATATCCGTAAAACGCTGTATCATAATTTCAAATTGAATACCCGATTTTGTTCGAAACTGTGGCTTACCACGCACTGTCACAATTTCGTTGAACGTTAATATGAGTGATGAATGATCAATCTGATAGTTAATCACACGAATCGGTTCCGTTGATTCCGGATTCCAGACGCCGCCAAATGTCCAGGCCGGCGTGATCTGCCCCGGTGTGGGTTGACCGGCTGCTTCACGAAGATTGTCCGCATACCAATCGTATGGCTGACCGGCTTTTTGACAGTGATAAAAATATGTCCTGTCGCCTTCGTAATATGGATTGTTTTTGTCGGGATCATCACTTTTGCGCCAATAAATTGGCCGATCAACCATCGCATCGGTGAAGCGGCAATCGAGCAGATAGAATTGCGCTTCGTAATGATGCCGACCAAGCTCGAATCCTTCCACGCCATCAAACGATGAATTCCGAATGACGAACTTTTGATCCGGATCATAATTTCCCGCATGCCACAGCGCCGCCGTTTGTTTCACTTCGTAAAATGCACAATCGCGCACAAAACACCAACCGCGGGGACAGACAAAATCGACCGCGCCTTCAAACCGGCAATTGGCGTGATAGTACATGCCATGCTTGTAATTCCACAGCGATACAGTATCCGCCCCTTTGCTGATCACATTGCAGTTGATAATAATCGTTCGCGTTCCGGTTAATCCATAAACGGCAAATGCATGCGGACCGATTTCCGGTTGTGTATTCTCGATGGTCAGATTATCGAGCACAATATCGTCACCATCGATATTGATGACGCCCGGTCCGATATAATCTCTGGCGTTGTTCCAGGTTTCGCGGAGTTGATTGTAACGGATAATCGTACTTTCACGATTTTCGCCACGCAGCGTGATATAATGTTGTTCAATCCGAATCTTTTCGTCGTATACACCATTACGGATGAAAATAATTGTGCGTTGGTACGGATACATCGATAACGAACTGATGGCATCGCTTATCGTCTTGTAATCACCATTCCCTGCTGCATCGACGATTAGATCAGCGTGAGGTTGTGCGAGCGATGTGTGTGTGAAAACCAAGATGAGAAGAATTGGGAGAACAAACTTGAGATGGGGACATCTCATTATAATTAAATCCTTTTGATTTATTTTTCATCCGTAATTTAGACTTCCGCAGTTTTTGAAACATTGGAAGTCTGAATCAATCCGAACTAACGCACAAGCGCCATTTTTCTGTTTAACACCCGATCACCAATTCGCAGGCGGATTACATAAATACCGCTATTCAAATGTAAACCTTCAAATTTCACTGAATAGTAACCAGCGGGTTTTGTTTCATCCACAAGCGCCTGAATTTCTTGCCCCAACAGATTGAATACCGCTAAATTCACATAGGCAAAAGCGGGTACGGTGTACATTATTTGTGTTGCCGGATTGAACGGATTCGGGTAATTGTGCATATCGAACTCAAATCGGTCAGCTCCGGGAGCGCCAGAAACATCTGTATAATACGTATTGAATAACGACTTAATTTCATCCTGATCCAGCGCATAATTATAGACACGGAACTCATCTATCGCGCCTACAAAGAAGTGCTGTTGTGCGGCATCGCTGCCAAGGAACAGGTGTGAATTGGAAGCAATATTCCGGCAACTGTCCATTGCGCTTGCCACAAGTTCGCCATTAGCATAAAGTAGCAATTGCCGCGTCTTGCTGTTTCGAACAGCAGTGATAAATTCCCAATTACCGGAAACAAACAAACTATCACTGGCGCTCACTTGCGATGAAATTTCATTGTCCGTTACACGAAACAAAACCTGACCGGTTCCATCATGGTACATGGCGTAACCGCTTTCGCAAACATCGGATTCGTACGGCTGTTTCGAAAACCAGGGCATCGGGAGATCGCGATTTGATTGTTTTAACCAAAAGGCAATTGTGAAACTTCCAATATTGAAATCAAATATCTCTTTATAATTAATGCGCACATACTCGTCCTGACCGTCGAATTCCAACGCTTTGCCGGCAACGCCATCCACCCAATTGGCAGCAGACATATTTTTCAGGTAACCGTAATTCTTGTTACCCGACTGATCATTAGCAAACGAACCGCTACCATCATTAAACGGAAGATTTACGATTAATTCCTGAGCAATCGCCTCTGTGGTAAATTGCCACAGATCGCCGGTTGTGGTTCCCGCATCGTTAACTTCATCGATTTGCCAATAATAGGTGGTACCATCCAACATACCGTTTGGATTGAATTCAGAAACGGTAAAATTACCTTGAAAATCAGGTGGATTTACGTGTCCGAAATACACATTATGGGAAGTCGCCGCCAAACCGGCGGTCCAGCGTAAAGTATCTACAACGCTGACATCGGTTGCATTATCCGCTGGTGATGGATGCTCAGCCTTTAGCGAAGAGCCGTCGGAATTTGTAGTCACCGCATCAGCAATATTGGTATAGAACGACCGTGTCTGTTCATTGATTGCACGAACCCGGTAAAAATAGTGAACGCCGGAAGTCACGCTGTCATCCTGAAAACTGGTATCATTGGCGGCCACAGTGGCGATTTCGGAAAAATTGTCGGCATTTTCCGTTGACCGTTCAATCACAAATCCGGTTTCATTCGCACTGCTTTCCTTCCAGGTCAAAATGATCAGATTCGTTGAAATAGCAAACGCCTGCAATTGGCCCGGTGCTGTGATAAAATCAATGCGGACACATAATTCATTCAAATAGGTTTCCAGATTGGTATAACCAGCGTTATCGAAAACGTCGTTACGATCGTCAGGATCGGAGATGCTCAGACCATGGGCGATCTCCCATGCATCAGACATACCATCGGAGTCGGAATCGAGTGGGGCTGGCTGTGATTGCAGTTCCGGCCACCCGCCGACTTCGTCCTGAGAATCGATAATGCCGAGTCCAGCGCCCCACACACCGCCATATGTCGCCGTGCCTGTCCGCACTTCATTGATTATTCGAGTATCAAGCGAGTCCTTGACCGGGAGCGAAGCGCCAGCATCGGCCAGAACCAATTCATAAGCGATTTCAGCAGAGTGGGTTACAACCGGTTGAAATGAGAACGGCTGATCGACCCGACCGCTGGTGGCATAACCACCC
The DNA here is from genome assembly GCA_016931935.1 of Candidatus Zhuqueibacterota bacterium. Lineage (GTDB taxonomy): Bacteria > Zhuqueibacterota > Zhuqueibacteria > Thermofontimicrobiales > Thiofontviventaceae > Thiofontivivens. The sequence goes on along the minus strand of JAFGDW010000062.1, from coordinate 15,875 downwards.
TGAACTCCACCGGCCCAATTATCTTCAGTGATATTCGGATAGCCATACACATAGTTATCTACGACATACCATTTTCCCCATCCATCGGACGGCTGAACTATTCGATTGCGCACACTACTCTTGGTAGCTGGTCCATATTTATAATAATTGGCGATTACGTTTTGATTACCAGCCTCACCGCCATACGCGCTATTGCCACCCCAATTGTAAATTACGTTATTTCGGTGATCGACTATTTCCAGCTCCGGCTGGCCGTGATAGCGGCTGCCGTTAAACCGCGGATTACGGCTGGAATGATGCGCCAGCAAGTTGTGATGAAACGACGCGCCTTTCCCGCCCCAAATACCGCCATAGCCATGATTCCCCTTGACATGCGCCGATTGGTACAAGCTTTCACTAATCAGGCACCACTGCATAGTAAATCGTTCATTATCATAGAACGAAGCGGTCTCGTCGACAGACCAGCTCATTGAACAATGGTCGATGATAATATCGGCTTCATTCCTGCCAGTAATGGCATCTTCTTCAAGTTTATTCACATCACCAAGCCGGAATCGCAGATAGCGGATAATAACATTGCTGGCTTTTACCGCCACGTCATAATCCCGTATACATATCCCGTCGCCGGGTGCAGTCTGGCCTGCGATAGTGACGTTATCATTATCAATTGTCAGTTGTGATTTTAAAATAATATTTCCCGCCACGCGAAACACAATCGTTCGTGGACCGCTGGTATCAATCGCTTCTCTGAGACTACCCGGGCCACTGTCGTTCAGATTGGTGACAGCAATCACCTGGCCGTCGCGTCCGCCAGTGCTGAATCGGCCATAGCCTTCTGCACCGGGGAATGCGAGTTGTTTAGCAGTTAGTATTGTTACTTGAAAACTCAATAGCACCACGATCAATGAAATTCGGGCTATAGCTTTGATCATCAATCTTTCTGTTTGAATCATTTCTCACTCATCTGTTGAACCTGATAAAACCATTAAAGTATGAAAATTCCATTTTATTTTCATTGTCTGTGATGACATTCGTATAAAAAAGCACATCATTCATATAAACATTTTTTAGCTTTTAATCCAGAACATTTTTAATTTTCTGTTTTAACAAGTTTTCCTTTTATCAATTTCTCATCCTTCTCTTGACTAATTACAAAAATACGCAAAAAAAACTGCACACAAAATTTGCATGCAGTTTAATAAAAGTGAGTTTGCACATGATATCATTTATTTTCTAATTCTTGCTTTGATTTCTTTTGAAAGCTATCCCAGATAATAAGGCCGCCAATCAAAATCAGTACAAGTGGCCAATATGTCACCAAAATGTCCCGCGCCCAGTAAAGTTCGAGATTTCGAAACAAAAAAATCATTCCAAGAAACAACAGAATACCACCAGGGATCAAAACTCCCCAATCGCGGGGATTCACCACAAACAACATAACGAATGCAAAACCAATAATTAACAGAAATGCTGGCCAGAGTTCATCCATATAATAGTACGGCATGATTCCGAAATTACGTAATCCAAACATGACTCCTATCAGTGTAAAAATAGTACCCCAAAAAATAGCACCATGGTTTTGTTTACGAATGGACAGGATCACCAGGGAAAGTCCGATCACTAAAATTACTACCGGATATACGTCGCTCCAATATATATTAATCACATCTAATTGGTTGAGCAACAGATAAGCACCAATGAGTATTAGAATAATCCCCGGCATTATTGATCGTTGATTTTTGGTCATGATTCTGCCTCCTCACTATCAGAATCTTTGCTCTTTTTACGCGGAGCGGATTTTGGTGCTGGTTTTGCTTTGGTATTGGCTTTCGGTGAATCGGCATCCGATTTTGGTACTGGTACGGATTTGGGTGCTGTAGCGGATTTTGATTCAGTACTATTTACTAAAAGTTCCTCAGGAATGACAATGAGCAGAACGATATAAAGCAGTAATCCCCAGATAATATGTGAAAATAGCGTAAAGATTACCCAAATAATACGAACGAATGTCACATCCACATGGATGTAGTCTGCCAGGCCTCCACACACGCCACCGATCAGACGATTCTTCCGGGAACGCACAAATTTATCATGCTCCGCCCGAACTGTTGTATCTGCCGATGTTTGATCCGTCTCAAATTTTTCTTTAGCACCATTTTTTTTCATGACATGAAAAATATAAATGACTCCAAGTGCAATCAGCAATAGGGGGAAGAAATGTTCCACGCGGAAAAACGGCAAATGGAAGAAATGCCAGTGAAACGGCCGGAACCAGAAAAAGCTCCAATGCAAATTCGATGATACGATGAACAATCCCAGAATTATTAAACCAGCCCCGACTAATAACGAATTATTGTGTTGCACCTTGGGCTGCGTCGGATCATAATTGGGGTCTTCTTTCATCACGATTAGACACACAATATAGGCAACGACACCAATTCCCATCAAACCCAATATGATCCAGATAATGCGCATAAGTGTCGGATCGATTACAAAATATTCCGCCAAACCGCCACAAACGCCGCCAATAATTCGATCAGTTCGTGAGCGATAGAAATTTCTATCCATAGGTGAATTTTGATTCGTCATTGATTTTCTCCGGATTATGTTTTCAATAGGTTCTTCAATTATATTTATTTAAACACTTAATGTATGTTGCTATCACATTGATTACGCTCTCACATACAACATTAAGGACGGATATTCACGGCAGATGTTTCGTTACACTGCGGTTAATCTTGATGTTGTTGGGCCTTTCCGGTCATTGGTACAAACCGCACAGGAACGATGGAGTGCCGATAAATCGTTCCCTGTTTATCCTTTTGAATTAAAATTAATTCCTGAAATACATCACCGACAGGAATTACCATTCGTCCGTTGGGTGCGAGTTGATCAATTAATGGTTGTGGAATTTGAGATGGGGCTGCAGTCACCACGATCGCATCGAACGGTGCTTTTTCCGCCCAACCATGGTAACCATCGCCAATCCGGCAGCAAATATTGCTGAAGTTCAAACGTTGAAGCGTTGATTTAGCAATTTCGCTCAGGGCAGGAATAATCTCAATCGTGAATACGGTATCCGTCAATACTGAAAGTACTGCTGCCTGATAGCCTGAACCAGTTCCGATTTCAAGCACACGTTCATGTCCTTTCAAATGAAGGCTTTCGGTCATCAAGGCGACGATATATGGTTGGGAAATTGTCTGACTTTCACCGATTGGCAGCGGATGATCGGCATATGCGAACGGTTGATATTCCGCAGGGACAAATTCATGCCGGGGAATGTTCAACATTGCTTTTATTACATGAACATCGCTGATTCCGCGTTGCTTAATTTGCTGCTCGACCATGGTTTCACGAGCAATTTTGTAAAGATCATTTGTATTCGGACTTTTCTTCTGTTGCTGACATTTCCCGGAGCAAGTCAGAGAAAAAAGTAAGAAAATGATAAAACTACATTTTAAATACATAATCTGTTACTCCATGTTTGATTCACATAAAACATGTAAGTGTTGCATAACAGATTCAGATAGTGCGTTTAGATTATATCCCCCTTCCAGAACAGATACAATTTTACCCAGACAATGTCGGTACGCTGCGTCAGCAACCAGACGCGAAATCTGAGCAAATCCATCAGTACTCACATCCAGCATAGCCAATGGATCATCGGCATGCGTGTCAAAACCCGCCGAAATTAGTATCAACTCAGGATGAAATTGATCAATTGCCGGAATAACTTCATCTGTAAAGCATTGCAGATATTCTCTGTCGCCTGTTCCGGGCGGTAACGGGATATTCATCGTATAGCCCTTCCCGGCGCCGATACCTCGTTCGACTGAACTACCTGTTCCCGGATAAAACGGCCATTGATGCAGGCTGATATAAAAAACCGATGAATCTTCTTCAAACGCATGTTGTGTGCCATTACCATGATGGGCGTCCCAATCGAGGATGAGTATCCGTTCCAAATGATAATGGATTTGTGCGTAACGCGCCGCAATTGCAATGTTGTTGAACAAGCAAAATCCCATTGCCCGATCGCGTTCCGCATGATGTCCCGGCGGACGCACTGCACAAAAAACGTGCTCCACTTCTTCATTCATTACGGCATCAACACCGACAATACCAGCTCCAGCAGCAAGCAACGCTACATCGTAGGATGATTCACATATACCAGTATCCGGGTCTAATTGGGTTCGTCCTTGTTGAAACGCATTTTTTACCGTTTGGATATAGGTTGGTGTGTGTACCGTTTCAATCCATTTAATATCTGCCGGTATGGGACTGAAATGCAGTAGCTTATCCCATAGGCTGCTTTCTTTCATGTGTTCTACCACAGAATTCAGACGATCCGGGCGCTCCGGATGAAAACGCCATCCCAGATGCTCCAAATAGAATGGATCATAAATAAAACCAGTTATGCCCATATTTTATTTTTTCATAAAGTTAAATTAGTAACAATCAACTGGAAACATTTGAATGGTTTGTGCGTTTTTATTTGATCAAAACCGATAACAATAAGGAGCACTATTCATGACACGACCCGAAAAAGCCGTTGAACTGTTTAATTCCGGATTTGCCTGTTCCCAGGCTGTGCTTGCTGCGTATGCACCGATGCTTGGATTAAGCGAAGATTTAGCGCTAAAGATCGCCTGCCCGTTTGGTGGAGGCATTGCCCGATCCGGCGCCACATGTGGGGCTGTTAGCGGCGCTATTATGACAATTGGACTTCATTCCGGGAATACGCGTGCAGATCAGCCCGAGTTACGATCACAAAACACGGCGCTCGCACGACGTTTTCTGGACGAATTCATTTCCCATCATGCAAACTGCGTGTCATGGTTTGCTTAAATTTGAACCCGATGATCCTGATGGACTAAACAAAGCAAAAGAGCTGGGATTAACAAAACAACTGTGTCCACAATTTGTCAATACGGCAGCGTTAATCCTGGAATCTTTGTTATTTTCTGAAAACAAATAGATATCCCGGAAATCGTTACTCAAAAAATTGACCGATAGTTCGGACATCTTCAATTATACTAATAATGATACTATGCAGGCGTCAAACGAAAAAAATGTATCAGCGTATTTTGTTTCTTCGTCTCACGTTTCATCCCGTATTGCGGGAACGTTTCACGTCATTATGATTCATCAGCGTTTATATGCATCCAGGCACACCCAGGGAATCGTCAGCCGTAGCTCACCGTTACGATCTGCGGCGCTATTTAATCGATGTTCGAGTTCGGTAAATATTTCATCGATCCGTTCAGATGGCAGAAGGTCTACCCAGCTCTCCAGAAAAGCAATTTGTATCAGGAAATGCCGAAACATAGCAGAACCATCGAGACAACGGATATAAAAAGTGTCCTGCCAGACATCTGCAACTGTAAAGCCCGCATTTTCCAACATTCCAACTGTCTCGTCGATTGGCCGGCGCTTGTGATGAATGTGAGCAGCCAATTTGTCTACGATTCCATCCATTCCCAATTCCTGAAGCAGTTGTTGGTAAATGGAATAAAATTCAATCATTGTATCCGGCAAATTTACAGTTATCACCAGTTGCGCACCTGATTTTGCGGCACGAAAGCAAGTTGCTAAAACCGCTTCCGGTGATTTCACATTATTAATACCATTATTTGAAATGATCAAATCAAAATAATCTTTTTCCAGCGATACATCTTCTGCATTCTGACAAAGCAGTGTCACATTTTTAATTCGATGGAATGCGAGTTTTTTACGTAGCCGGTCTAACGCTTGTTCCCACAGGTCAATTCCAGTAATATGACACGATGAACCCAATCGGTTCGCCAACTCCAACAGTGGGAATCCCATACCACAACCAACATCAAGCACCTGCATGTTTCGTTTCATAGCGACAGTGTCTAATAATTTTAAACCAAATGGCGCGGACCAAAGCGGCAGTTCATCCAATGCTGAAACCAACTTAAGGTTTGAGAAATCATATTCCGGCTGATAAACCGATGAATTCATAGTGCGACCTTCCTATTTTTTCCAGGTATAATGTAATCAATTTGCGTGTGAGATGCAACGGGAATGTATTGAAGCGGTTGTGGGATGATTGAAGCAGCAATTTGAGTCAAACAGATATGCTTGAATTTGGACAAACAAAGGGGCTGTATCAAAATCAAGTTTCATCCTGAGCGTAATCGAAGGATGATAACTTACTATAAAACAAAATGCTTCAACTTCGCTCAGCATGAAGAAATTATACGAATTTTGACTTTTGATACAGCCCCTGTCATCTCTTTAGCAGCTTTAAAGAAGCCTACATCTTTTTCTTATCCAGAATCTTCTCGATTTCATCGATCGTCCGATTCATCGCTTGCATCGTTTTTTCGAATGGTTCGGAAGTCGTCATATCAACACCGGCAATTTTCAATAGATCAATCGGATATGCCGATCCACCAGCCGATATGAAAGCCATATATTTATCGATGGCGCCTTTTTCTTTATTAATGATCTTTTCCGCCAGCGCAGTTGAAGCTGTGAACGACGTGGCATACTGGTACACATAAAAATTATAGTAAAAATGGGGAATATACGCCCACTCACCGGTAACATGATCTTCGATCAGGACAACACCTTTATCGTGCCCATAATATTTTTTCAGAATATCACCATACGTCTCGGTCAGATTATCACCGGTCAATGGCTCACCTTCTTCAACCTTGTCATGAATTAGCAATTCAAATTCGGCGAACTGCGTTTGGCGGAACACCGTACCTTTCAGATTGTCGAGATAGCTCATTAGCAACGACATGCGAACATCGTCGTCTTTAATTTCATTGAGCATTTTCTGATTTAACAGCGCCTCGTTTAACGTAGATGCCACTTCGGCGACAAAGATAGAATAATCCGCAAGCGGGAATGGTTGATTTTTATTTGAATAATAGCTATGCATTGTGTGGCCGAGTTCATGAGCCAACGTGCTGACATCATTATAAAGATCGTTGTAATTCAGCAAAATGTATGGATGCACATCATACACGCTGCCATTTGAATATGCCCCGGATCGTTTGGCGGTCGTCGGGTAGACATCAATCCAACGTTTGTCGAACGCATTACTAACAACACTTACGTAATCTTTACCCAACGGTTTAAGAGCGTCGAGAATAAGTTTTTTCGCTTCGTCATAGGTATATTTTAATTCAACGCCTTTAACAGTCGGTGCATACAGGTCAGAATATTTGAGCGTATCGACACCAAGCATGCGTTTTTTCAGAGCAAGATAGCGATGAAATGTAGCAAGATTTTGGTTTACATTATCAATCAGCGCATGATAAACGCTGACAGGGATATTATTCTGATCAAGCGCGCTTTCGAGTGAGTTTTCGTACTTTCGGGATCGTGCATAAAACACGTCCTTTTTAACCTCGCCGTACAATTGTTCACCGATCGTCCCCTGAAATTGGTTGACCGTATTCCAAAATTCTGCAAACACCAGTTCGCGGTCAGCCCGGTTGGGCAATGTGCGATAGCGGGAATAGCCTGCCAAATCAAGTTTTACGGTTTCGCCAGTGGAGAGCACAACTTCGGGATATGGAAGTTCAGCATTCAAAAATTTGCCAAAAATCGCCTGTGGAGTCGTGGCCATCATGCCTGCTTCCGCAAGGATGCGTTCTTCAGGTTCTGAAAGAGTGTGTGCTTTAGTACGCAGCAAATCGTATAAATAGAACTTATAATCTTTCAAACCAGGTTCGGTTTCAATAAATTTATCGATCGTGGCCTTATCCATTGCCACAATTTCCGGTTCAATGAACGCTGCTTTTGAACCGAATTCGGTTGCCAGTTGCATCATTTCGCTCTTCATGGCGGTGTAAGTTGAATTACGGGTATCTTCGTCTGATTTCATCGAAGCATAGCTATACAGTCGGTTAAATTCTCGCCCGAGATTACTGTTAAAATCAAGACATTCAAACAAGTTTTTTGCCGAGCTTGATAACTTACCGCGGTATTTCAAAACATCATCAAATTGAGCTGCAACTTCAGTTTTCGCTTGTCTCCATGCCTCATCCGTCGGATAAATATCTGTAAGATTCCACTTGTATTCATCAGCCACCGAGGCTCGGTCGCGTGATTGTGCAGATGCTTGATTTGTATGATTCAGGTTAATTAGAAGTGATAACGCCATAATAATTCCTGTCAGTTTCTTCATAAATAAATCGTCCTCAATTTGTTAATGTTATGAAATTAATTTGTAAAATACTAATTAAATTTTTGGAAAATTGAAATTTTCAAAATTTTTTAAGTTTGAAGTGAGAATTTTGCTAAAAAGGCAGATCATATTGACCTTCAATTAACACTGGCACAAACCAGATCGTCATGCGCCCCCTGTACATCGAAATAATCATAGAATGACCAATATAGCTACTCAAATAGATTGCCTGTCCAACTTTATTTCAGCGGGACAGGCGATGAACCCCTTAAAAAAATTCTTTTGTTAGAAATAAAATTGTCAATATTTATTCATACCGCAATGCCTCCACCGGACTAACGTTAGACGCCTTTCGTGCCGGAAAATAGCCGGCTAATAAACCGATCGCTGTCAGAATGAAGAACGATATCATCATCACTGCCTGGGATAAAATCGGACGACCAAGAAATTGCATGGCGCCATCCGATGCGGGAATTGTCCACATAAATTTGATGATCATAAGGGCTAAAAGGATTCCCAGACCACCGCCAATAAATGAAATTAATGTCGATTCAAATACAAACTGAAAGATGATATGATGTTTGCGTGCCCCAACAGCACGCTTGATACCGATTTCCCGCGTACGTTCCTTTGCCACAACATACATAATATTAGCCACGCCAACACCGGCGATAATCAATGTCATCGCTCCGATAACACCTAGAAAAATATTGATTCCCATAAAAATCTTTGAGCCGATTTTTTCCTGTTCCACAAAATTCCACATCGGCACAGCACGCTCATCCTTCGGATCGAACTGATATTTATTACCAAGTACCCGGCGAACTTCACTTTCCACAAATTCTGCATCGTTGGGATCGGACGGTTTGACAATCAATTCATCAAGATATTTATTTCCGTAAATGCCTTGAAACGTGGAAAACGGAATAATTGCACGACGATCATCCGGGCCATTGTTCATGGATGTTTGCAATTTTTTGGGCATAATACCGATAATTTTGAATGGCGTTGCATCGATCACAACTGTCTTTCCGATGGGATCTTCCTTGCCAAATAATTCGCCGGCAATGACGCCACCCAGAAACACAACGCGCCGCTTATCCCTTAAGTCACGTTCATTAATAAACCGGCCACCACTCATTGGGTACATCCGCCGCAATTGTTCGAATGACGGATAGACGCCTTCCATGTGTGTGGAGGCAGTAATTTCACCATTCCGCAAACGCACCCAACGCCCAAATCCCGGATTCACCGACTCGATCATTGGAATGCTCTGTTTGAGCACATGAGCATCTTCTTCCACTAAACGAATGCGTCGCCCGACTGGCAAGCCCTGGAATTTTAATGTCGTCTGGCCACTGTAAATCCGGATAATCATATCGCCGGCATTCAACAAACCTTCCCGCATACGAAATGAAAGTCCGGAGCCGAACGCCATCAACATGATAACTGCCAATGTACCCCAGGTAATAGCAATTGTTGTTAGGAATGCCCTTGTCTTTTGGGTTTTAATATCCTGAAAAAATTCTTTCAACAATATAAATATATGCATGTCATTTTACCAAGTTATAAATGAGTGCGTTGATTTAGTCTATGCCGTCATTGGTCATATACAATATATTGACAATTAAGTTGATTAATGATCCACATATTGACACAAAGTCACGTAGAAGGCATTAAATCAACACAATCATTAATGTAAATTAAAAATTCAATCATTTACTGACCGGCGTTCATCTGATCCTGTAGACGGTTATTATTTCGGATAAATCGATGGATGATAGACGAGATTATCATCTAAAATCGCAGACATTCCACAACATCCAAACGGGCAGCTTTACGCGCCGGGAAATAGCCAGCAACAAATCCGATAATTCCGAGAATAGCAATCGAAATAATTGCTACATTTAAATTGAGCACCGGATAGCCGACATACTCTTCAATCGGCATCATGGAAATAAGACGAATAAGCCCCAATGCTCCAAGAAATCCAATGAATGCACTAATACCGATAATAATAAATGATTCAAAAATAAATTGTCGCATTATATGCGTTCGCTTGGCGCCAACCGCACGCTTGATTCCGATTTCACGCGTACGTTCCTGTACCACAACGTACATAATATTCGCTAATCCGATGCCACCGACAACCAATGTGATAACGCCTATCACGCCAAGAAAAATATTAAATCCAAGCGCAAAATAGAAAACAAATTTGTCCATTTCCGTTGTATCCCAGATGCCAAGAGTTTCCTTATCTTTGGGATCGAATTTATAACGTTTCCCCAATACTTCATAGATGCGTTGTTGCACATATTTAGCCTGACGGGGATCACGAATTTTATAAATAATATTGTTTAAATATCGGTGACCGAAAATTGCCGCAAATGTTGTTACCGGTATGAACGCGCGATCCTGATCACGCTGGCTGTAGGATGAATTCTGGGTTTTCTTCTTTAATACGCCAACGACTTTAAACGGTACATCGCCGAGATAAACATATTGGCCGATGGCATTAGCATTGTCACCGAACAGAAAATCTCTCAATCGATTGCCAAGAAAAACCACTCGTTTACGATCCTTCACATCGACATCATCAATCCAGCGTCCGCCCGGCTCCGGCCAAATATTACGCATCGGACCATATTCGGGAATACAGCCCGTGATATTTGGTTTATTCACTTTATCATTTAAGCGGACAGCCGTTCCCCAGCGATGGTGCTCCGGGCTGATGTTAACAATTTCCGGGATTTCATGACGCAGCAATTCAGCATCACTTTCGACAAAGCGAATCGGCCTGTCACGATTGTAGCCTTCAAACGGGATGCTTGTTTGCCCCGGCCACATAATAGCAATACCCTCGCCCATGCCATGCATATTTTTACTCATAGAGCGTTGCACACCCACGCCAAATGCCAACAGCAACACCACAGTCAGTGTCCCCCAGATTATCCCGAACATCGTCATAAACGTTCGGGACTTGTATTGACGCAGATAGCGAAACACTTCCGCTACAGTATCGATCAGGTAATTCATGTTATTACTTCCTGGTCATAATAATTGTTATCATATCTATACAATACATTCCGCTTCAAACAAGCAAAATGCTATATGACATCTGCTTCAGATGCAGCAATTATGTAATTTCTTTTACTTCTTTCTCAAGCACTTCCGCGCCTTCTTTCAACCCGCTAATGACTTCAATATTAATGGCATCACTCAAACCGGTTTTAATATACACTTCTTCTTTCGCACCTTCCGGTTTTGGGATATTAACAAATGCTGAATCATTTCGGAATGTGACGACGCGTTCAGGAATTGCCAGGACACTATCTTTTTTCATAATAATAATATGCGCATTGGCTGAATATCCGGCTCGCAGAACAGAACCTTCCATTTTTTCGATAGAAATTTCCACCGGGAAGACCGTTGTGTTATCTTCCTTTTGGGCTTTTAATGAAATCCGGCGCAATTTACCAACAACAGGCTTACCCGGCAATGCGCCGACCTGAATTTCTGCAGTCATGCCTTCTTTCAGTTTGCCAACATCAATTTCGTCGACCGTACCCTTAAAAATTAGTTCAGCCATATCTGCCATCGTGAAAATTTCAGTACCCGCCTGGTACGATGTCAATGGCACAATCGGATCGCCCACATCTATTTTACGCTGGAGAATGTAACCTGATGTTGGTGCTTTTATGATTGTTTCAATTTGTGTATTAGCAATGGTAATTTTGCCACTTTCCAGCAATGCCAGCCGCTCTTGCGCCATTTCGTGCCGGACTTCCGATTCCTGGAAAAGTTTTTCAGAGGTCTCAAAATCCTGTTGTGAAACCAATCCTTTTTCTTTGAGTTGCAGCAATCGATCGTATTCTTTTTTGGCATTTTCTGTTGAGATTGAAGACATTTCCACATTGCGTTTCGCTTCTGCCAGTTCAAGCGGCGTCGGATCGGGACGAATCTCCACCAGTGGATCACCTGCATTAACAAATTCTCCGGCATCGACAAATAATTTATTTACAACGCCGGAAATTTTCGATTTGATATCAATTTCAGTTTCAGGATCGATTGTCCCGACAGCAAGTGCTTTATCTTCAATGTTGCGTCGCTCAACTTTTACTGTACGAGGGCCGTCGTCTTTTTTACTTTTAGATTTGCTCACAACGGCAACAGCAACCACAAGCACAAGAACGATGCTAACAACTATCCACCACGTGCGTTTCTTCTTACTTTGCATGTATCCTCCAGAACGTTTAAAAACCTAATTGCTGATTTAGTTGCTTCTACGGAGCCTGAATTTATTTGTTGCAGCAGGAATTTAATAGAATTTATTTCGACAACCAGAAAAAAGTTCATCTTCACTAAATTTTTGTAATATTTCAATTGCATCACATATTTATTTTTTGTATAATTAAGGTTCCCTTTTAAATTTCCCATTTCCCTATTCCCCCGATCTATCTCAGAGGTGCATTTATGCTTGTGCTGGTTGGTTCAAACAATCCTGTAAAACTTAAAGCAACTGAAATTGCTTTTAATGCCTTTTTCCCGGGAACTAAAGTATCAGCCCTTCCTGTCATGTCCCATGTCTCCGAGCAACCGGTAAACAATGATACATTCATCGGTGCAAATAACAGAGCGCGTGCGTTGCATCGCATCAACAGTGAGCGAGGCCTGAATGCTGATTATTTTGTGGGCATTGAAGGCGGCGTAGCTAAACGATTTGCACGCTGGTTTGCATTCGGCTGCGTGTGCATTATTGACGCGCTCAACCACGTCGGTTTTGGCTTATCACCGCATTTTGAATTACCGGAATCAACTATAAGACGCCTGTTAGATGGTGAAGAATTGGGGATTGTTGTCGATGAATGGAGTGGCAGTGTCAATTCCAAACAAAAGGGCGGTGCAATCGGCTATCTAACACGCGGACAAATGCAACGAACTGATATTTATGTACAAGGCTTGACTTCGGCCCTGGTGCCGTTTCTTAATCTGGATATGTATTTTGAAAAATAGCTAACGGAGGGATTCATGGATACGTTGATGTTATCACGCATGCAGTTTGCGATAACCATCGCATTTCATTATATTTTCCCGCCGATGACCATTGGGCTCGGTGTCATTTTGGTGATCATGGAAGGCATGTACATGAAAACCAAAAATGAAATTTACCATCAAATGACTCGGTTTTGGGTAAAGATTTTCGGGCTTATCTTTGCACTGGGAGTGGCCACTGGTATCGTGATGGAATTTGAATTCGGCACGAATTGGGCCAATTACTCACGATTTGTCGGTGATGTATTCGGCAGTGCGCTGGCTGCAGAAGGGATATTCGCATTTTTTCTGGAATCCGGCTTTTTGGCAATTCTGCTGTTCGGCTGGGATAAAGTAAAACCACGTACGCACTTCATTTCCACAATTATGGTGTCATTCGGCGCCCATTTTTCCGCCGTCTGGATTGTAATCGCTAATTCCTGGCAACAAACTCCTGCAGGTCATCACATCGTCGGCGATGGCGCAACAGCACGGGCAGAAATTGTCGATTTTTGGGCGATGATTTTTAATCCTTCGGCAATGGATCGCCTGGCACACGTGTTATGTGGCTGCTGGCAGGCAGGTGCATTTCTTGTGTTGAGTGTCAGTGCATTCTACCTGCTGCGTAAAAAACATATTGAGTTTGCCAAACGCTCAATGACAATCGCGCTTATCGTTGGCGCGGCTGCATCGATATTACAACTGGCATCAGGCCATTACAGCGCCATTGTACTTGAAAAGCATCAGCCAGCCAAACTGGCAGCATTTGAAGCGCACTACCCAAAACATGAACCTGCCCCTTATCATTTGTTCGGTTGGGTAAATGATAAAGAACAACGCGTGAAATTTGGTGTTGAGGTTCCGGGTTTGTTAAGCTTCCTGCTCCACGGCGATCCCAAGGCGCCAGTGACCGGTTTGAATGCATTCCCGCCGGACGAACGACCACCGGTGAATATCGTGTTTCAAACCTATCACGGGATGGTAATTATTGGCGTTGGGCTTATTGCGATTTCGTGGTTTGGCTTGTTTCTGCTCTGGCGCAAGAAAGCGTTTGATTATAAATGGTATTTAAGGCTTTGCGTTATTTCCGTTCTGGGTCCCCAATTGTCAAATCAATTGGGGTGGTTTTCAGCGGAAATCGGACGGCAACCCTATATCGTTTACAAATTGCTGAAAACTGCGGAGGGAATTTCCGCATCTGTGTCGCGTAGTGAAGTCATTACATCCTTAATTTTATTTGGTGTGATATACTTAATGCTGCTGGCCGTATTCATTTACCTGATGAATGAAAAAATTCAACACGGACCGGAAGACACTGTAATTGAGGAGGGACACCGGGCATGACATTCGCATTCGATTTAAATACAATCTGGTTTATTCTCGTTGGCGCGCTGTTCACAGGATACGCCGTACTTGATGGGTTCGATCTTGGTGTTGGCGCGCTACATCTGCTTACGAAAACCGATAAAGAACGCCGGTTGATGATCAACTCCATCGGTCCGGTATGGGATGGCAATGAAGTTTGGCTGGTCACTGGAGGTGGTGCGTTATTCGCAGCATTCCCCCGAGCATACGCAGCCGTGTTCTCCGGATTCTACATGGCGTTCATGCTGTTCCTGTTTTGCCTGATTTTCCGTGCCGTCGCAATTGAATTCCGCAGTAAACAGCCGATGCGCTGGTGGCGGCGGATGTGGGATATCAGTTTTTCTATTGCCAGTATTATTTCAAGTTTTATTCTTGGTGTGGTGTTAGGCAATGTTATTAACGGCATTCCATTGGATCAGGCTGGTAATAATACGGATTCATTCTGGCATTTATTTCATTTCTACCCGATCATGATCGGAATCACCACTGTCGCACTTTTTATGATGCATGGTGCAATTTATGTTGTGCTCAAAACCGAAGGCGAACTGCACAACAAGGTCCGTGGGTGGATAAATAACACGATTATCTTCTTCATTCTTTGTTATGTATTCATTACAATGATCACGTTAACATATATCCCGCACATGATTCAATATTTTAAAATGTATCCGTTCCTGTTTGTACTTCCAATGCTAAACATGCTGGCGATTGCTAACATTCCGCGAGAAATTGTACGTGGGAAGGATTTCAACGCATTTCTGTCATCCTGTGCTGCCATGATCGCTTTGATGACAATTTTCGGAATCGGTATTTTCCCTAATCTTATCTTGTCGACCATCAATCCCGATTTCAGCCTGAATCTGTACAATGCGGCTTCGTCTCCGACAACACTCCGCATTATGCTTATCATTGCCATAATCGGCATTCCGCTTGTATTAGCGTACACGGTTAGCATCTATTGGATTTTTAGAGGGAAGGTAAAACTGGACGATCATAGTTATTAATGTGAGACGCCAGATGTGAGAGGTGAGACGGATTTGAGTCGAACGAAGTAAGGGACATAAACTATCTGCAAGACATTTGTTGTGAACTATGGAGGGATAAGTGCAGTCCAGGATTGGATTGCACTTTTTTTATGCCATATTTTATGATCTTCTTCATCCTGTCCAAATCTTTATGAATCTTTTCCCCGTGAGCTACGTTCTAATTGAAATAAAATTCCAATTCTCTAAAGCGATGATGAGCTTCCCGCGCGTTTTTTGCGCGGGTTAGTTCAATCATTATTTAGGCCGCATCCCTTTAG
>JAFGDW010000061.1 GCA_016931935.1 Candidatus Zhuqueibacterota bacterium | reverse complement strand
TCAACATCAGCTCATCATCGCTTTAAGCCGACGCTCTTTGTCGGCTTAAAAAGAGCTTAACCACGAATTTCACTAATTTTCACCAATTGTTTTTATAAAACTTAATAAATTTCTATTCGCGTCCATTCGCGTAATTCGCGGTTTTTAGAATAGGCTCATTTATAAAAGTCTAAAAGATTGTAAAGATTATTCACTCAAAGATCAGATTCAACGATCTGCCGTCTCTATTTCATCGAACATTGCAGAATGATATGAACGAGATACAAACAAAGAATTTATTCGATATTTGTATATTGCAAGAGGATCAAGCGCAGAATTAAGAACACAAATCTATGTCGCGATAGCGGTACAAATTATAGACAAAGAAACAGGAACACAATTCATTGATTGGACGAAAAAGATTTCTGCGATGCTTTATAAGCTAATCAAAACAAGAATGGAAAATTTTGCATAAACAGATTTCGTCTCCGTTAGCCATTTTCCGTTCTCCGTTTTCCATTTTTTTAGGACACTTATGAACATTCTACTTAACTATGAGCGCAACGGCGACAGCCATACATTAAAGAGCTATCTCAAACGCGACGGCTACAAATCACTCAGCCAATTGAAAAAATATCAACCGGCGGAAGTGCTTGAAGAAGTCAAAAGGAGCGGTATCCGCGGTCGTGGCGGTGCAGGCTTCCCGGCAGGATTGAAATGGTCGTTTTTACCAAAGCATACGGAAAAGCCGATCTACCTTATATGTAATGGTGACGAGGGCGAGCCGGGCACATTTAAAGATCGTGTTATTCTCGAAGAAAATCCGCATATGTTGATCGAAGGCATTATTTTTTCCAGCTATGCAATTAACGCGGCACATGCGTACATTTATATTCGGGGCGAATACGGATTTGCTGTGCGACGCGTGCAAGCGGCTGTAAAAGAAGCTTATGATGCAGGATACCTCGGAAAACCGGTTAAAGGCACAAAATATACATGTGATATAACCGTGCATCAAGGCGCTGGTGCCTACGTTGTTGGCGATGAAACCGGTTTGATGAACTCCATAGAAGGCAAGAAAGGCCAAACCCGTAATAAACCCCCGTTCCCTGCAATTGAAGGACTTTATGGCTGCCCGACCATTATTAATAATGTCGAAACATTGGCTTCAGTGCCTTATATTATCGAAAATGGCGGCGCCAATTATGCAAAATTGGGAACTGAAAAATCCACTGGCACCAAATTGCTGTCTATCAGTGGTCATGTTCGCAAACCCGGCGTTTATGAAGTCGTTATGGGTTATCCTTTCATGAAATTTTTGAATGAGT
This sequence comes from Candidatus Zhuqueibacterota bacterium, assembly GCA_016931935.1. Taxonomy (GTDB): domain Bacteria; phylum Zhuqueibacterota; class Zhuqueibacteria; order Thermofontimicrobiales; family Thiofontviventaceae; genus Thiofontivivens. The sequence continues at coordinate 29,634 of JAFGDW010000061.1, read as the reverse complement.
ATTGCGGCGGCGTACTTGGTGGTCGCAAGCTCAAAGCCGTTATCCCCGGCGGATCATCAACTCCGGTGCTACGCCCCGAAGACTGTGAAAACATGACGCTGGATTATGAATCCATTTCTGCTGCCGGCTCAAGTCTCGGTTCGGGTGCGATTATGATTATCGCTGAAGGAACCTGCATGGTGAAAACGTTAAAAGTTCTCACCCACTTTTATCATCATGAGTCCTGCGGTCAATGCACGCCCTGCCGCGAGGGAACAGGCTGGCTAAATAAAATTGTCGGTCGTATCGAAGCCGGCCAGGGAACCATGGACGATCTGGATTTGCTGACCAGCATCACCAAACATATCGCCATGCATACCATCTGTCCGCTCGGCGATGCTGCATGCGGTCCGGTTGATAGTTTCGTTAAAAAATTCCGTGACGAATTCGTCGCGCATATTGAACTGAAAAAATGTCCTTACAATAGCACATTCACCCGCCTTCAGGAGAGGGTTTAGTAAATATGGAAGAAGTGAAGATTACAGTCGATGGCAAAGAACTAACCGTAGCAAAAGGAACGCTATTAATTGATGCCTGCGAGGCGAACGGCATTTACATTCCACGATTCTGCTATCACAAACACCTGACAAAAAGCGGAAATTGCCGCATGTGCCTGGTGAAAATCGAAAAGACTCCCAAGCCGCAGCCTTCCTGCATGACGCCGGTTGCGGATGGAATGATCGTACATACCCGCACACCGGAAATCGACGCGATGCGCAAAGCTATGCTGGAATTCGTGTTAATCAATCACCCACTCGATTGCCCGATTTGTGATAAAGCCGGCGAATGCATGCTGCAGGATCAATACATGGAATTTTCCGGTGACAAATCGCGTTTTAATGAAACCAAAGTCGCCAAAGAAAAACTGTACCACTTTAGTGACCGCATCCTTTATGATGCGGAACGCTGCATCACCTGCTCACGCTGTGTACGCTTCACTAGTGAAGTTTCCAAAACCAACAAGCTGGGACTTGTATTGCGTGGCGATAGCTCCTATGTTTCGCTGGCCCCCGGTGATACATTTGATGATCCGTACAGTGATTGTGTCACCGATATTTGCCCGGTTGGCGCGTTAACATCAAAACAATTTCGTTTCAAAGAGCGTGTGTGGAACCTGCACAAAACCCCATCGATTTGCGCCGGCTGTTCTCGTGGCTGCAATATTTCAATTGAAACCAAAGACAATCAGGTTTATCGCGTCCGGCCGATTGAAAACGAACACGTCAATAAATCGTGGATGTGCAATTTTGGTCGGGACTATTATGTACATCCGACAGCGGAGCGCTTGACAAGTCAACGAAGCAAGAAAAATGATTTGGATTATAATACATTCATAAAAGAAGTCACTCCGATTTTTAAAGAAAACGGTGCAAAAATGGCTTTCATTGTTTCGTCCCACGCAACAAACGAAGAATTGGCTTTAGCGAAACAGTTGGCAGACGTGATCGGTGTGAAAGACATCTTTACCAAATCTGATCGTGAGTGGAAAGAAGATAGCGGCGAGGTCAAAGAAGACGATATTCTTATTACTGCCGATAAAACACCAAATCTGGCAGGCGTCAAAAAAACATTTACCAAAGCGAAAGATATTTCGACACTAACTGTTTCACCGTTTACCCATGCTTTTGTTTGGGGAGTCAATGCTTCTGTGAAAGACTTAACAAAGCTGAAATTAATTGTTCTCTCCACTGAACGAGATGTAGTTAGCGATAAAGCAGACTATCTGATTGCCGGACAGACACCTGCGGAAAAACACGGATCGTTTACAAATATTGATGGTCTTGTACAACCATTTCGTCGTGCCATCCGTGGCGAACAAAATACGAGTGATTTGCAATTCTTCGTGGATGTGTTAAAAACATTGGGAGAGACGCCGTTAGGGCGGACGGTGGATGAAGTAAGAGCAGCGTTGTAACAATATTTGAAAGTTTTGTTAAAAATGACCAGAAAAGATAAATTTAACGACGTTGTTTTAAAACACAGAGAATACTTAAAAAATCTTGGCGTTAGCACCATCGGTATTTTTGGATCGGTCGTACGAAGCGAAGATACAGATCAAAGTGATTACGATATTTTAGTAGAATTTCAAAACGATCGTAAATCATTTCGAGCATTTGCATCATTATGTGATTTTTTCGATGATAATCTGGGATCGAATTATGAAATTATACCAAAAGAAAGTTTAAGTCCATATATTGGTCCCCGTATTTTGCAGGAAGTCGAATATGTCAAAATCGGCGATTGATTATCTTAAACACATGCACATCGAAACATCTTTTATTATAGATGAGACAAATCCGATCACTGAAAATGAATTTTATAATAACGAGACATTAAAACGAGCGATTATCCGAAGTCTGGAAATATTGGGTGAAGCAACGCAAAATATTTCCAACGATTTCAAACAAAGTCATGAAAATATCGATTGGAAAAACATTGCACGCATGAGAGATAAACTGATTCACCATTACTTTGGGATTGATTATCGTATTGTTTGGGACGTCATACTAAATTAAATACCACCACTTTACGAAAAAATAGAAATTCTAATTCAGTTGGAAAAGAAATAAATATTACACAAAGATAAGCCATCATTTAAATAAAGGCATGCTGCATGGAATCAACCTTTTTCGGAATTAATACAGTTACTTTTATTACCAACCTGGTCATCGCCGGGGGGATATTTGGATTTATGTTTACCATGGGTGCGGTGATGAGCTGGTCGGAACGGAAACAGTCTGCACAGCTCCAGGATCGGATTGGCGCCAATCGCGCCGGCATTCCCCTGCCCGGAGGCAAATCACTAAAAGTGTGGGGATTTATAAACAATATCGCCGATGCCATTAAATGCCTGGTAAAAGAAGATTTTAAACCTCGTGCGTATGATTTGTTTATGTACAATTTAGCTATCTTCTTTGCGTTTATTCCGGCAGTGATATCTGTTGCAGTTATCCCTTTTGCCGGGGAAGTGCATTTGGCTGAACTTTTCCAATCGTGGTATTTGAAATGGATTCCCGGCCTTCCTGAGTATTTTGCTACAAATTTGCCAAACTACGTATTCCGCGTACAAGTTGCCAATTTAAATGTAGGGCTTCTGTTTGTATTTGCAGTTGGTAGTATCAGTGTGTTCGGCGCTATTCTGGCTGGTTGGTCATCCAATAATAAATTTTCAATGATGGGTGCGTTGCGCGCGTGTTCGCAAATGATTTCCTACGAAGTAGCGATGGGACTGGCATTGCTCGGTATTATTTTCATTTACCAGACGGTGGATGTTTGGAGTCTGGTTCAGGGGCAACGTGAGTTGGCATTTGGCTGGCTTCCCAAATGGGGAATTGTTCTGCAGCCATTTGCATTCTTCCTGTTTATTGCATCGGCCGTTGCGGAAAATAAACGTATGCCCTTCGACCTTCCTGAAGCGGAATCGGAAATCATTTCCGGGTACTACACTGAATATTCCGCATTTAAAATGCTGATGTTCATGTTCGCCGAGTTCATTGAAATCTGCTTTGTCGCTATCATGATTACGACGCTATTCTTCGGCGGCTACTCTGTTCCCTACCTTATGGCTGATGGATTTCACTGGCCCTGGGGCGCATTTACTGCAGTGTCGCATGGGAATGTTGTGTTGCTGGAATTAGGCTCGTTTCTCACAAAAGTATTTTTCTTCTGTTTTCTGTTGCAACAGGCTCGCTGGAGTCTGCCCCGTTTCCGTTACGATCAACTAATGCGCCTCGGCTGGAAATATCTACTGCCGCTTGCTTTGTTGAATTTGGTTGTGACGGTAATTATTGTCGCATTAGGAGGTTTTTAGTATGAGTCAGCAAATTCCTGGCTTGCCGGATATGACATATATCGATCGGGAAAAGCGTACATTCTTGGACCAGATATACTTTTGGGAAATCACCCGTGGTATCCTGATAACTACCAAACATTTTTTTCGAAATATGGCTAAGTGGCTGACATTTCGCAAAGGCGGTGTGGTAATTCTTTATCCCGAAGAAATGCGTCCTGATTATTCACAGAACAACCGGGGCCGCCATATTCTCGTGCAACGCAGCGATGGCTCACCGCGTTGTGTCGCCTGTAAAATGTGTGCAACGAACTGTCCTGCCGAGTGCATTACAATTGTCGCAGAAGAGAGTGATGATTCCAATATTCAAAAGCGCCCAAAAGTATTTGAAATTGATGTTAGCCGATGCATCTTCTGTGGCTTCTGCGTAGAAGCATGTCCGGTAGATGCAATCCGTATGGCGCCAACAACAGAAGAACTGGCCGGTTACAATCGCTTCCGTATGATTTATGACAAAAAAACGCTGATGACATGGAAGCCGACGGTGAATGATGATGTAGTGCATGGATATAATCCGTGATACGGTTAACGCAAGCATTGAGACGACAAGTCAATAGTCAGGCATAACAAAAGTCTTAAAAATATTTTTTCAACTACGAAGGCTAACGAATGGATTTTAACATTTTCATGTATTTAACTTACGGAGTGCTGGCCATTGTCGGTGCGCTCGGCTTATTGATTGCCAAGCATCCGCTGCGTGGGGCTATGGGATTGCTCGTTACGATGTTGGCATTGGCTGGCATGTACGCACAATTGCATGCGCATACGATCGCTGTGTTTCAGGTGATCATTTATGCTGGCGCGATTATGGTGCTGATTATTTATTTCATTATGTTGCTGGATATTCAAAGTCAGGATTATATCAAGCGCTTTGCTCCGCTGTTCTGGCTTGGCGCTCCTGTTGTCGCTGTCATCGTTGGTATTTTTCTCTACAAACTTATGCAAATTTTAGGAAGCAGCGCCGGCGTTATGTCACGGCTTTCCAATGCGCCAGCGCTGCAATCATCCGAATCGTACGGCGGGATGAAAGCATTTTCCACGAGCTTATTAACAACCTACACGTTTGCATTTGAATATGTATCAACATTGCTGTTTGCTGCGATTGTTGCAGTAATTGCTATCGTTCAACTGGATTGGAAAGGTCAAGGACATGCCTGATATGTTTACTCAATATATACTTGCAGGTGATGGCGGTGTGTTTACAATCGCTGTTGTACTAATACTATTTGCGTTGGGTGCAATGGTTTTTCTGTTCCGGCGCACATTGCTTCATATGTTGATGGGGGTTGAACTGATGCTAAACGCCGTCAACCTAAACCTGCTATTTTTTTCACGACTCTATCAGAATCATGATGGCCAAATATTATCGTTGATGATATTTGTTGTTGCTGCGTGTGAAGTGGCAGTGGGTATCGCCATAATTGTTCATCTGTACAAACGAACCGGCTCCATCGGTGTCGAAAATTATACTGAAGAAAGGGGCTAAACTGAATTTCTAAAATTAGTAAAATTCGGTTTCTCATTCCTCTTTGATAAAAATATAAAAAGAAAAACAGGCCAAGATATATGGAATTATTTATTATTGTCCTTCTCCCGCTTATTGGCGCGGTATCCAATGGTATTGTCACAGTCATAAATGCTGCCCGTGGTAAACAGGTGTGGGGCGAAAAAACTGCCGGAGTTATTGCATTTGGCGCAGTGGCTGCGTCGTTTGTTATATCGGTTTACATGGTATTTGTTAAACTGGCCCACTCGGAAGCAATAAGCCAGACAGCCTATCAATGGATGGCCGTCGGTGGACTCAAACTTTCGATCACATTTATGCTCGATCATATTTCCGCCGTAATGTTGCTTGTCGTAACCGGGGTCAGCTCAGTAATTCATTTTTATTCGATTGGTTATATCCACGGCGATGAATCCAGCGTGCGCTACTTTTCATATTTGAATTTATTCGTATTCGCTATGCTACTCCTTATTCTTGGCGACTCCATGCCATTAATGTTTGTTGGTTGGGAAGGTGTTGGTTTGTGCAGCTACCTGCTGATTGGTTTCTGGTACAAGGATGAAGAAAAAGCCATCGCTGGGAAAAAAGCGTTTATTGTCAACCGCATCGGTGATTTTGGATTTCTTTTAGGTATGTTCCTGATTTTCGCTAATATTGGCTCACTCACAATTGCGGATGTAAATCATTACTTTCATGCTAACCCGGGGATGACATTTTTCTGGATTAATGTCACTGCGATCTGTCTGTTTATCGGCGCAACAGGTAAATCGGCGCAGATTCCCCTATACGTATGGTTGCCCGATGCAATGGCTGGTCCAACGCCTGTGTCTGCGCTTATTCATGCCGCAACCATGGTTACCGCTGGCGTTTACATGGTCTGCCGCTTTCACGGTCTGTTTCTCGCGGCGCCGATTGCCATGCACGTAGTACTTTGGATCGGTGCATTAACCGCATTTTTCTCTGCCACGATTGCTATTTTCCAAAACGATATAAAGAAAGTTCTCGCCTACTCTACTGTAAGTCAGTTGGGCTTCATGTTTATGGCCGCAGGAGCCGGCGCCTTTGCGATCGCCCTCTTCCATTTAATGACACATGCATTTTTTAAGGCATGTCTGTTCCTCGGTTCGGGCAGTGTAATTCACGGCATGAGCGGCGAACAGGATATTCGTTTTATGGGTGGCCTCAAAAGCAAAATGCCACACACCTATTGGACATTTCTCGTTGCAACTATTGCGATTGCCGGTTTTCCACCATTTGCCGCATTCTTTTCCAAAGATGAAATTCTCTGGAATGTGTTTGCATCGGAATATGGCAATAAAATAGTGTGGGTAATCGGAGCGATTGCTGCATTATTCACAGCATTCTATATGTTCCGATTGGTGTACCTAACGTTCTTTGGGGAATTTCGCGGCACGCACGAACAGGAGCATCACCTGCATGAATCACCGAAGACGATGACCGTGCCATTGATGATTTTAGCCGTTTTGTCAACTATTGGTGGATGGATTGGTATTCCCAAGTTACTATCACTTGGATTCATACCCAATGTTCTCGAACATTATCTGGAACATGCAGTCTCAAAATATGGTGAAGTGCATCTACATCATTACAGCCATTCAATCGAATATGGGTTAATGGGATTATCTGTTGCTATTGCGATTGCCGGCTGGTTCTTTGCAAAGCGAAAGTATGCTGCAATCAAAGGCCAATTGCCTGATCCGGCAACTTACAAAGGTATTTCGAAACTGCTTTACAACAAATATTGGATTGATGAATTGTACATGAAAATTGTCGTCAATCCGCTCAAATCGCTATCAACAAATGTCTTTTTAAATATTACGGATAAACGTTTGATTGATGGCGTGGCTAACGGATCAGCCAGCAGTTGGGGACGCGTTGCCATGATGTTTTCCAAACTGCAAACCGGTAATATTCAATCGTATGGATTTTATATGATTGTGGGCGCTGCGTTGGCAGTAGCGTTTATTTGGATAATATTTTAATTAATGCACTTTTTAACGATCAGGCGCACGCAGTATACACACACGAATTACTATTCATTTTATTGTCGAATGAAAAATTGCTTCATTCATTTCGAATGAAGAATCGATAAAACAACGGAGTCTTATTCATGGGCTTAATTTCATGGACACTGCTCATACCGCTTGCGGGAGCAGGATTAATGATGTTTATACCGGGACGAAACCTGAAGGATGGTGAGGGCGCATCGATGTTTGGCTGGATAGCGCTCATTATCAGTGTACTGGCGATGATTGTCTCGATACCTTTGCTGACCGGATTTGAAAATGGAACCGCTGCTTACCAGTTCGTCGAAAAAATCACCTGGATTCCTGAATTCGGTCTCGATTATCATGTTGGCGTCGATGGCATTTCAATACTCATCATTCTGCTGACAACGCTGATGATGCCATTCGCAATATTAGGCTCATTCAAATATATTCAAAAGCGTAAAAAAGATTATTACATCTGGTTGTTGCTGCTCGAGTTCACAATGCTCGGAGCTTTGGTTGCCCTTAACTTGTTTATCTTCTATATTTTCTGGGAACTGATGCTGATTCCGATGTTTTTCCTGATCGGTATCTGGGGAGGCCCACGCCGGATTTATGCAACTGTTAAATTTGTGCTATTTACAGTTATTGGCTCATTGATGATGCTGGTCGGTATTATATATTTGGCCTTGATGGCAAAACAGCAATTAGGTGCTTTTACATTTACATTTTCAGAGCTCACCAAGTTAAATTTGCCGATTCAGCCACAGCTTTGGTTGTTCGCAGCGTTTGCGTTAGCCTTCGCAATTAAAGTGCCGATGTTTCCGTTCCATACCTGGCTGCCGGATGCCCATGTGGAAGCGCCCACTGCCGGTTCCGTTATATTAGCCGGTGTATTATTGAAAATGGGTGGATATGGTTTTGTGAGACTGGCAATCCCGATGTTCCCGCAAGCTGCTGTGCAAGCGGCTCCAATTCTGCAACTGCTTGCCGTAATTGGAATCGTGTATGGTGCTTGCCTGGCCTTGGCGCAATCTGATCTGAAAAAACTGGTCGCATACTCTTCCATTAGCCATTTGGGATATGTAATGCTTGGCATGTTTGCTTTAACTCCGGAGGCAATTCAGGGAGCGATATTGCAAATGGTTAACCACGGTATCTCGACTGGCGCATTATTCCTTCTAGTGGGTATGATTTATGAACGCCGTCACACTCGAGAAATTGCCGATTTTGGTGGCCTGGCGTATCGCTTGCCGGTATTTTCGGTAGCTTTTATGATTATCACACTATCATCGGTGGCATTACCGGGTACAAACGGATTTGTTGGTGAATTTCTTATTTTGCTTGGCACATTCAAAGGCGCGTGGGCATATTTCGTCGCTCAGGCTTCAATTTTCCGATTGGTATTAATGGTGTTAGCTTCCACAGGCGTAATTCTCGGTGCTTTTTACATGCTCTGGATGGTACAGCGGGTTTTCTTTGGTCCATTAGAAAATGAGAAGAACAAGGCGTTGAAAGACCTGAGCTTGCGGGAAATGATTGTGCTTGTACCATTCATCATCGCTGTTTTCTATATTGGTGTCGCACCGCAAGGATGTTTAAATAAAATGGAAGCTTCGGTTACACATTATATCGCCGAATATCAACCGGACGTTTTAAAGCAGTACAAAATTGATCCAAAGATTGAACATGCGGAAACGCCGGCAGAGACTGAACTTCATGAACCTGAAGCGGAAGCGCATCACTAAATTGGAGAAGGGAAAACGAAGACTGATTTTTCCATTCTCCCTTATCCGTTTTCCGTTATCCTAATATTCGTTTCATGTTTGAAGTTTCATATTTCACCTACTAATAATGAATTAAATCTAAAATAAACCTTGGACACATATATGAGTGAGTTATTTTTCGATCCTGCGTTTCTGCTTGGCGAGTTGGGGCTTGCCGCTTTAATCGTTGTTCTTACATTGGCGGATGCTTTTCGCAAACCCCTGTACCAATTATTCAACGGTACAACACAGCTTTCAGAACTGGAATACCGAAACCGTCAAGCCGGCTGGTTGACAGGCATTGGTTTTGTGATTGTCGCGGCGTTATTTATTTATACGAACAAGTTAACCGGCGGTGAGCCAGCGATATTGCTGCACAATTCATTGAAAGCTGGTGGTGGTTTACTCATAGGAAAACTCGTTATTCTGATCGCAGGTATACTCACGCTGCTATTATCCATCCGTTACACATCAATTGAATCGATTCCGGGTATTGATTATTATTTGTTGCTCTGCTTCTCACTGCTGGGTGCACTCACACTAATCGCGGCTGAAAATTTTATCATGCTATTTTTAGCATTGGAAATGATGTCCATCCCCATTTACGCAATGGTTGGGTTAAAACGCTACAATCCACGATCCGATGAATCAGCGATAAAATATCTATTACTGGGTGGATTTTCATCCGGATTTTTACTTTTAGGCATATCGTTTTTGTACGGAGCCACCGGAAGTCTGGTCATTTCCGACGTTCTAACAAGTCTTTCATTTCCTACAATAGAACTTGCCACCCCACAAGCGCTATTCGGTGCGTTAGGACTGATTTTTCTGTTCATCGGCCTGGCGTTTAAAGTATCACTTGTCCCCTTTCATGCATGGACACCCGATGTTTACGAAGGCGCTGCAACTCCAATCACAGCGTTTATGAGTGTGGCTGTTAAACTTTCCGCTTTTGCAGTGATCCTGAAAATATTTGCTGGCAGTACCAGTTTTGGTGGATTTGATTCGATCCTGGTTGGTATGTTGGGTTTCTTCGCGCTTATTACCGTGATGTATGGTAATTCAGTTGCCATCGTGCAAACAAATGTGAAGCGAATGCTGGCCTACTCATCGATTGCCCATGCCGGTTATATGGCATTGGCTATCGCACCAATGACACACACTGTCGATGCTGCTAAAGCCGTTTTGTTTTACGGTATAGGATATGTTGCCATGAACATGCTGGCATTTGGCGTATTGATCTATCTGACCCGCCAAAATCACTACTGTGAAACACTCGATGATTTGAAAGGAGTTGCACGAAAATTCCCAGGCGCCGCCGCGATGATGACGATCGCGATGTTTTCGTTGGCTGGTATTCCTCCGGCAGTTGGATTTGTTGGAAAAATTCAAATTTTTATGCAACTGATCAATGCCCATATGTACATCACTGCGGTTATCGCGCTATTATTCAGCTTTGTTGCTCTATATTTCTACATTAATGTTTTAGTCGTCATGTATATGAAAGAACCTGATACTGACAAAACGATTGAATCCTCACATCAATTTCCTGTTTGGGTCGCGATGGCTGCATCTGCATTACTAATTATATTGCTCGGAATACTACCGACACCATTATTAAACTGGTCACAACAATGGGCTTCTATTTTATTCTAATACGAAGATCAAAATTTATCAAAAAAAATCCCGCAAATACATTCTATTTGCGGGATTTTTTTTTACAATTCCAAAAGATTGATATTCAGTGTATTCATTAATTGCGCCAAAATGCGGATTGACAATTAGTTTCTCAGGAAAATCGAATGCGGATCCAAATTAATTGACCTTTTGACTTTCTACCTTCTGATCGAATACAGGTACTTGGGATAGTTTGAATTTATTAACCATCATAGTTATCACGCGTAATCGTTTCCAACGAATTCGCATTGTCGACAGATTCATTGACATTATTCAGCGCTTTGTCTATTAGCTGTTTTATACTACCTGCATTTTATCAACCTGCAATATCCCATCTAATTGATTTTTTGATGCTGACTCAATCACATCCATAACATCATTCACGTTATTGGTATGATTTTCAATTTCGTTCAGGATGGTAAAAACATCTTTATTAAGTGCAACTCCATTCGTTGTATTTTCAACTGATTCCTGAATTAAATCTGTTGTTAATTTTGCTGCTTCCGCATATTTCATCGCTAAATCACGAACTTCTTCTGCGACAACAGTTATATCCATGCATTAATCATTATCATTAATTCAGGAAAGCTATGTAACGTACCTGTAATATTAAATAATTAAATCTGTTATTAATTTGTATGCACATGGTTTGCTTGTTCCTACGAATTCAGAGTATCATGCCTTACACAAGTTTCGACTATAATATTTTTTTAAATATTTTCAAAATATTATTGACTTTTAAATATAATAACCTTATCTTTAGGGATTTTATAAATACGGATAAGCTGAATTATCATTTTCATATTTTACAATTGAAAGGAGTCGTTGTAGTTTTATGGGTAAACAAGAGTTAATGAGAGTACGAAACGTTGGAATTATGGCGCATATAGATGCTGGTAAGACCACAGCAACCGAACGAATATTATTTTATGCAGGCAAGATTCATCGAATTGGTGAAGTGCATGATGGTGCATCAACAATGGATTGGATGGAACAGGAGAAAGAACGCGGCATTACAATTACATCCGCAGCCACTACAATTGAGTGGCGCAAGCATCAAATTAACATTATTGATACACCTGGACACGTCGATTTTACGGCAGAGGTAGAGCGAAGTCTCCGTGTGTTAGATGGTGCAATTGCCTTATTTTGCGCTGTTGGTGGCGTTCAGCCGCAATCTGAAACTGTGTGGCGTCAATCTGAAAAGTACAATGTCCCTAAAATTGCATATATAAATAAAATGGATCGCTTCGGTGCTGATTTCTATTCAGTCGTTACTGATATCCAACAAATGCTCGGAGCAAATGCAGTTCCAGTTATGCTACCCATTGGCGCAGAAGATGAGTTCCATGGTTATGTGGATTTGATTGAAATGCGGGCACATTATTATAGTGATCATGAAAAGGGAACGCCGCATCGTGAAACTGATATTCCTGCGGCATTAATGACGAAAGCGGAAGAGTATCGTCGTTTTCTTATTGAACGTGTTTCCGAACAAGATGAAATGTTACTCGAAAAGTTTATCGCCGAAGAAACTCCAAATTCCAAAGAAATAATTGATGCCTTACGGGCTGCTACTATACGTTGTGACATTATACCTGTATTATGTGGCTCGGCCTATAAAAATAAAGGTATTAAACCGTTGATTAACGCTGTTGTGGATTATCTTCCATCCCCTGCTGATAGACCGCCGGTTATTGGTGTGAAAGTGAACGATGAAGCTGCGGAAATTGAACGCGAACCATCTACCGCTGAGCCATTTTCAGCATTGGCTTTCAAAATTCAGACAGATAAACACATGGGAAAAATGACGTTTATCCGCGTATATTCCGGCAAGGTGGAAGCAGGTTCATATGTGTATAATTCCACTCGCGATAAAAAACAACGTGTGGGGCGCATTTTTCAGATGCACGCCAATAAAATTGTTGATAAGGATGTGATCTACTGTGGCGAGATCGGAGTTGTCATCGGATTAGCTGATACAATGACGGGTGATACAATCTGTAATCAGGAACAACCGATTATTCTTGAGACGATCGAATTTCCTGCTCCCGTTGTCGCTGTTTCTGTGAAACCGGAAAGTCGGGCAGATCAAGAGAAACTAAGTTTGAGCCTTGCGAAATTAGCTGCCGAAGATCCAACCTTTGTCGTACGTACAGATGAAGAAACAAAAGAGACAATAATTTCGGGCATGGGTGAGTTGCACCTGGAGATTATTTTAGACCGGTTAAAACGCGAATTTAATGTCAAACCTGAAACCGGTAGTCCTCAGGTAGCCTATCGCGAAACTATAATGCGTACGGTAACTGAAAATACGAAATTCGTAAAACAGTCCGGTGGACACGGTCAGTATGCCCATGTTGTGCTCGAACTTGAGCCACTACCTCCCGGTAAAGGATTCGAATTCATTAATAAAACAGTAGGTGGTATTATCCCGAAAGAATATATTCCTTCCATCGAAAAAGGCGTGCTTGATGCTATGGAAAAAGGCCCATATGCCGGATTTCCTGTAGTAAATGTCCGAGTGACTTTGACTGATGGTTCTTTTCATCCTGTGGATTCTTCGGAAATGGCATTCCGGACTGCCGGTAGTATATGCTTTAAAGCTGCGTTTAAAAAGGCATCTCCGGAACTGTTGGAGCCGATTATGTCTGCTGAAATAACTACACCGGAAGACTATCTGGGACCTGTGACTCAGACTATTGGTTCCAAACGCGGTAAAATTTTAAGAATTGATATGAAAAATGGCACTCGCTTCGTGAAGGCAGAAGTTCCATTGGCGGAGACGTTTGGCTATACGACCGAACTTCGGAATATTTCTTCCGGACGTGCTGCAGCATCCATGCACTTTGAACACTACGAAGCAGTTCCGTTCTCCATTGCCGAAGAAGTCGTTGAAAAGCGACAAAAAGAACGTGAACGAAGATAGTAGTGCTTTATGCAAATTTTAAATAGTATTCGAATTAAATTGAAAAGTGGGCGTCGATTAGCGCCCACTTTTCATTTTTATTAATAATTTGGTGAAATAAAAAAACCAGCCTTCTAATTTAAAGCTGGTCAATTTTAGAAAGATACACTTATATTTAATGATATGAATGACCAGTTGAGGAAAACGCCTTCAACTCCGCTCAGACTGAAGCGCATTCTTTACGATGAGCCCTTCGATAAACTCAGGATAGACTCCGTCGAACCGTAATTACTCTTCAACCGACAGTCATAAGTACTTTTCAACTGATCATTAATATTAATGTATTAATTCAAAGCGATTCTTTGTAAACATCAAAATTCGTTGCCCTGTATTCACACGACGATTATTTTTAAATGTTATCGGACCACGTATCCCTTCAAAATTCTCCATATCGTTTAAATAATCCCTGACTGCGTCACGCGTTAAATTATCGTGATCAATTGCATCCAGCAACACCAATGTTGCATCAAAACCATAACATTCCATTGCTCCCGGGCTTGTATTCATTACCTTACGGAAATCGTTACGGAATTTAAGAAACGTGGCATCATAGCTTTCAAGAAAATAATCACATTCAAATACCAGGTTTTCAACATGAGCAACAACATTTCTATTTCGTAATTCATCCATGTTGTACCAATATTGACCGCCAAACAAAGTAGCTTTTATATTGGCATAGGCGAATTGAGGAATGACATATTTTAATTCCTCTGTATAAATCGGCATAAAAATCGCATCGATTGTGGTAATTGGAATTTTGTCTTCATCAAAACGTGCTTTTTGATATTCGGTCATATCCGCAGTCATGGCTTCGATAATCGAATCTTTATTTGTACGGGCAAAACCAATGTCGCGCAAGCTTTTATATTGTCTGGCCAAATCCTGAGTGTTTTCATAATACCACTTTTGAGCGACTATTTCTCCTCCCAAACGATCCACCATCGAAGTAAATGAATCTGTAATTTCTTTTCCATAATTATCGGCGGGCGCTAAAGTAGCGAAAGTTTTATTACGGTAAACCATACTGTCCGTTATGGATGTATCGCGACGAATCGATTGCATCAAACTTTCAACGGATTGATTGAGCGACATATCAAAATACATATCATTTAAAGTAGCATATTTCGCTATGAGCGCCCCTCGCTGTTCAAGGTCACCGTTTATTTGAAAAAGGAATTCACTCAACGCGGCCAGTCCATTATCCGAAGCAACCGGAGCAATTAACGGAATTCGATTATATTCAGCAATCGGGGCAATGCTTGCAGTTTTTTCACTTTCCAATTCACCAATAATACCAATAACCCGTTCGTCCAACGCTAAATCGCGTGCAGCTTTAATGCACGTCATTATACTACCCTGAGTGTCTTTTATGATCAATCGAATATCCGCTTTTGACTTCTGGTTGTATTGATGAACCGCAAACTTGATACCATTCAAAATTCGTTGTGCTTCATCCTTGTATTCACTGGATAGAGGTAAGAGAACACCAATTTTAATTTCACCACTTCGTTGATCACTTCGGGTTTTTTCCAGATATTTATTGAGTAAATCCTTGTACTTATGATCCGGATGCATCCGCATATATTCTTCGATAAGTGAAACAGCACGGGATTCATTCCCTAATTTATCCCATTGCCGAGCAAGCATTAACGTGACGATGGCGCTTCCCATTTTTCCGGTAACTTCATCTTGTAACTGCTCAAGTTCGCTAAGTTCAAAATGGTTATCCAGCATCCGAAAAGCATACCCACGCCCTTTTTCCTGTAATGTTTTATTTTTGGCATAGTCGGCAACCCATAAGAACTCTTTTACAGCATCAATATACATTTCCTGTTGGTAATAGCAGTACCCAAGCGTGAAATGGGCATCATCGACATAACTACTTTTAGGGAAATTGGTGATTAATTTCTCGAGATCCGTTATTGCCGAACCGTATTTTTCCAATTTAAAATAGGATTTTCCAAGCATCAGATACGTAGCGGTAATACGCTGATGCTCAGGATATTCGTTTAACAGACGAGCAAAGACATCTCTGGCGCGTTCATAATTACCGGTCTGGTACGCACTGACTCCTTGATCGAACAGTGTTTCAACTTCAGGAATATAAGTAACATTGCCATCAAACGATTTTTGTGCATACACAGAAATACTCAGGAACAATCCCAAAATAAAGGCTAAAATTCGGTATGTTTTCATCTTTTTTCAACCATGTATATTTGATTTATCAATTAACAGATTACTCGACAGTTACACTTTTTGCCAGATTTCGCGGTTGATCCACATCGCAGCCCCGTTCGACAGCAATATAGTAGGCAAGTAATTGCAACGGAATAATAGTCAGGATCGGCATAAGCATCTCGTACGATTGCGGGACATAAATAACATGATCCACCTGCTTGCTTATTTCTGTATCCCCTTCAGTTGCAATGGCGATAACACGCCCCTGACGTGCTTTTACTTCTTCAATATTACTCAGAATTTTATCATAAGTCGAATCCTTCGTTGCAATGAAGACGACGGGCATGTTATTATCGATTAATGCAATTGGGCCATGTTTCATTTCCGCAGCCGGATAGCCTTCAGCGTGGATATAGGATATTTCTTTCAATTTCAGCGCGCCTTCTAACGCCACCGGGAAATTATAACCACGCCCCAAATAAAGAAAATTTTGAGAATGTGCATATTGAACGGCAATTTTCTTTATTTCCTCAGCATGACTTAATATTTTCTCAACTTTTTGGGGAAGCGAGGCCATTTCCTGGGCAATTTCACGACCTTTACTGCTGGACATCGATGTCATTCTGCCCAAAAGCAATGTCATTAACGACAATACCATTACCTGCGATGTAAATGCTTTTGTTGAAGCAACACCAATTTCAGGGCCGGCATGCAGATAAACGCCGGCGTCAGTCTCCCGGGCAATCGACGAACCGACAACGTTGCATATCCCCAACACTTTTGCCCGTTTCTGCTTGCCTTCACGAATTGCTGCTAATGTATCCGCCGTCTCGCCGGATTGACTGATCGCAATTACGACCGTATCACGATCCAAAATCGGATCGCGGTAACGAAATTCTGATGCATATTCCACTTCCACAGGAACCCGTACATATTCTTCGAGCATATATTCGCCGATTAGCGCAGCATGCCACGACGTACCACAAGCAGTCAACAACACTCGACGGGCGTAAAGTAGCGATTCAAGATCGTGTTGAATTCCACCAAGCTTTGCCGTGCCTTCTTCCAGCAACAACCTTCCGCGCATTGTATCAAAAATAGTTTGCGGTTGCTCCATAATTTCTTTGAGCATGAAATGCGCATGACCACCTTTTTCAATTTTCTCAATATCAAACGCGATTTTTTCGACGTGTTTTTCAACAAGTTGATCTTCTGTGGTTTTTATGGTAACATTATCGCGCTCGAGAATAGCGATTTCATTATCTTCAAGGTAGGTCACTTTTTTTGTATGATTCACTACGGCGCAAACATCTGATGCAAGGAAATTTTCACCTTCTCCATAACCAACAACCAAAGGACTCCCCCGTCTAGCTCCGATCAGTACATCGGGATGATCGCTGCACAAAACTCCGAGTCCATAAGTGCCTTCTACCTGGGTCAAAGCAAAACGGACAGCCTTTTCAAAATCGTTGCCATTTGCATTATAAAATTCCTGAATCAGATGTGCTAATACTTCCGTATCCGTTTCAGAGCGAAATACATGTCCCTTTTCTATTAACTCTTTTTTCAGAGTATAATAGTTTTCGATAATTCCATTATGAATTATAGAAATCTTCCCCGAGCCGTCCAGGTGTGGATGCGCATTTACGGAATTGGGTTCACCATGTGTCGCCCAGCGGGTATGTCCAATCCCGATTGTATCATCGTTAAAATCGCTGGAAAATAGTTGTTCCAGTTGAGATATCTTTCCGGCTTTTTTTTTAATTTTCAGTTCATTATCCCTAATCGTTGCAATTCCTGCAGAATCATATCCACGATATTCTAATCGTTTTAATCCGTCAATAAGAATCGGTACCGCTTCACGACACCCAATATATCCGACTATTCCACACATAGTAATTCCTCATCTTTGATTGATGATTATAGTGAACTTGTAAAGTAGTGATGCATCATCTAAAATGCAAGCAAAAATTTCGTAATTACATCATATTAGACTGTATCTCGATCGCTCGTGTTCCAAGCAAAATAATAATTTGTGGATAGAACATGTCTCCCGAATTATTCCCATTCAATAGTACTTGGTGGTTTTGAGCTAATATCGTAGACCACGCGATTAATACCATTCACTTCATTAATGATACGGTTTGCCACATGCGCCATAATATCATAAGGCAAGCGTGCCCAATCCGCGGTCATAGCATCTTCACTTGTTACAGCTCGAAGGGCAATCACATTCTCGTACGTGCGTTCATCGCCCATAACGCCAACTGTTTGAACCGGCAATAATACTGCAAATGCTTGCCAGGTTTTGTTGTACCAGTCTGCGTTTCTTAACTCCTGAATATAAATTTCATCAGCCTGACGCAGAACAGTGAGTTTATCATGAGTCACATCACCCAGGATACGAACAGCTAATCCGGGACCAGGAAACGGATGTCGGCCAATAAGGTGCTCTGGTAATCCAAGTTCCCGACCGACTTGTCGAACTTCATCCTTAAAAAGCTCCCGCAATGGTTCTATTAAATCGAGATTCATTTTTTCAGGCAATCCCCCAACATTGTGGTGGGTTTTTATTACAGCCGAAGGGCCTTTTACAGAAACGCTTTCGATAACATCGGGATAAAGTGTTCCCTGAACAAGAAATTTCGCGTCGCCAATCTGATTGGCAGCTTCTTCAAACACTCGTATAAATTCTTCACCAATAATTTTTCGTTTGCGTTCAGGATCAATCACACCTGCAAGCTTTTCAAGAAATCGAGCGCTTGCATTGACATGTTCAAAGTTTATATGAAAATGATCTTTAAAAAGTCGTTCGACTTCTTCACCTTCATGCGCCCTGAGCACACCATTATCGACAAATACACATGTTAATTGATTCCCGATTGCTTTATGAACAAGCGCCGCAGCTACCGAAGAATCGACGCCACCCGACAGTCCACAAATTACTTTCTCATCTTTCGCCTGTTCACGAATAGCAGCGACTGCGCTTTGAACGAAAGAACTGGCAGTCCATAATCCCTGACAGCCACAAATATTATAAAGGAAATTACGGAGAATGTTCGCCCCTTCATCGGTGTGCATTACTTCAGGATGGAATTGCAGCCCATAAATAGGCCGGGAGTTATGCCGAACCGCTGCATACGGAGAATTTTTTGTTTGAGCAAGTACGGTAAAGTCAGCCGGAAGTTTTTCAACTTTGTCGCCGTGACTCATCCATACGCGGGTGGGTGAATGAATACCTTTAAAAAATGAATCATCACTCGATATCGTCAGTTGAGCATGCCCATATTCGCGATGGTTCGCCCGGATGACCGAGCCATTTAATAAATAGGTAATAAGTTGTAATCCGTAACAAATTCCAAGAATCGGGATATCCAAATCCAGTGTATTGCGGGTTAACCGAGGGACATCGTCGGCATAAACTGAAGAGGGACCTCCGGAGAAAATGATGCCTTTCGGCTCCAATTGTTTTAATTCATCCAGAGGAAGATCAAATGGTTTTATGATTGAATACACACCCTGTTCGCGAACGCGACGGGCTATAAGTTGCGTATATTGTGAACCAAAATCAAGAATTACGACAGTTTCTTCATGACCAATCGCTTTTACACTCATATTTACAACTCACATTCGTTTCCAATTTCAAATCTATGTGACAGGGATTCACTCAGGATTGTAGTAAATCGTTTTGTAATTATCTGAATATTTTAAAATGCAATTCTGAAGCAGTAGCTTCATTGCCTTCAAGCTCATTTTAATCTAAATAACCAGCATTCGTGATAGAAAGCATACTTCATTAACTTTAATTATTTAGAAAACATTCCTTCAATTTTGTAGTGTGATTCACCAAATAAAATATAAAGAAAAATTATTAATGAAATACAAATGCCATTAGCTACTGGTTTATTGAATATTATTTTGCATACGGGGAATAAAATCAAAAATATTGGCGCAGGTATTCATCAACCAGGAGGCCAACTCATTTTTCGTCCTCCTAATAAGTGCAAGTGAATGTGATAAACCGCCTGGCCGCCATCTTTATTACAATTGAAAACCAAACGGTAGCCGTTTTCACTCAGCCCTTCGGATTGAGCCAAATCCTTAGCGACAAGCAACATTTCCGCAATAAGATTTTGGTTGTCTGTCGTTAGGTCATTTGTTGTTGCAATATGCTGACGTGGAATGATTAAAATGTGTGTAGGTGCCTGAGGTTGAATATCACGAAACGCCAGAATATTTTCATTTTCAAACACTTTATTCGCTGGTATTTCGTCTCTGCTTATCTTGCAAAAAAGACAATCATTCATGTTCTAATTATCCTTCCTATCGTCGGTATAAATGGATCAGCTTCTCTTTCTCTTTTATTCGGAAATTCCATTTTTTTTATTAATTGAATAATTTGTCACCGGTGATTTTTTTTGAGTGTTGTTTTATTTAATTGGGATGGATTTTATACACACTGATATTATTAAGACTGAAGCCGTTAGAATGTGTATTTTGAATTTTGAAATATACAATTTTTTTCCGATAACCACAATGATTTTTTCCTTATTTTTTTTCGAAATTCGCACATGCTGTACACTATAAAAGCATCGGAATTGTAGATCGAATTCTGAATTTATCCATCACGGTGTCCGAAAGTATAATGTATTGAAAAACAGGCACTTTTTGCCTTAATGGGAAAAAGTTGCCCGGTTCTTCATCAGAGGCAAATTTATCCAAAGAATCATACTCACAGCCAATCTCAAGTAAACAGTAAAATTAGTCCATTACAGTAATTTCATCTTAATACTCTGTTTTGGGTACGACATTTGCAATATGCATGGCCTACATAATGTTAAGGTTCAGATTCCTATGGAGCTTGTGATGAGACAAATACTGACTGATGAGATGCTAACGCTGAAAGAAGCTCAACAATTGTTAAAAGTAAGTAAGCGAACCATTATTCAAATGGTAAAATCCGGGGAGTTGCATGTCGATCCAACCGGACAGTGGGTAAGCAAACAAAGCTGCTGTTTCCATTCTTGGACACGGCCAGGATCGCAAATGGAGAATGGAGAAAACATTTTCATGCAAAACATAACGGACCAGGAACGAGATATGATTTCTGAATGGACTTAACGGATTTAAATCTCATGTGAGGGGTGGCTTTTTAGTCACTTAAGGAGGGTGTGGAAAAACCAGGCTTTAATAGTCTGGTTTTTTTATTGTGCACTATGCCC
This sequence comes from Candidatus Zhuqueibacterota bacterium, assembly GCA_016931935.1. Lineage (GTDB taxonomy): Bacteria > Zhuqueibacterota > Zhuqueibacteria > Thermofontimicrobiales > Thiofontviventaceae > Thiofontivivens. The sequence continues at coordinate 8,421 of JAFGDW010000061.1, read as the reverse complement.
GATGAACAATAAAAAAGTCGGGTACTTATTGTTACCCGACTTTTTGAGAGGATAGGAAAAGTAAAGTATAATGGATGAGAATTCCAATTTGAAATCTGTTACAACAAGAATGGATATAAAAACATAACTAAATTATTACTACTAAAAATATACATTATGCAATATACAATTTTTAAACTACTATGCAAATTAAATCAACGTCATAAACGATACGATTTTGTTACGCACAAGACCGATATATTACTTTATGTTACCTCACATTGCATAAATTGTTGAGAAAGTGAAAGGGGGTGGGAAATGACTTATTCATCTCTGATCAGAAATTAATCGCTATTTGGTGACGTTCTAACGGTACTCCGTATATTTGCAACCATAGCTCAACGTTAAAATGAGTATTGGGGCTTATTAAAGTGGTGACATAGTAATGCATGTTTCGACTGGGATGTTTGAGGGACTTGGTTGTTGGTAACTATTCAGTAGGACGCTGCCTGAGTCCGCCTAAGGCGGAGCAACACTTCCACGCTATATTGCCTGTTTGTCGGCTTCGACACCGTTCGTGCCGCAAGCACGCCGGTGCGAGACGGCAAGCTCAGCCAACGGTTTGATCTATGCCCTGCCCGAAAAGTTACGTTTGTTGAAGCTCAGCCGATTGACTTTATTCTAATTATATAAATGTGACTGAATAGCGATCATCGATCTCCTGATGTTCCATGGTTTACAGTTCCCTTAGACATGGCACGGGATAGAATTCTCAGCCTATTCGTTACAAGACTCTAAGATAAATTTTCCCATTTGCAACATGAGTAGTTGTAGGCTGATCTCCCACAATTTTTCTAATTTGCGTTAACTTGTTAGTTGCATCAGTAATGCACTGGATTTTATTATCAGCAGTACAATAAGCTTCAAAACCCGCGGCGCGAAGTTCTTGCAATATTTGTTTGTGGAGAAATGATATTTCGTCTTCTGTAAACAAACTAAATCCTCCTACATTTATAAATAACAGATCATGAATATTTTGTAGTTTGTCAGTACAAAACTATTATGCAGATGCCATTAATTGGCTTGATTTGCAGTTTCAACAATCGTGTAAGTTTAATCAAAAGGGATGGAAATTCGGGCAGAATTTCAAAGGTGAACGAAGAAAAATGAATCGATAAAAGATACATTTTCAAATAATCATTGAGCTAAAGTACATGATCGACAAGATAGGGCATTTAAAGCTGCTGTTAACCTTGCTTCCAAGAGAAAGGATGTGTGAAAAAGTCTAAACTAAAATGATTTGGAATCCAACTATTGCATTATTTCCTATAATTTCACAACACCCTTGTTACATTAGCAATAATCACATGTCATTTATATTTCGTTTTCTCTTTTTAATCGAATTGATATTTCTGACGGTGTTTTGCATTACACGTTGCCTGAAATCGTAATAGCATACGCGAGCAAACGCGAGTCCTTGCCTTCCGCATAATGAGAGACCAATGAATAACATCAACCAACTACATAAATATACTAAAATTGCAATTGCAACACTAAGAGGCAAAATTAGAATAGCGAGTTTACCCACAATAAAATTGGTGAAGAATAAAATTAGGCCAATCAGGAATTTTTTACCTTTAAAGTCATGCAATTGTTTTTCCATATCTGATATTTTGGATGTTTGCATTTTTTCTCTGATTGCTTTATGAATGACCAAACAAGCTGACTTCATGTAAAATAATACAGAATGTTAACGATAATGTCAAGCATTATTTGCGGAATTGATTATGGCGCAATTATCCAGATCCCCATTCAAACAAAAAGCCAAATGAAATATATTCATTTGGCTTCAAATTTGTTCTGTCGGGGCGCCCAGATTTGAACTGGGGGCCTCCTGCTCCCAAGGCAGGCGCGCTAACCGGACTGCGCTACGCCCCGTCTATTTTTAGAATGCACAATATAAGGCATTTCTGTTAAAAAATCAAGTAGTATTTTGAAAAAATTGTTTTACTTTCTGCAATGCAATGCCTCTGTGGCTAATTAGGTTTTTAAGCGACAGAGGCATTTCTGCAAACGTTTGGTTATATTCTGGCACATAAAATATCGGATCATATCCAAAGCCTGCGCGCCCTCGGTTTTCTTCCAAGATGTAACCTCGACAAACTCCTTCCAAAGTTCGTTCAACTTCTTCCCCAACTATCGCCATAACACATCGAAATTGTGCTGACCGTTTGTCCCAGGGTACATTTTTCAGCATAGTTAGCAACTTCGAAGTATTTGATTCATACGTTGCATTTTCGCCAGAGAAACGACTTGAATAGACTCCCGGTTGCCCGCCGATGCAATCCACCTCAAGCCCGGTATCATCTGCAAGACTTAATATGCCCGTGGATGCATAAATTTCACGAGCCTTTTTCAAGGCATTCGCTTCTAATGTATCCCCGTCTTCGATTACTTCCGGTATTTCGGGAAATTCATCCAATGTATGGATATCAATTTCAAGACCAGCGAGAACATCCTTAATTTCGTCTACTTTGTGTCGATTATTAGTTGCAAGTATCAGGCTTAGTTTCATCTCGGTCCAGCTATCATCTATGCGTACACTTCTTTTTCATTGCATTTACAAACACCAACCATGCCTTCTTTGAATCGTACGCTGTCTTTCGCACCATCCTCGGTATCAACAACTTTTACCATACTTATTGTTTCGCCGCAGACGCTACATTTATCGTGAAATACATCACCGCGTGCTAGCTTGGCTGCAAATGATTGATCTTTTGCCATGTTTTTTCTCCTTCTATCTTTTAGGATTTTAAGATTTTATCTGCTCATAAACAGCAAAACCGGGAAATCAATTCATAGCTTACGCTGCCACATTGACGATTTTCCGGCTATTAATTTTAATTATTGTGTTATAGATTTAAGATACTGAATTTCCTGTTCCAGTCGAATAATTTCCTGCTGAATTGATAATTTTTGATCCTGGCTAAACGCATTAAGTGAAGTCCCTGCATTCACACCTGATACCATGTCTAATGTAACTGAGTTTGCATCGCGTTTGCCGACGGTAATTATCGTATTAAGCTTTGCCCCATCACGTGTAAATATTATAGGCACCATCGTGCCGGGTTTTGTTACATTTATTTGTTGATCCAATTCATTAAGGGTTCGAATTCTCGCATTATTAAACATCAACACCTGGTCCCCTATTCGAACTCCCGCTTTTGCAGCAGGAGATTGGCTGAATACTTTGGTCACGATCAGGCAAGGGGTACCCGAGGTATCTTCTGCAACCTGAACTCCGAGCCAAGCACGCTGAACATCTGTAGAATCAATAATCTGTTGCACAATGACATCAACTTGTTCAATAGGAATAGCAAGTCCACGTCCCCAGAAGCCGGGAATCATCGATTTCCGCGACTCTGCCTGTGCAATGATAATTCCGACAAGCTTTCCGTGTATATCAAACACCGGGCTTCCATTATTCCCCGGCTGAACATTTGCAGAAATTTCCATTAGCTGCTTATCATATAATTCTTCAACAATTCCAAATGCTGCTGAAGATGCTAAACCAAGTGAATTGCCCACAACCGTAATCCAACTGCCAACTTCAACATGATCCAATGTGCCGATTTGTACCGGATGTAGTAGATTTGCCTGGATACGCAATACTGCTATTCCACTTGCCGGATCGACACCAATTAATTTTGGCTTAATTTGTGAACCATCGTTTAATGTCACCAATAACTCATCGGCATCGTGCACATAACGGCTTTTAGTGATGACATAGCCATCTTTATTATAAATGATGCCCGTACAAATATGGTGAAGTACATAAGTATCATCATTTTGCTTTTCCCGGAACATTGACAAAAAACCATCATTTTCTGATTGCTTTGCTGCCCGGTATGATTTTAGTGAAATCGTTACAACAGCAAGTCGGGTATTTTTAAGGATTCCTTGAATTTCTTGCTGCAGTTGTTCTAAAACTGAGGGTGATGATGCAAAGCTGTTTTGATCTGAATGCATCATTAAAAAACCAGCAATGAATCCATATACAATCCATTTACTCATACATTACCGTAAGCCAATATACTCTATAATTAGTAAGTGCGTTGTGCTGCATGCAGTACTCTTGGTTTAGGAGTATTTGCTATACTGTCAAGCTTCACTCCCTTAATCGAATCAATTCTTTCAGTATTCATTGCCTGAGAGTTTAGCACATCCTCCGGAGACATTCTATCAAGCACATATATTACATTATCGGATTGTTGCATAACCGGGGTCGTGGTATATTGTTGATTTGTTCCACCATACCATTGATAATTTATGTATGCATCTGGTTGGGCAGGTTCGCGTGCATCCCTAATCTGGTCGAACACCATAATAGAGGCAATTACAATAAGCGCTGCAGCCATACCATACATTGGCAGGCGTGCAGGACCTGTCCAAAATAACTCTTGTAAGCGTCTCCGTGATACGCCTGATTCAATTCGAATCCGCGTACGCAAAATTGTCTCAAAATCGGGAGACGTTTCAACTCGTTTTAATTCATGCAAGTTACGACGAAGAGCCTTCACGTTTGCGATGACTTCATCACACGATTTACACGCAGCTAAATGGGATTCAACCATTTTTTGTTGCTCACGGGTAAGTTCCCCATCGATATACTCTGAGACAATTGCCTTGATGCGTTTACAGTTGCTCATCCATGACCCCTGTGTTAAGTTAAGTATTATGTAAAATCCGATATGAATACATATTGCCTCCTTTCAAAGTTCCATTTCTATTCAAAAAAAGTGATCAGCTTTTTAATAAATGTTTCAATTTTTCTTGAAGTTTCAATCGTCCTCGATTTACGCGTGATTTTACGGTTCCTAAAGGAATATCGACTATTTGACTAATCTCTTCATACGATAATTCCTGAACATCACGGAGCAAAATAACTTCGCGAAATTTTGGCGAAAGAGATTGTATTTCGTTATGGATTATTTCTTCTTTTATATTACTATCGACCGATTTTTCAGGGTTAAAAGCTTCATCTAAAATATCGTAATCTTTATCGTCATAACCAAGGTCTGTAATAGAGAAAAATTTCCGACGTTTTCGTTTTCTCAATTCAGTTTTCGCCAAATTACCAGCGATAGTATATATCCATGTTGAGAACTTAGCTATTTTCTGGTATGCATTTCGATTACGATAAACACGCAGAAAAGTCTCCTGGACGAGATCTTCTGCTTCTTCAGAATTCCCTAAAAATCTGTATATGTAGTTTAAAAGCTGATTTTTGTATCGTTTGACGATTAAATCAAATGCATAAACATCGCCATTTTGAAATCTCTCAATCAGCTCCTCATCCGATGGTAGATTGCTGTTTTTCTCGTCATCGCGGGGCATCAATCAATCCTTAACATTTTAACCGTACTTGATTTTAAAAGTTCCCAAAACTTTTTTGACATTTACCGTATGAGCTGGTACACCAATAGTTGCATAACATGATTTACTGGTTGTGCACTCGTTTTTAATTGGTAATCAGCTTCTTCCAATAGCTGAAAATTCCGCATAATTTTTTGACGGTTGAAACGCGTTGCCTGTGACTTAATATTTTTTAAGAAATAGAAGTTTAAACCTGTAAGTTGTTGAATTTCTTTGTCCGATTTTCGTTGTCGTAGCAACTCATTTAATTTTAGCAGATTTGAAAAATGGTTTGCCAAACGAATTATAATTGTCATCGTATTTTCACCGTGCTCCAACAGTTCATCAATAATCAGTAATGCTTTCGAAAGATTCTTCTCACCAATGGCATCTTGAAGGTGAAAAACATTGTAGCCTCTTGAAAATCCGACAATCTCTTGAACATCGTTTAATTCAATTTTTTTTCTGTCTCCGATATTGAGAAATACTTTCTCTAATTCATTTACGATGTTCAGCTTGGAGTTCCCGACAAATCCATGCAGATAATAAACTGCTTGTGCATTAATTTCTCTTCCCAGCTGTGTCACATACTCATTAATCCAGTCCGGTACCTGGCTATCATACAATTGTTTAAATTCACATTCCACCGCATTTTTTTTCAGTGCTGCAAATGCTTTCCCCTTTGATCCGCTTACAGGAAAAATAAGAATGAGACATGTTGTTTTAACCGGAGATTCAGCATACGCAGCCAGATAACCAAGATGAGCTGCGGCTAACTTATTAGCTTCTTTAACTACAACCGTCCGGCGCTGAGCCATCATAGGATAAGATTTCGCCACATCCAGAATTTTTCCACTGTCGGATTCACTGCCATAAAATATATCAAAGTTAAAATCCTTGACAGACTCATCAATACATGCGTCTATTATTTTTGCGGCTACCTCATCCAGGGAGAATTTTTCTTCACCATGCAATAAATAAACCGGAGCGATCTTCCCCTTGCTAATATCATTTATAATACTTTGTTCTGTCATGCTTTTATAATAATATCCAATCTTCCAATATTTAGTGAAATTGGAAGTATCGTTTATGTTTAGCAACCAAAATATTTATCACTACAACAGTTTTTGTTCTAGATAAATGTAAAAATATAACTGATTAATCACAATATTGCAAGGAAAATTATCAAATATAAACAAAAAACGGCTTTGAAAATTCAAAGCCGTTTAAAAGACAAAAATATTATTTTATCTATTTCAACTTATATACGGCTCCGATATAAATTCCAAAAAAATCAGCACCATTTATGGTGTATTTAATTTCGCCGAAACCTGTCAGTGTTGGTGATAACGGATAATCGGCGCCAGCGCAAAAATGAAAACCAAGTTTGGTATCTGAACTTGAATCATCTGCATAAGTATATCCTGAGTACTGAGGTCCGGTGTATTTCCCACTTGATTTTCCAATGACCAAGCCAAGACCACCACCAGCATAGGGCAGAAATTCACCCTGTTTGGCAAAGTAATATTTTGCAGTTGCGCCTACAATAATTTCTGAATAGGTCCATTCATAATAACCTGCGTCATATGTTTTTCCCCAATAATCCAGAAAAGCTTTCAAATGAATATCTGGCCGGATTGTACCTAAATCAGCAGCAGCTCCAAATCCAATTGTATTATCAATCGGATCTTCAGGCATAATGTAACCGATATGGCCACCAACTGCGTTCAATCCGATTTCCGCTTGTGCAAAACTTAAATTCGTTAGCATAAGCACCGCCAGCGCGACAAAGAGTAACCGTTTCATGCATACCTCCTTCAAAGGTTTAATTGGGTTCATTTTCTATTTATAAAAATCAACAATGGTTCTTACCACTGATTTTGGATCATCCGTAATTGAAAATAATAATAGATCGTCTTCCGATATTTTACCACCATCAAGCATAGTTCTTTTTATCCAATCAAACAATCCGCTCCAGTATTCTTTGCCAACAAGAATTACCGGGAATTTGCTGATTTTATAAGTTTGGATAAGTGTAATTGACTCAAATAACTCATCAAGTGTACCGAATCCACCTGGCAGAATGACAAATGCTTTGGCATATTTGACAAACATTACTTTACGCACAAAGAAGTATCGGAATTCAATTTGAATATCGGCATAAGGATTTGGCTTCTGTTCGAACGGCAGATTAATATTCAGTCCGACAGATGTTCCCCCTGCTTCCTTCGCTCCCCGGTTTGCAGCTTCCATTATTCCGCTGCCGCCTCCAGTAATTACTCCGTACCCTTCATTAACTAATTCCTTGCCTATCTGTCTAGCCAACAGGTACTCGGGATTGCTTTCTTTGGTTCGAGCTGAGCCAAAAATCGTGACACAATTGCCCAATGCTGCAAGCTCTTCAAATCCCTCCACAAATTCTGAAATAATCCTAAAAACACGCCACGTATCTTGAATATACAGTTTTTCAACTTGCCCGTTTACAGCTTCGTTTTCAGCTGCCAAATCCAGACTCCTTCGCAAAGTCGATCTTGTTATCATTTTTGGAACAATTAAGTTTCTTGTATAACATTCTTTAAAGCTTTGGTTGTCAGGCGAAATAGCGATAATTTTTACAGTATCCATTCAATAAATGATGGTGAGCATACCCTTCGACAAGCTCAGGGTACGGACATACCATTGACAGAGTCCGCCACGGCGGATCAACATAACCAACTTATATTGAAAGGATACTTTATACAAAACGTTAATCAAATATAATTTTGAAAGTTATACCATGCAAAGTTATTGACTAGCAAATCACGCTATATATGTAGCGATTTCGGTTTTATAAATACGACCAATATAATACTATTTGTTTAAAAATGCAAGAATTTTCTATATTTTTTAATTGTAATCTTATACAAAATTCAATATATTATCTAACGCATAAATGTTTGACTTTTCTTTGACAGTTGACAGTGCTCAATCTGCCCTAAGTTATTGTTTTTGTGTTTAAAAACTGAGCCAAACGGCAAAAACGTAGTG
>JAFGDW010000060.1 GCA_016931935.1 Candidatus Zhuqueibacterota bacterium | reverse complement strand
ATGTGAACGCAGTTTCGTTTTATTTACTTATGTCAACATCAGCTCATCATCGCTTTAAGCCGACGCTCTTTGTCGGCTTAAATAGTATTGACTCTTTTTATTATTGTAAGTATATTCTCAATGTTGCTATAACTTCAAAATACCTAATGAGGGAGTACATAAAATGCCTATCGTCGCGAAAAATGGAAATATAACGATTCAAGTGGAAGTAAGAAAAGCGATGAATATCAACACTGGCGATGAGTTAATTTTTGAAATTCAGGATGAAAAACTATTTATCCGGAAAAAAAATTCTCCATTCCAGAAATATATTGGTTATTTGAAAATTACGAATCATTCAAATGTAAATAACATTATTCAGGATTTGCGGGATGATAGTCAATGATAATTTCAGTCGAGACCAATATTTTTATAGACATTCTTATTCCGAATCAAGATCATCTTTTTATGTCTTTGAAAAAAAATAGAACATGCATCAGCGAACGGTAAATTAATTATTTGTGAAATAGTTTATACTGAGCTTGCGTCACAATTTAAATCAACCGATAAGTTGTCTGCATTTTTATCAGACACACATATTGATATCATAAAAAATGATCTTGAATCCTTATTCTCTGCTAGTGAGAAATGGAGAACCTATAAATCTGTTTTTAAAAAGGAACAACATCTGAAAAGCTCAATCACTAATTTTTGCTTCCAATACGGAGATAAGGTAAAACTGAACTGTCCATCATGTGGGGCTAGTTTAAGATATCCTCGAAGAGTCCTTAATGATTTTATCATCGGGGCACATGCTGAAAAATTTGCTCAACATTTCTTAACTCGGGACAGAGGTTTTTACAAAACCTGCTTCCCTTCATTAAATATCATTTAACAAGTAAAAGATAAATTCAAATTACAGTTACGCTACCTCAAATACTTATCCCACCAATCCAGTTTCATGCGGATGGTAGCTTCAATATGGTTCGGCAGCTCAAAAACATGCGGTTCATCCGGGACGCGAGCCAACACAGCAGGAACACCCATTTTTTTGAGAGCCGTAAATAATTGCTCCCCTTCGGAAATCGGACAGCGCCAGTCCTTCTCGCCATGAATAATTAGCGTTGGTGTCTTAAAATTCTGGGCAAAATTTATCGGACTGTTTTTCTCGTACACTGCCCGCGAATCCAGATTATAGGGTTGGCCGCCAAAATCCCATTCGGGGAAAAATTGTTCATCCGTTGTCCCATAAAACGAGAGCATATTCACAAACGGCGCAATCGGAATGGCCGCTTTAAATTTGTCCGTATGGCCGATTATCCATGCTGTCATCCAACCGCCAAAAGAGAGCCCGGTTACTCCCAGCCGATCCGGATCAACAAAACCCTGCGCCACCATGTAATTCACACCGGAGAGTAAGTCCCGGTAACAGACACCACCATAATCCTTATTAATCGCATCCGTGAATTCCTGACCATAGCCAAAACTGCCCCGCGGATTGGTGTAAAAAACCACGTACCCCTGGGCTGCGGTCACCTGCAAATCAAAATCAAATTGATTTTTGAACATCCCCTGTGGTCCGCCGTGGATATAAAGAACCATCGGATATTTTTGATGGGGATCGAAATTGGGCGGTGTAATATACCAACCGCTGATCGGTGTATTTCCATCACCGGGGAACGTTACAGGAATGGGATCCTGAAGTTGAACATCTTTCAGCAACACATCATTGGCGTATGAAATTCGCTTCATGCTCTTCGAGCCTAGTTCAGTCATATAAATTTCTGTGGGGCGGGTCGGAATATCGCGCGCCAAAATGACCGTTTCATTTTTGGCAGATAAATCCCAGTCACGAATACGCTGGGGCGATTCGATCAGCGGTTTAACACGTTTTCGTTTGACAGATGCCTCATACAAATTATAATTTCCCCGATCGCCAGCAATTAATAATATATCCTTGTTACGCCGATCCCATTTTAAATCACGAACGACGCGGTCAAAATCTTCTGCAAGGTTACGCACCTCGCCGGATTCAAGCTCTTTCACCATCACGTCGTAGTTATCCGATTCATAATTATAGCGGAACGATGAGCGCCACGCCAATTGCTTGCCATCGGGGGAAAATTGGGGCGTGTAATCCGGACCAGTATTTTCAAATACTTTTTCGATGTCACCGCCAGCGGCAGGCATCATCCAGATATCCGTATCAATATTGTTTTCGCGATCCTTCGTCCGATTTGCAGTAAAAGCGATTGACGCACCATCCGGGGAAATACAAAATTCGTCGACAATATAATCTCCTGAGGTTAACTGCGCAATACTATCTTTCACAACATCAATTACAAAAATATGGGCACGCCAGCCAGCATCGTAACGATTATCATCGTACCACCAGCGATATCGCAGATGGCTAAACATTTTAATATCGTACAAACCGACGGGATTTCGTCCGACAAACAATGCATCCGCAAAAAAAACGATTTTGCTACCATCCGGCGACCAATGCGGCGCCCAGGCACCTTGTTCCATATCAGTGATTTGCCGGACGTCCAGGGTTTCAATATTCATTATCCAGATTTGATCATCACCACTACGATTAGAGACAAAAGTTAATGTTTTGCTATCTTTTCGCCATTCGGGTGATGTGTTACGCGTTCCGGCAAACGTCAGTTGTTTTGCCTGAAACGATTTGGTATCCACAATCCACAAGTGGGAATTGGTTCTGTTATAAACCGAATCATATTGACTGATAACATAAACAATCCACTTCTCGTCCGGTGATAATCGGGGATGGTTAGCTTGCTTGATACTATAAAAATCTGACATGGCAAGCGGTCGTTGGGCCAGTCCATGGCTGAAAGGGATTGTAATCATAATAAGAATAAGAAAAAAGCGTCGCATGCATCTCCTCCGCGTTATTTAATCGGTTTAGTTCCAACTAATTTATAAAACCGACAACTAAGATAATCTCATTCAGTTTTTTATTTTCACCTGCTGCTCACAGCGTCGTTTGCCATAAATGAAACTATTTCACACATCATGAAGTTAGCGTAAGTATTGGAAAAAGAATACATGTAATATATGATTCTGACCACCCAATGTCAAGGGTTTATTCATGGAAAACAATCGCCCGAAGTTGGTTTATGTCATTGACACAGAATCGATTGGCGGAACTGAAAAGTATGTGCTCGACCTTGCCCGTCATATGGTCAATGATTACAACGTGACTGTTGTTTGTCCCAATATTCACGCTATTGATCCCTGGGTCGTTCAACTCGAAGGTTACGGCATCACCGTCGAACGTGACCGCTTGCGTTGTCTAATAAATCTGGTTGGTTTTTATCGTTGGCGAAAACGTCTAAAACAAGCCCAAATTGTTCACTTCGTTCTTCCCTGTCCTGCACGTTCGCGTGTCACCATCCTGGCTGCCTGGCTTGCACACACTCCAATCCGTTTACTCACACTCCAGTTAGTTACGCCAGTTGATCATCGTTTCTGGCCACATCGATTGTTCACATCATGGTCAATCCGAGCTGCATTTTCCACGGTTCATCGAATCATTACTGTTTCAAAGTACGATGCAAAACAACTCCAAAAAATGTTGTACATCTCCGAAGTAAAACTCACGCCCATTTATAATGCCGTCGATACATCACGGTATTCACCCGGCAACCGAGGCGAGTATCGTCATCCGGTAATGGCTGTCATCGGACGTTTGCATCGGCAAAAAGGGCACCGCATTTTACTGGAAGCGATAAAAGATTTTCCAAAGATGATTGGTGATTTTTCACTTCTGCTAATTGGCTCGGGGCCGGATATGACTTCGCTGCAGGCCATGGTTGAAGAAATCGGTTTGTCCGATTATGTTGAATTTATGGGACGGCGTCATGATATACCCGGCATTCTGAGGACTGTTGATATTGTGGTTTTGCCTTCCCTGGCAGAAGGATTTCCATTTGTCATGCTCGAAGCCATGGCCGTTGGCAAACCGATCATCGCTTCAAACCTGCCCGGCATTCGTGAATGTGTTCGTGATGGAATAACAGGCCTGCTGGTGCCTGTTGGTGAAGCCGCACAACTACAGGATGCACTGATAAAACTAATCCGCAATCCGGAACTGGCAACGGCTATGGGGCGATCTGCTCATCATCATGTAAATCAACATTTCGTCCTGGAACATATGATTTCCAACACAAAGCTCGTCTATCAGTCACTAATTTCCGGAAAATATAATATTCCTGTTCTGGCGTAGCCTGCCTTCCATGGCACCTGTCAATCAACTCCCGATTCCCAGCAGAGGACCTTCACTACCTGTATTTTCTGATCTAATCCATTTCCGTTAATTATAATTTGTGGTATGAATGTTGTAAAGGAATATGAGACGAATCGATTCATATTCATTTTACCACAATTCATTTCATCTCTAATTGCAATTAAAATCTATACACAATTGGTCTGTATTACACACAATTAAGATACTGATGTGTTCTTGCGAATTAATTAATCAAGCGATCCATTAAACAACGGAATTACAAATTTGTATGTAAGTGTGTCATTGTTTGGTACAGTTCCGACCGCAATCATCAGGGGGTAATATATGAAAACCAACATTTTGAACAAGCACATCGTCAGCGCACTTGCAATCCTTCTGATTCTTCTGTTTCACACGCATATTAAAAGTTATGCCCAGGCAACTATCATCGATCATGCATGCACCGATATCACGCAGATACCAGAGTCTGCAATTAATCAGGCCAAAGCAACGTTGCACATTGCGTATGGCCACACATCGCATGGTAGTCAAATTACAACCGGAATGACAGGTCTTGTATCTTTTGCCAATAACAGTGGACGTGGGCTTTCGCTTCCTGCGAATATCTTTGCCTGGAATAACGGCGGTACCAATGGTGCGCTCGACCTTCATGATTATGCTATGGGAGGTGATGTTGGCTACTATCCGGACTGGGTCAATAACACTCGTAATTATCTCGGAGAACCAAATCAAGAAGGACGGGGAAGTAACCAGCCTGATGTGAATGTCATTATATGGTCATGGTGCGGTCAAGCTGCCAGTCGTACTGAACAGTCGATGATTGATACATACCTGGCGCCAATGACCCAACTGGAATTAGACTATCCCAATATCACGTTTGTCTATATGACCGGCCATGCAGATGGCTCTGGAGAATCCGGTAATTTGCATCTCAGAAATCAACAAATTCGTAACTACTGCATTGCCAACAACAAAGTGCTATATGATTTTTACGATATTGAATGTTATGATCCCGATGGTACTTATTTTGGCGATAAAAATGTAACTGATGCCTGTGGCTATACAGGGGGCGGCAATTGGGCGATTGAATGGCAAAATGCACACACCGAGGGGATTGACTGGTACAATTGCAGTTCCGCTCATAGTCAGCCACTCAACGCCAATCGTAAAGCGTACGCTGCCTGGTGGCTCTGGGCGACACTCGCGGGTTGGAGTACTGCCACACCGGTAGACATGTGTCATATATCCGCACATATTGTTCAAAATAATGAAATAAGAATTATCTGGCAAACTGAATCAGAAAAAAATTGCGCAGGATTCCATATTTGGCGAAGTTCGGATCAAAAGACAGGTTTTGAACGAATTACCACTAATTTGATCCCCGGTCATACCAATTCAACCACCAGGAACGAATATAATTACTCGGACTGTTATCCATTTTCAAATCATAATCTGTGGTACAAAATCGAGGAACTGGCAACAACCGGACAGAGTACATTTTATGGGCCGATCAAGGTACAGGCATCAACTTCTACGCCAGTGTTTTGCCGCTTACTGCAAAACTATCCGAATCCATTTAATCCGATAACAACTATCCAATACAATTTAAGCGTTTTTGTAAATATTGAATTGAGTATCTTCGATATGAAAGGCGAAATGATAGTCAGTAAGTTTATTGCAAATCAGGAACCCGGAATTCATTTGTACGAATGGAATGCATCCGAATATCCAAGTGGCGTCTATCTGGCACGATTGACTGCGAAAAATTACATGGAGATGAAAAAGCTCATATTACTGAAATAGTGCAATATTGCCTCGAGCGGGAGTCCTGTACTCCCGCTTTTTTTGATTCGCACATATTAATGATTGTGTTGATTTAATGCCTTCTACGTGACTTTGTGCCAATATGTGAATCACTAATCAACTTAATTGTCAACATATTGTATATAACCAATGACGGCATAGACTAAATCAACGCACTCATTAATAACTAATTTTTTTCTTGGTTATGCATTACGACTTTTTTACCTTGTTACCATTCAGATAGACTAATTCTCGAATCAACAAATTTAAAATGAAGGAGTAAATTGTGAACTTCCCATCGCAAATTTCTTTCACAATTACAAATGCCTGTAATCTGCGCTGTCAAATGTGCGGTCAATGGAGTGAACACGGTTATGTGCATGATCGCAAGGAAAAGTTAAAACACGAGTTAAAAATTGATGACTGGAAGCGACTGGTTGATCAACTGGATGATCATAGAATCGGTATGTTGTTGATTCGCGGCGGTGAACCGTTTATGGTTCCGGGAATCATTGATCTGTTAGAGTATATTAACAATAAAGGTTATTTTGTATCAGTTGATACAAATGGGACATTCTTGAAGAAATTTGCTAAAGACATCGTACGGATTGGCAATATGCATCTCACCGTTTCAGTAGATGGTTCGGAGGAAATTCATGATAGAGTACGCGGCGTGACCGGAACATTTAAACGATTAAAGGAAGGACTTGCTCACTTAAACGAATTAAAAAGGACATCGACGAATCATATCAGCACAAGTATTTGCTTTACGATCAGCCCCTACTCTATCGAATCGCTTGGCGATCTACCGGATATTGCCCGCAATATTGGTGTAAAATCAATGAATATTGTTCCTTATTGTTATGTAACAGGGCAACAGGGACTCGAACACGAAAAAATCCTGTCAGAACAGTTCGGCTGCGCTGCATATTCCTGGCGCGGATTTCATCATGAGCATTCCGGAGTTGAGTTCGATGAGTTTTTACCCAAACTGAGAAAATACAAAGCAACGCTGGGTGAATTGGAAGATTATCCTTACCTCCCGCTCACCGAAGATGAGTATAAAGACTGGTTTGCTGACGCTGCGATTCCCCATGGCAAACTTCGGTGCGAGAATCCCGAACAGTTGATCGACATTCAACCCAACGGCGATGCCAACTTCTGTGTGGATCTGCCTGACGTCATCATTGGAAATGTAAAAGAACAGACAATCGCTGAAATATTTAATGGTGAGAAAGCAAATGCGTTTCGAGCGTATCGCCGCAAACAACGGCTGCCCGCGTGTTACCGGTGTGTTGCCAAAGGGATGGGAGAGATTCGAGGTTGAGCAGGGCTATCAAAATATAAAATTAGTTGAATTCCTCAACTTTTTTGCGTAATTTATAGCAATGAATAACTAATCGGAGTCAGTCATAACGACAATCTCAATTGAAATACCAGATGAAATTTTAGATAATTTTAAAGATATTGAGCATATAACGCGCCATTAATAGTGCCATCACAGTTTACATTTACCTGATCGAAATCGACTCCCGCAGAAAGTCCACTAATATCAATATTGAGCTTTCCTGATGTCGTTTGCAAATAACTTCCTGTAATATTAAGAACTCCAGTAGATTCACCAGGATTCAGCAAACCAGCATTCGTAACATCTGCATTGATAACACCTTTACCTGATAATATACCACCTTGAATATCGACCATACCATCACTTGTAAAAGTGGCATTGTTCAAAAGAGTTTGACCGGTGCTTTGAATATAATCATTCTCTGTATTAAATAAACAATTCTCATCAATTGATACTGTACCTTGATTTATAAATGTTCCTGTGTTTGATATTTTCCCCGCATTCACGGTTTCGATTACCCCCTCATTTGTCCATGGCAGAACTAACGATCTGATGATGATTGAGCCATTGGTATCTTCGGCGCGAATCGTCGCTTGATTGAGAAAAGTACCTCTGGGTTAAGAAAATCCCCAAATATGATTCCGTAACCACCTCTAATCGTAATTCCCGAACCTATCGTAAGTGTTTCGCTTTTTATCGTTATCCCAGGGGAATAATTGGAGTAGACCTGAATCAGTGCATGATTATTGATAAAGTCTGCATTTTTTAAAATTTTCTAAAAAATGTAAGCAGTTTACAGTCAAATTTGCATGGCTTTAATTTTGGTTCAGAAAAGATACCACCAATTTGTCGATTTTGTTCTTTTACACCATTGTATAGACGCACTTCTGTCGTCTGATTTTATTGTATGATTTGTGAAGCTATCTTAACTATTAATTTATAGTTGTATTAGGAAGCGGACATATATCTGTTGCCAAATGTCATCCCAATGGTAATATCTGCCAAATGACAAACAAAAGTATTAATAATCAAGCTTTGATCATTCAGTTACATTTAAATTCATCCTTATTAAAAGTTTCGTGAAATGGTGATATTTTGGTAACACGAGCCTTTTTTAATAAAAAAGCCCGATTATTCATCGGGCTTAATTGTTTGTTTATAACGAAGCCACCACGCGGAGTCGAACCGCGGACCTACTGATTACGAATCAGTTGCTCTACCTACTGAGCTACGGTGGCTAAAATGATTCCAAATATAAATATTTCTTTGCTAAAAGTCAATAGTTTTTATACACAAATATCAGTGCAGTCGTCTATGACATTGCTCTATTTAGACTGACGACTTTTAGTTCGATTCAAATCTATCCAATTGTCGGCGCCACTAATTCTGTAGTAGTTGCGGTGTTATTCGACGCATCCACGGTGATGATATTATAGGAATGTGCTTCTTTATCCGCAACAAGATCATCAAATGTGAACGGTTCATGTGTTGTTTGAGGATGATGCTCCACATCTGTGATTTTCTGGTTGTCACGCCAAATTTCATATTTTCTGATTGGTTCATTGCCAGCGAATGCTGTCTTCCAGGTAAGTTGCACCACTCGTTGATTATTTCGCATATCTTGTTGGACCGATGGATGTTGTGCGGGTGTCAATTGTTCTGCCGGAAGTTGGAAGTAATTCGTTTTGCCATCTTTTACCTTGCCTGCTAACATTTCGATGTCCCGTCGCGCGGCTTCTGTCATACTATTCGGGCGGATTTGCGCGGCAGACATATTTTGGGTTAATTGACATGCTTTGGGATTATCATCAATCTGACCAATGCCGATGATTGCTGTGTGTATTCCCGGCGTCGTTAGCGAATAGTGCACCAACTCACGGCTGGGTAAAGTTTGACTGCCGACAGTGCGGACGACATGTTCCGGTTTCCACGACCAGTTGGCTTCCTTCGTGTACATGGCGCCATCGGCGAATACTTTCATGGCGATGATTCCCATGTTCTTTGCGGCAGCGACCGGAATTGCATTGTACTGCATATTAAAATTTAGCCGATCATTAGCATTGATGGCAATGAGCATACCGTCCAGAATATTGTTGCTGTCTCGTTGGATCATCTCCATCATCACAGGCGGTGAATGGTGCCCGGAAAAACCAATGTGGCGTATCAATTTTTCTTCTTTGGAATTCAGTCCGGTTCGGTTCGTACCGTCCAGTAAGTCCAGTAGGCCGGCAAGTGCGCCGATTCGTTCGGCTTTAGGATCGGGATTGTCCAGACCTTCGTAGACAGCGTCAATTTCTTCGAAGGTATCCAGGGCATGAATAAGCACCATATTGATGTAAGCGCCTTTGGGATAATTTCCCTGCCCGTCACCGAATACCTGCGAAAGCGTTCGTTTCACATCATCAATTGCGCCTGTGCCCTTGGGGCCGTTGGTAAAGCTGCGAACTCCATCCTGAAAGCCTTTGCTCCACCGTAGACCGGTTTTACTTGTCAAAAAAATCGATTGTCGCAATGATTCATTATAACCGGACTCACCCGGAATTAGCCGGAGTTGACGAAACGCCTTGCCATAATTCATCTGACTGGGTCCGTATACATTGGATGTATCGAAATAAGTTACTCCCAGATTAAATGCTTTTAAAATTATTTTAACCGGATCGACATCTGCAGGCGTCCATTGAATGGATGCCTGGCCACCCAGACCAAGCGTGGTCACTTCTGTCTGTAAACGGCCGAATTCACGCGTCAATGGTTGTTTTACACCGATTTTGCCACAATTTAAATATGGTAAGGTTGAAAGACCGAGCGCAGTCACAGCCGAGTCTTTTAGAAAACTACGGCGTGAAATTGACTTACTTGTGAAGTGTGCCATTTCTCTTCTCCTTCAATCTAAAATTGGCAATATGTTAAAAATGAAATATTAACCTATTCGGACTCTATCGTGTGATGTTGAGATTAACTTATACCATATTTTTAAAATAGTCAAGGGGTAATTGTAAATTTTAAGACAGGAAGATAACGCAAATAACATTCATGAGTCCCAAACATAAGTGCTTTGTTGTATTTTTCAGGGAGTACTGTAGTTCTAACTAAATTCGTAAAATCAATAATTTCATCAAAACAAAATGGCATATTACAATTTCCGGGTACGAATCCATTCGTTCTCACTCCCCCATTTATTGGATCATTATTTCTAAAACAATAGGGATTCAGAATCATTTGAAATGGATCTGTTTGAATGGGTGCAGTCCAGCGTCCGGTTTCCGGATCATAATCGCCATTTGGATAGAGAATCAGACCAGTGGTGCTTTCATACAATCCTCCACCATATCCAAATGGCTGAAATCCGGAATTGCTATCCATTGTGATATTTCCAAACGCATCATAATCCACACGCTGCACAACCTCACCGGTCGTAATATCCACGATGAGTCGAATATTGCCAAGGCAATCGCTTATCACGCGATAGGTTTTATCATGCTTGACCATATAATCAGGATTATTCCCCGAGCCACTATAAACAAATCGTGAGACAACATTACCGACACTATCAAGCTCGGCTACCAGCTTCCGCGAATCCAGATAAAGCCATCGGGCTTGCAGAACGCCATTTATTTTTCTGGCTATCCGGCGATTACATCCATCGATAATATATTCCAATTCGTTATGATTTGGCAGAAGCACATAAACTAAATTGCCGAAATCATCATAACCGTACCACGTCGTATCCTGCCCCTGAATTTTGCGTTGCAAACTGCCGTTTTGTTTGTACACATATTCTGTGGTTCCATGACGTATCAGGCGTCCGAGTTTGGAATATTCCGATATAATGGTGTCTGTCATAGTTAATTGGCGTATCCGATTACCATTTGGGTCATATTTGTATGATGAAACAAGTGTGCCATTTCGCTCAGTACGGGTAAGTTGACCGGATTCATCATAAAAATATCGATAGTGTTGTGCTTCACCAAGCATTGTCTCGTTCAGTTCAACAAGACGTCCTGATTTGTCGTAAACACAGGCGGATTGAAATAAATCGCTCGAAAGATATGTTGCCCGACATTCTGAAATTTCATTAAAAGAGTTATACTCATAACGTGTAGTTAATTTTCCCATTGATGTATTCATGATCTGATTGTTGTTCATGCTATATTTAATAGATAGTTCACCGACCCGTGTCAACAATCCATCGTCGTCATAAGCGTATGAAATTTTAGATTTTTCATTAACAATTTCTGAAGCAATGCGAAAATCATCATTGTACTCCATATCAATGGTTCCGTTTATTGTACCGTTCAAGCCTATTCGAATCGGCAAAAATCCATCATATTCAAAACGCAATGTATCCGATTTCGCTGAAATAATGCGTTTGATATGGCCCGTTTTGGCATCTGTTTCGATTTCCTTCACGCCTCGATCAAATACTATTTTTGATGGATGACCGCAATTTAGTGAATCATACTGTGCCTCGATCTGATCGCCGTCAGGCAGAGTCATTCGAACAAGTTGCTGATCATGATTGTATTCATATCGCCAAACGTCCATCGTATCTGTATCCACACATGTTGCAGAGCGGATGAGTTTATTTAACGGATCGTACACGAAAAACTGATGTGGCCCGGAACCTGGCATGATGGTAGAGAGATTTCCATTGTTGTCGTACGTGTATGTAACATCACGCCCATCCGGGAATATTTGCTGAATAATGCGTCCATTGCCATCGTACGTCAGCTTAGTCACATGCCCCAGCGGATTGGTTATTTTTATGAGCTGTCCGGTTGCATCATAAACGTATGAGGTGACTCGGTCGCCTTGCTGCTTCTTTGTCATGAATCCGTGTTCATCGTATACATAATGCGTCGTATACGTACCCGGGATGGAATCCAGCAGCACTCGGCCATGTGCATCAGTGTATCTGTAATGCTTGCGGCCCATCGGGGATGCTGCAATGAATTGCTGTAATTGTGAATCAAAAGTCAATGTCGATATGTTGCTATTTACGAAAACTGTATCGATGATTTTTTTTCCGATAACAGGATCAATATATTTTTCATATTCAATAGTTTTACGTAATCCTGACTGCGTTTCAATAACAGTCATCCCGGACATCGGAGCTTCCATCCCGAAACATGGATCAGGACTGACAATTTGTGTTTCTCTAGTACCATCCGGATCACTTGATACGATCGTTCCGTTCATGCATTTTTCAATGCTGCGTGTCATCCCACATCCATTCGATTCGGAGCACATTAAGCTCCCGTCATGGCGTACCTGGTTTGTATACGTTATCGTTCGTTCCTCCGGAGTTTTCACTTCTACCGACCATGCTTTTCCGGTTGTCTGGGTGCTAAATTTTGTGAGTGCTCCTGTCGCGTCAATATGTTCAATTAGCCTGCCGACAGAGTCATATTTGCATCGGGTAATATTTCCGTTTGCATCGACAATACCGGTGATTAATCCATTGTTGTCACAGTCGAACCGCACCGTTTCCAGGCTTGAATTTGTAACCGCCGCGATGTACTTATTATTTCTCAGGTTGATTTTTGTTGTTTGGCCATACGGAGAACGAATCGCAATCAAATGTGCGTCGTTGTTACATTCACAAATTGTTATCAAGCCATAGTCGTCGATTATTTTGTATAGCAATCCTTGTTCATTGTAGATGAGCTGATGTTGACATAAGTAAATAAAACGAAACTGCGTTCACATCTAGTTAAATTAAGCTAACGACTGCGCAATTTAAAATCT
>JAFGDW010000059.1 GCA_016931935.1 Candidatus Zhuqueibacterota bacterium | reverse complement strand
GGCTGACCAGGCGCCGATAGTCTGGGATCATGGTAAAGGTGTATGGGTTACTGACGTTGATGGAAATGAATACATAGATTTTACATCAGGTGTGCTTGTTACAAATCTTGGTCACTCACATCCAAAACATGTATCCGCAATCCAGGCACAAGCTGCCCGTCTTATGAACTGCTATTCTTTTCCGACAGCAGAAAGAGTCAAGCTTTCTCAGCGGCTCGTCGATAT
The DNA here is from genome assembly GCA_016931935.1 of Candidatus Zhuqueibacterota bacterium. GTDB lineage: Bacteria > Zhuqueibacterota > Zhuqueibacteria > Thermofontimicrobiales > Thiofontviventaceae > Thiofontivivens. Next base: position 15,851 of record JAFGDW010000059.1, on the reverse strand, counting down.
TCTACCGAAAAACATCGACAAAGCGTTTATTTTAACCACTGGAGCGGAAGCAACAGAAGCCGCTCTTCGTATTGCCAAACGTTATACGCAGAAACATGAAGTCCTTTCTTTTTATGGCGGGTTTCATGGTCGCACGTATGGAGCAATGAGCGTCGCCGGTAACATCGGCACGCGTCGCAGGTTTGGTCCCGCCTTGCCTGGCGGAATTATGGCGCCCTTTCCATACTGTTATCGCTGCTTTTATGATAAAACCTACCCGGATTGTGATTTTTATTGCATCAAAATGCTGGATCGGATTATCAATTCTTCCAGTTCCGGAGATTTGGGAACTGTCATCACCGAACCCTATCAAGGCGGAGCCGGCTTTATTTTTCCTCCCGATGGATGGCTAAAGAAACTCGAGAAATGGGCAAATGAAAGGGGTTTGGTGTTTATCGTTGACGAAGTACAATCGTCCTTTGGGCGCACGGGTAAGATGTTCGCCATTGAATGGGAAGACATTCATCCACAGATGATCTGCCTGGGAAAAGGGTTGGGCAGCGGAATCCCGGTTTCTGCACTATGTGGCGAGAGTAACATCTTTAATAGTATGGAACCCGGCGAAATGTCAAGCACGACAGGCGGCAATCCCCTTTCCTGTATCGGCGCGCTGGCTGTGTTGGATATCATGAAAGAAGAAAAGCTGCCGGAAAATTCAAATAGAATGGGTAAATACCTGTTTGAACGCCTCGCTGAATTGAAGAAAAAATATTCGTTTATAGGGGATGTCCGGGGCAAGGGATTGGTCATCGGATTGGAAATAACGGCAGGAGATGCAGATAAAACACCTTCCAACGAATTGATGCGAAAAATCATTTTTACTGCTGCTGAATATGGCATGCTGCTTGGCTCGGTTGGTTTATACAGAAATGTCATTCGCATTGCGCCTCCGCTTGTAATAAATAAAGAGGAGCTTGACCACGCAATTGATATCCTCGAGATGTCAATGAATGAAGTGAATAAGACAACTTGATCTTCAATTTGGGGATTATGCAATCCATTTGCTACAAAAGCGAACCGCCATTAAACAGAATCGGGAATATATTCATGTTGTCTAAAAATTTGAAGTTAATTGCTATCACTGTTATCAGTCTGTTTTCATCCGCCTTCGTGCTGGCGGATGACTCTGAATACTACTACAATTCTTACCAGATTTCAGACCAGCATCGCTACGATTACGGGAAAATGGGTGCGCATTGGGGACACCACCTGGGACATTTAGTTCGCACAGCCACCCAGGGCTTATGGTACGTTGATGACACCGGAACAAATGTGAATCAAAATCCGGCGATACATTATCATCATTTTACCGGTCGTTCGTGGCAACTCATCAAAAAATTGTACAATCCGAATACAATTCAACAAAATACTGCTTCCATTGCCATTGGTGATTCAATTTTCAGTTATGGCTTAAATATCAACGGCGGCTATATCGAAGAAGCTGTTTTCAATGCCAGAACTCATGAAGCAATATATAACAGAAAAATTTTTGCAACCGGCGCCAGCACAAATTACATTGGCGCTGCTGTTTCACCGGGTGGAAAAAGAATTGTGTGGTGGACTCGGGTTGTAGATAACAACGGTCCCAGCCCGTGGCTGTATGTTTATCATGACGGAGACGCATGGCACGGTCCGATTCAATCAATGGTGCCGGGAAATGATTTTTCTTATGTTTTTGCTTCCTTTGTCAATGAAAACGAGCTCTACGTTGCTGGTGAGGTGCCTGGAGGAATCGCTCCCAATTGGACTTATGAGATGGGCGTTGGCAAGATCATTTTGGGGAATCCCCTGGAAAATTTTACAATTATGCCTGCCAATTTTACACCCCATGATATTTGGGTAAATACAAACAATGGGGATGTTCACCTGTTTGGTCATTCGTTCAGCAGTGAGGTATCTTACTATTATAAACCTGCTGCTGGCAATTGGTCCGAAACGCCTGCATTTCTACCCATTGGGGGCGTGGGAAGATTTCGGATTATCGAAGACGCATCCGGCAAATTGTATCTTGTTTTTGCCCAAAATGGTTTTAAAATGATTGTGATGAATAAAGCTGAGGTTACCGGAGAATTGAATCTTGATGATATATCCAAAATTTCTATCAATCACGATCAAGGGTTTACCTCAAGCAATTCAATCTGGGCTGAGACACGAGAATATCAAACAACGCCTGTGATGGGCTTAAACTTTGGCTTCCATGGAAATGATTGGGATTATTCAAATCTGTTGCGGCATTCGCAGGTGCTGCCAAATGATGGTTCGGTAAAATTCAATTTAAGTTTGCCCAACGGAAACGAGACACTCATCGGAGCGAACACACATCAAATTTCCTGGTATGCGAATGCTGCTGCCAATATTAATTCGCTGAAAATTGATTGGTCGGTTGACGGAGGAGAAAATTGGTCGACCATTGCAGAATCCACTCCAAATACTGGCGCCTATCAATGGCTGGTTCCCGATACAAACAGGTCGGCGTGTAAAATCAGAATCAGCGATAGTGAAGATTCCACCATCAGCGATTTAAGTGACACCACATTCACAATTTTTTGGGAAGAGATCGTAAAAACGCCTCCTGTGGCGACTATCCGTTATCCCCAAAATGATACGACCATTACAGTAAATACTATTTTTAGCGCCAATGGAAATGGCGCCGATGCGGATGGTTACATCGTCCGCTATCTCTGGCAATTGGGCGACGGAAATGAGATCAGCGGTGTATCCAAAACGTCAATCGAGTACGAATACAAGACCGCCGGAATTTATTATTTGACTTTGGAAGTAAAAGATAATGAAGAACAGTGGAGCTTTCCCGATTCCGTTAAAATAACGGTAATCGATCCGATGGCAGTCGCAGATGACGATGAATTGAAATTAAACTCCATGACCCTGATTGCCAATTATCCAAATCCTTTCAACTCAGCAACCAATATTTATTATCGACTGAATATTTTTTCTGTTGTGAAATTATGTGTTTACAATATTCACGGCGAACTGGTAAATGTTATGATCAATAACCGAATTCAGGATGCCGGCAATTATCATCATACCTGGGATGGTAAAAATACAGAGGGAAAGTCTGTCCCGACCGGTTGTTATTTCAGCGTGCTCGAAACAAACCAAACCAGAAAAATATCAAAAATGCTATTATTGCGATAGGTGGTCGAGGGAAACATGAAAACGCATAAAATAATAGTAACAGATTATATCGAAGAAAACCTCGATTGGGAAGCAGAGCAACTCAAAGATCTACCGGTTGAGTTTTATGCGCTTCAACTGAAACAGGCGCCGCTTGATGAATTGATTAAAAAAATTGCTGATGCGGATATCCTTGTGGTAAACATGGCTCAGATCAACGCGGACGTTTTGGCAAAATTACAAAAATGCAAACTCATTATCCGGCATGGTGCGGGTTATGATAACGTTGATATCAATGCGGCAACAAAACACGGCATTCAGGTTTGTTACGTGCCTGATTATTGTCAGGAAGAAGTTGCCGAACAGGCAATGATGTTGCTTTTAGCGGCTTTTCGGAAATTTAACAGACAGCTTGAGAGTATGAAAATTTCCGTGCAAAAAGGAGAATGGGACTTCTCCCCCATCATTCCGCTGGCAAAATTAGCCGGCAAAAAAGTGGGCATTATCGGCTGCGGCAGGATTGGATCAAAGGTTTTAAAAATGCTGCGCGGTTTTAATGCTGACGTATTGGTCTGTGATCCGTTTCTGACATCGGACAGAAAAGCAGAATTGAACATCGAAAGCATTCCGCTTGATGAGGTCTTATCGCAATCGGATTTGGTTACAATTCATTGTTCGCTCACCCCGGAAACCCGTGGCTTGATTAATGAACACAATCTAAAATTAATGAAAAAAAACGCCATTCTAATCAATACCGCTCGCGGCGCTATTGTCGATTCAAAAGCGCTGGCAAAAGCAATAACTGAAAATTGGATCGCCGGCGCTGCTATCGATGTTTACGGCAAAGAGCCTCCGCACAAAAATTTTGAGCTGATTGATCTTCAAAATGTCATTTTAACGCCGCACATCAGTTGGTACTCTGTGGATGCTGAATGGAATATTCGCGAAAAAATCATTGAAGACATAAAACGTCATCTTGATGGCTTAAAACCAAGATTTCCTATTAATTAATTTACGCGATAGAAATTGTTGCCGTCTGATAAATTGAGCGATCACGCAATGCAAAGTTACATGCAAAAGACGATCGAATTTCTGTTCGAATTAATGAGAATGCCTTCAGTCATGGGCAAGGAGAGATCCGCTAATCGGTCGATTCATAAAAAGATGCAAAATTATTATGATGACGCCGATAATCCCAGAAGCCTGATACTTGATGCTCACACAGATGTCGCCCCGCCTTCAAAAGTTCAAATCAATCCCTGTAATCCGGGCATAATAAACGGCACTATATTTAGTTGTGGTGCTTGCGATGACACAGGACAAATCGCTATTATTTACCTGTTGCCAAGAACGTTGTTTGCATTAAAGTTAAGATCGTATGTTGATTTCGTCGTTGAAGAAGAAAACGGTGGAAGCGGCACGCTATCTATGGTTCGCCTCCGCGCAAAGGCTGATGCGACACTTGTTTTGGAATCCCGAGAATATTTTTTATTTGAAAATAATCGTTCCATTATTAGGGAGGAAAAGTATGAAATATTCTATTAATTTATTAATAACAGTTTTATTGTTATTTACTCCCCTGTACTTTATTCAAGCGGGAACCACCGGCAAAATTTCAGGGAAAATAATTGATGCTGAGACAAAAGAACCGCTGCCCGGGGCAAATATTTATATCGCTTCCCATTGGGTAAAGGGCAAAGAAATTCCGTTAGAAATACTTAAAGGAACGTCATCCGATCTGAAAGGAAATTTTTTCATTCTCAATGTAGCGCCCGGACTTTATAATGTCACTGCGCGGGTAATCGGTTATAAAACTGTAACGATGACAAAGGTTTATGTTAATATCGATCGCACAACATTGATTGATTTTGAATTGGATGCAACTGTATTGGAAGCACAGGAAGTTGTGGTTGTGGCTGATCGAGAAAAAATTCGCAAAGATGTATCGAACAGCATGAGCGCGATATCGGCGATAGAACTTGAAAATGCGCCCAAGCTCTCTTTTGCCGACATGCTGACCATGGAAGCCGGCATTGAAAGCGATGCGTATGGTGTTACAATTCGTGGCGGCACTGAAAAAGAAGTGGGCTACATGGTAGATGGTGTTTCAATGAAAGATAGCCGCACCGACCGACCATACACAAATATTAATACGGAACTCATTGAAGAAGTACAATTAATTACGGGCGGTTTTAATGCCGAATATGGCGAGGCGCGTTCAGGCATCGTCAATATTGTTAGCAAGCGCTCAAAAGACAAATACACCGGTTCGATCAATGTAAGATACAGTCCGGCAGCTTTGAAGCATTTCGGTCCCAATATGTGGACAAAAGACAACTGGTGGGATTACGGTCGCTTTCAACATTTTGACGCCATCGAAGGTCCGGAATATGTTAACGAGTTAGGAGAAAAAGTTAAATCATGGCACGATGAAAAAGGAAATAACATCGATCGCGATAAAGATGGCGTTGCCGATTTTTTAGGCTGGAATCAATATGCGAAGACTGCACTAAATCAATATAAATTAACGCCGGATGATTGCTTTAAATTGTGGAAATATCAACATCGAAACGAAGAATTTGCCAATGAATTAGGTGTGGATCCGGTGCTTATCTATGGCGATCAACCTGATTATGATATTCAAACTTCTTTTGGTGGTCCGTTATGGCCCTTTGGAAAAATTCCGGTTTTAAGCGATATCGATTTTTTCGGCGGCTATACCCGTCGTTACTCCGCATATACCTATCAATTATCTCGTGATGGCTTTGTCGAAGAAAACGCGCAACTCGTTTTAAATTATCAAATCACGAATAACATCAAAATCGGTGTATTGGGATTGTATGGTGAATCGCACGCCTGTGGCTGGTTTCTCGGCGAAGATCATGCATATATCAATAATCCCGGATATATCATCCAAAATGTGTACGGTATCTGGTCAGCTCAGGGATATCCCAATGTTTATGCAGTAGATAATAATTCAAATTTCATTGATTGGTACCGGACGAATTTTTCCATATCTTTAAATCATATTTTATCTCCATCTACTTTTTATGATCTGAAAATTCAACGCACATCCATAACATATAAAGCGAATCCGCCCACAGGCGTTAAAACAGAAACATATATTGACAGGAATGGCGCTCAGAGGCATCAATATTATTCTGAATTCAGCCTGATCAATACCGAAGGCGATACCATCCATTTCCCCACCTTTCCCGAAGGCTATGATTATTATCGATACCCGGAAATTTCGGGAGGTTTTACCACCGATCAGAATGGGTATTATATGCATAATTTACTCGACGGCTGGGGCTACGATGATTCTTATCTGGAAACATGGACTGTTAAAACCGACCTCACGAGTCAGATAAATGCACATCATCAACTTAAAACCGGATTCATTTTTAACACCAATAATGTGGTCGAAAACCGCTGGGCGGCTTTTCCGCGGGGGGAAGATAAATTTGGAAATTTGGTTGGATTTTCGGGTACCCATTTCAACGTTCAATTTTGGGAAGGCGGAACTTACATACAGGATAAAATCGAATATCCAGGCTTTGTTATGAATATTGGCGTTCGATTCGATTTTTATCAAGCCGAATCTCCCATGCCCGACACCTGGAATAATCCATTTCGACCAGATTTATACGGACATTTTATGAGAGATACTTTTTTCGATTCATTATCTACGATTTCTGCTGACGTCCCTTTGAAATGGGCAATTTCACCGAGATTGGGCATTGCACATCCGATTAGCGAAAACAGCAAGCTTTATTTCAATTATGGCAGATTCACCCAGAGCCCCACAACTCACAATTTATACTGGCTGCGATACGGAGGCGTTGCCAATGGCGGCAGAATGGAATTTGTCGGAAATCCGTGGCTGCCGCTGCCTAAAACAACAAGCTATGAGGTTGGTTTTGAACAGGATATCTTTGAGTATTTCAGGCTGAATTTAAATGGATATTATAAGGACTCTCGCAATCAACCGCAATTTGTGTTCTATAATCCCGGCACAGTCGAATCGCTCTGGTTTAGTTATCAGGATTATTCATACTGGACATCCAAAGGCATCGAAGCCCGGTTTACCAAAAAAGCCGGTTCGGTCTTATCGGGCTTTCTCAATTTCAGCTATTTTCTGACCACTTACGGCACAACCGGTCCCACACTTGTACGCCCCGATGATGAAGATCTGCATAATAAATTCATTGCACAACAAGCAAGCTCGCTGGCGAAAAGAACCTTTGAGCCAGTTATCAGAGCGAAAGCGGGATTTTATATTAATAGCCCGGAACGATTTGGTCCTGAAATTCTTTTTTTCCGCCCGTTCGAAAATTGGCGATTCAACTGGATAGTTAAATGGCGGCTGGGATCACGCTTTCACTGGGATCCCACCGGACAGCTCGATCCGGCACTGTTGAATTACAAGTGGCGGGATTATCGCATGGTCGATTTAAAAATTGACCGGGATTTTAAAGTAGCTGGTACGGACGTTTCGCTGTATATTGATATTTTCAACATTTTCAATATTAAAAATTTCAACATCACCGATTTTGGCGAAGCGATTTATGAAGGCGTGGACTATTACCAGGCTCCCGGCAGCGCCAGTTATACCTTTTGGGCGTATGGCAAAGACTCCGGGGATGAGTTCGATCGCTATATGACTCGTATCGAACAAACAGGGAAACACCCCGGGGATGAAGTTGAAGAAGCCTATATGCCAAAACGAAAAGCGCTTACGTATCTTTTCCCGCGCGATATCTGGATTGGATTACGGTTTAGTTTTTAATTTTAATCAATAGGGTATATTCGATGAAAATAAAAACACAGATTGTTATCATTGCATTCGTTATCCTGTTTACTGCACAACACTCTCTCGTTTTCGCACAACGCGAACGAATTCAAGTGGGAGACTTGTGGGAAACGGTGGATGGATTGGAATCACCGCTTGGGCTGCAGGGACTGTATTTGGTTTGGCCTGGCGGTGGCGAACAGGGGGCATCGCTCTATGAAGGAGGCTTTCGTACAAATTCTACGGGCGCCAAATTTCGATTCATGTTCAAGGATTATGAGTACGAAGTGAAAGACAGTCTGGGCAACGTACTTGAAACACGCACCATTCCGTTTTATCATCCCGGTTATGCGCTAAAAACAGAAACGCAGGCATATCAACCTGAAATTATAAAATGGATGCGCACCTATCGAGGTCCGACAACAGTCATCACGGAAGACGGTGTTGCACACAGAAATCTGGTAGAAAAACAGAGCATGTATGTCATTGCCTATAAAAAGCTTATCGCTGATGAAATGGTGGAGTATACCGAGTTTTTCAACGACGGCTTCTATGTAAAAACGAAATATTATGCCTGGGCAAATCCCTATCACGATGATTATATCATCCGCGTTGTTGAAATTTTTAATCTTGGCAACCTCGATGATGACGTTTTCACCCAGGAAATGGAGCCTAAAGATTTAAAAAATTTATACTTTGATTTTTACGTAAACAACCTGTCTCCGAATAATAAAGGTGAAGGCTATTATTCTTACGATGCAACCGGAATGTGGGATAACTGGCATGACTATTACGGCGATAATATTGGCGATTCATTGAGGTTTATGTATGCGTTCGACGGGGATGATCCGGATATTCCGGGCGACGACCGCGGCGACCCATACCCACCTCAATTTTATGACGACAATTCCATGAATGTAAACCAGCTCTATCACGCAGGTGAATTCATTTCAGCTATGTACGCGGGCTATGGGGTGCTATATATCGATGCCTCGACTTCTAATCGCCGGGACGATCCCATGCAGCCATTCAGCTACAGCTATGGCGATTATACGCGGGCACCAGGCTGGCGCGAAGAGCTGCGATGGTTAGATATTTTCAACAGTGGTGAACGATCTTTCAGACATCCGGATTATGCACAAACTGTACCGATTGGGCAGGAATCATGCTGGATGGCTTTTGGTCCCTATGATTTGCCGGCTTACGGAAAATTAAGAATCGCTTTTGTTCACGCGGTAAATGGACCTTCGATTAGTAAATGCAAAGAAATGGGCGCCAGGTATTTGAACGGAGACATTACAAAAGCGGAAAAAGACCTTTTCCTTGATTCGGGGCTGGATTCATTGGCGCTGACAATTGGTCGCGCTAAATGGAATTGGGATAATTATCTTTCAAAAAACAGGATGATGCCCAATGCCCCATTGCCGCCAACAGAGCTTATTATTCAGAGCAAACCCAAATCAATACACCTGAGCTGGACGCTTTCTGAATCACCGGATGTGGCGCACTATAATGTCTATCGAAAAGCCGGAAATAATCTTGGTGATTTTGAACGAATTGCAGAACTGGCACCGACCGATACCTGCTATGTTGATTCTTTATTAAATCTTGGCGTGGCTTACTACTATTACGTCACTTCGGCGACGGACGGCTCGGAGAATGTTGATCCAACCTGTTACGGCGCGCCATTGGAAAGCGGCAAATTTTTCAATCGTTCCTATCATCCCGCGAAAGCTTACCGTGAAGCTGTGAATACCTTGTCACACGTAAGAGTCGTACCGAATCCCTATAACTTGATACAAGCCCAATCATGGCCCGGCGAAACTGATCGAATCACCTTTACAAATTTAACCCGAAAATGCATTATTCGCGTTTTCACAGTTAATGGCGACCTTGTAAAAACGTTAAAAAAGGACAACAATTCGACTTATATCCATTGGACGCCAATGCTAACGGATGATAATCTCTTCATTGCACCGGATATTTATATTTATCATATTGAAGACCTTGACTCAGGCGATTCTGCAACCGGCAAATTTGTTGTGGTCAGGTAATGCCTGAGCGATAATTCGTGGCACAATTAAAGTAACCCAGGGAATTATATTATGCTGATATGCAATAAAAAAACAATACTTTTTGGCGTGCTGCTGAGTTGTTTTTTTGCGACTCAATCCTTTACCCAAACCCGGTTAACCGCACAATCGATAATGAAATTTTTAAATATTGGCGTTGGTGCAAAAGCCTCGGGTATGGGTGATTGCTATACAAGCAACCTGGAGGATGCAAGCGTGATCTTTTGGAATCCGGCAGGTTTGGCAGCGCTATCCGGGAAAAATGCCTTTTTGGATCAGAATTTATGGATCGCTGATATTAAGCAGTATTCCTTCGCTTATACCCATCATTTGGGGAATTGGGGAGTGATGGGAGTGAGCGCCACCTATATGGATTATGGAGACATTTACGGCACAACCATCGATCTGGTGGCTGCCACAAGCGGCAGTTTTGAATATGTTGAAACCGGCAAAGTCGATGTGGGCAATTACGCTCTGGGTTTGGCTTACGCCCGTGCCATTTCAAGTCAATTTTCTATTGGCGCACATTTTAAATACGTTTACTCCAATTTGGGCAGCAATACCATTCTCGAAAATTCTGTACCCGAAACCATGCAAAACACATTGAAAGCATTAGCCATTGATATCGGAACCTGGTATAAAACCGGCTACAAGGGGATCTCATTTTTAATGGCGCTGCGCAATTTTTCGCGAGAGGTAAATTATCCCAAAATTCAACAAAGCTATTATCTACCGCTTATCTTCTCTATCGGTTTTGCAGCGGATGCGCTAAGGTTTATTCCGTCCATTGATGAAAAGCATTCGCTGATCGTTGCATGCAAAGGGCTGCATCCCATGGATTATCTTGAAAAAGGCAGTATCGGTTTGGAATACAGCTTTAATAAACGTGTGTTCCTTCGCTCAGGATATAAAATCAATTTCAGTTTGGAGAATTTTAGCTTTGGGCTGGGCTTACGACAAAAGATTAATGATCGGCTGGCATTGTGTTTCGACTATTCTTATGCCAATATGAAGTATTTCAGCGGCGCCAATCGCTTTTCCTTCGCATTTAGTTTTTAATTAGCAAATAAAGAAGCAAGCTTGAAAATCAAATTAATCCACATGTTGTTGTTAATATGAAAGCTCTCGATTTCAGTATCAAAAAAATAGAACACAGATTTAGCTGATCAAACGGATTTGCGCGGAATCAGGATAGCTGCAAAAAATCCGCTATAATCCGCGAAAAATTTTCAATCAGTGTTCGATTTTAGCATCTGGTTGGAGGTAAAATATAATTTCAATCAAGGATATGATTATTGACAATACATTTAAAATCAAATAACCAGACACTTGATTATTCGAAATCGAAAGCATTCAATATTTAAACGGAGGTACTTATATGAAGAATTTCTACAAAATCTTCGGCTTATTCTCAATCTTTTTTTTATTATCTGCTTTTAGCCTTTACGCAGCAGATGTATCCCTGGAAGTTATACAGCAGTTTAAAGAAAATGCCGCTGGAAACGGGAACCAGGTCAAATTTGCTGATGTAAACGGCGACGGTGCAGATGATATGATTGCACGGTACTCAGACGATGGCTGGGTTGTCGGAATTTGGTTGTATGATAATGCGTCACAGAAATTTTCCGACTCCGTTGATTGCAAAATCGATCTGAATTTTATATTGAATACGTGCTGGTTCAATGTGGGCGATTTGAATATGGATGGGATCGCCGATATTGCCATGTTATCTCAATATAGTATTCATCATCCGCCCAAAATTGTCTGGGGGCGTACCGTCTTCCCTGATTCTATTACATCGGCTGATCTGGTGTGTCAATATCCGGACGATCCCCACTATATCCAATCCGGTCAGTATACAAGTATCGTCATCGGAGATTTTAATGGTGATGGCGATAACGATTTGATCTTCCCGGATCAAGGAACTTCAGTTGCCGAAAATGGCACTGGATGGGCTTACGGCGGGCGTGCTATCATGTATTTTGGCGGCAGCAATATGGACGGCATTCCCGATATGGTACTCAGCTTTAACGGGGATTATGATTATGAACCGTTTTTCATTTCCGAAACTGACAGCATGGTCTTGCGCTGGTTTGGTCCTTTTATGGACAAAGGTGATTTTAACGGAGATGGCTATGAAGACATCTTTTCAGGCGCCTATTATAGTACCACATCAATTACGCTGATTTCGGTTGTTTCCGGAATGGAACAGGAAGTCTGGAATTCAGGAGCAGGCGTCGTTTTTCTGGGGGGTCCTGATTTTGATGAGTTGCCCGATATCATTATGCTGCCTTCAAACGACTTCCTGCAATTTTCAACCGCAGTGGATTTTATGTATTGCGGCTACTGGGTATTTAATGCAGGCGATGTCGATGGCAACGGAACCGATGATTTCTCACTGCCTTCCTGGTATTGGGCAGTCAATTTTGTTTATACCGGTAGTCGAGGCTATATGCAAGCACCGACCCGGTTTCAAACCCGAATTCTCCGCGAACCGGCATTCTATTATACAAAAGACAGGTATAACAGCCTGGGGTACAGCGATCAAAATGGTACGAATTTGCTGTCAATTGGTGATGTGAACGGAGACGGAACCCCTGATTTAGGGAATACAAAAAATTATTACGGAAACGGACCCCTTGATCCCGGTATCAGGTTATTTTTTATTACACCGGAACATTCCGACGCCATTAATTGGGATTATGAAACCGCTGATTATATTCAGATTCATCAATCCAACAAAGACTTTGACGGAGATGGTGTTGCCGATATTGTTGCCAACGCTGCTAATGATAAACTTACCCTGTTAAAAGTTGTCATCGGAGACGTATATGTTGATAACGATAATTTTAATAAACCATCGCGCTTTTCATTATCTCAAAATTTTCCCAATCCATTCAATCCAACAACACAAATCAGGTATGAAATTCCAACTGCTTCTCATGTTACACTCAATATTTACAATGTAAGAGGTGAATTGGTCGAGACATTGATTGATGAAAATCAGGAGCAAGGTATCAATTCTATCCTCTTTGATGCTTCAAACTATCCCTGCGGTGTATATTTTTATCAAATTACTGTCGGATCAAATTCTGACACTAAAAAACTAATTTTAATTAAATAGTCGAAGGAGGAGAAATTATGAAAAGAATTACAACAATCTACAGTTTAGCGCTTTGTTTTCTTTTGTTTCAGTTTTCTTATGCGGGTAACATCACATTAGATGTTATCCAGCAGTTTAATTATAGCGCAGGTTTGGATCATCAAGTCCATTTTGCAGACTTTGACGGAGATGGCGATGATGATATGTTTGCCCGCTATAATGACGGCTCTTCAAATATAATCGGAGTTTGGTTATGTGATGGAGGAGTATTTTCAGACACTGTAAATTGCAAGATTAATTTAAACAGCACAAAGTCTTTAAAAGTCATCCAAAAATTCAATACGTCAGCGGGCTTGGATCACCAGGTAAAATTCGCCGATATGGATGGTGATGGCGATAAAGATATGGTTGCAGTCTATAGTGACGATGGACCGAAGGTCGGACTCTGGTTAAACGATGGCACTCAATTCTCTGACACGATGAATTGTGCTATCGATCTATCATTGATGTTCGGCTGCTGGTTGAATGTCGGGGATTTAAATGGCGATGGCAAAGCTGATCTGGCGGCTTTATCCAATTACGGATCATACCATGCTCCGAAGATCGTATTCGGCAGAGATGTTTGGCCAACGGAAGTTACAATGGCTGATCTTGAATGCGAATTTCCGGTTGATGATAATTACACGCAACTGGGCAACTATACCTGTGTTGTCACCGGAGATTTCAATGCCGATGGATTTGATGATGTGATCTTTCCCGACCAGGGAACAAAGACATCAACCGGCGATTACGGCGGTCGTTCAGTGCTGTATTTTGGCGGCGCTGAAATGGATGGCATCCCGGATTCCGTTCTGATGTACGATGGCACCCATGCCGTGGCACTGAATGATTCACAACACGTTTTCCTCCGCTGGTACAGCCTTATGTTTGATAAGGGCGATTTCAATAATGACGGCTATGAAGACATTTTCACCGGTGCCTATTACAGTTACACATCTATTTTCCTGACTTCGGCAACCTCTGGCGAACGGGAGCAAATGCACAATACTGGCGCTGGCGTCATTTATCTCGGCGGTCCGGATTTCGACAATATCCCCGATGCTATCATGGTTCCGCCGGATGAATTAATCCAGTATTCCAGCCTGGCTGCTAATGAGTGGATGTACGCCGGTTACCGCGTGTTCAATGCCGGTGACGTTAACGGCGATGGTGTTGACGACATATCACTTCCGGCGTGGTATTGGGATGTGAATATGATCTATTCGGGAAATTCAGAACTGGTCCAGGCTGCTTCCATCGATGAAGCAGTGATCTATCGCGATCCGGCATATTATTACACAAAGGACCGATTTACCAGCGCAAGCTATACAGATCAGCATGGCGCCAATTTGGTGCCCATAGGCGATATCAATGGCGATGGGTTTGCCGATTTGGGTAATACAAAAAATTATTACGGAAACGGACCCGAAGAAAACGGAATCAGATTATTCTGGGGCGCTGCTGAAAAAATGGGCGCAATTACGTTTGATTTTGAAACTCCTGATTATCATAAAATTCAATATTCAAACTGTGACTTCGATGGTGACGGTATCGCCGATTTCGTAGCCCACGATGAAAACAGTTTACTGACTTTAGTAACATTGAAAAGTGTTGTCCCGTGCGACAATACCTGGTTCAATGTCGGAGATGTGAATGGTGACGGCATGGCTGATGTTGCCGTTATGTCTGTCTATAGTTCATACCATGCTCCAAAAATCGTTTTCGGTCGGGATGTTGTGCCTCCGGAAATCACCGGGGCTGATATTGATTGCGAATTTCCGGTTGATGATAATTACACGCAACTGGGCAACTATACCTGTATCGTCACCGGCGATTTCAACGCCGATGGTTTTGATGATGTGATCTTTCCGGATCAGGGCACGAAAACATCAACCGGTGATTACGGTGGTCGTTCCGTTATGTATTTTGGCGGCGCTGAAATGGATGGCGTCGCTGATTCCGTGCTGATGAATGATGGCGCCCATGCCGTGGCGTTGAATGATTCGCAACACGTTTTCCTCCGTTGGTACAGTCTCATGTTTGATAAGGGCGATTTTAACAATGATGGCTATGAAGACATTTTCACCGGCGCCTATTACAGTTACACCTCTATTTTCCTGACCTCGGCAACCTCCGGGGAACGCGAGCAAATGCACAATACTGGCGCTGGTGTCATCTACCTCGGCGGTCCGGATTTCGATAATATCCCCGACGCTATCATGGTGCCGCCGGACGAATTAATCAAGTATTCCAGCCTGGCGGCTAATGAGTGGTTGTATGCTGGTTATCGCGTGTACAATGCCGGCGACGTTAACGGCGATGGCGTTGATGACGTGTCACTTCCGGGGTGGTATTGGGATGTGAATATGATCTATTTGGGAAATTCCGAACTCGTCCAGGCAGCTTCTGTCGATGAAGCGGTGATCTGTCGCCAGCCGGCATATTACTTCACCAAAGGCAGATTTACCAGTGCGTCGTACACGGATCAGCATGGAACCAACTTAGTGCCCATAGGTGATATCGATGGGGATGGTTTCGCTGATTTGGGTAATACCAAAAATTATTACGGAAACGGACCCGAGGAAAACGGAATCAGCCCTCTTGCCGGCTCGGTGGCAAAACTGCGCACCAAAAGATAAGCGACATAAATCAGCCAGAGTACCAAAGATGT
>JAFGDW010000058.1 GCA_016931935.1 Candidatus Zhuqueibacterota bacterium | reverse complement strand
CGAAAACTCGAAAAATTGTCATTGCGAGGCGTTTTTTGCCGAAGCAATCCCCTAATAAAACGGCTGAGATTGCTTCGTCGCAAAAAATGCTCCTCGCAATGACAGCTCAAAGGTAGTTCTCGGACAGACACTACTTAAACATTTCAGCTATCGAAACGGGATTGCATTTGAGGTAGGCGCAGACCAGACGATCAAATTCATCTGTCATGTACGAGTCGATTGGTCTGCCATTCGGATTTCATGCAGTGAGTTGCATTCAACTAAATGGCAAAATTTTGTGTGAACTATCTAAATATTTGTGTGACTATTTTCTATATCTTTCATTAACCGAGAATGAAGGAGCTAAAAATGTCGAAAGTACAATTTGCACCATTCGTTATTATTTGCATTCTGCTATTTGAAATTCCTTCGAGCCAGGCATCTGTCAAAACCACTGAATATATCGTGGTTGAAGATACTATAAAATTGGCTACGGATGTCTATCTGCCGGATGGACAGGGACCGTTTCCGTGCATCCTTGGCAGATCTCCTTATGATAAAACACATTTCAAAAATGATGCAGAGATGTTTGTGCAGAAAGGATATGCGGTAGTCTGCCAGGATACACGCGGGAAATTTGCATCAAGCGGGGTGTTTTACGCCTTCCGGGATGATCGGCTCGATGGACTGGCAACAATTCAATGGATAAAAAAACAACCGTGGCACAACGGGAAAATCTGTGGCTGGGGAGGCAGTTATGTCGGTTATACCCAGTGGGCTGTTTCAGATGCGTTGGATGTACTGACTCCACTCATCACCACAGCAAATATGTACGATGCTTTATATCCCGAAGGTATTTTTTCATTGGGATTGGCTTTCAGATGGGGATTGGTTGTGAATTCAAACAAAATCCATCCGATCGCTCCTGAAAAAATGAAAGCGAGTTACACAATATTACCTCTATCAGTTGCTGATGATTCGACTGGCAAATCAAATCATTTCACCGACGACTGGTTATCCCACCCCTATCCGGATGCCTATTGGGGTGCGATGAATCATCGAGCGCCCGTCAGTGCTCCTGTGTTTTCAGCCGCCGGATGGTACGATATCTTTTTAATGGCGCAGATTAAAGATTTTGAAATGCTGGGTACCAACCGCCACCCTGATAGTCATTTGGTTATTGGTCCGTGGGCGCATGGAAAGCCAGCCACTAAAATTGATTTTGGCGATCAAGCTGATCTGGGCAAACACATCGCTCCAATGATCCATCGGTTTATTGACAAGTTTATGCAAGAGGATACGATAAAAGTCATTCAGGCGCCATTTCAGGATAAACCCTATTTGTTGTTCATTATGCAGCGTAATGAATGGTACGCTTCGGATCAGTGGCCGCCCCGGAAAACATGCTTCTCCCATTATTATATGGGAGCCGATGAACAGCTAACTGCAAAATTACCCAAGCAGAGCGGTCGTGCAGAATGGACGTATGATCCGGCAGATCCCTTTCCTTCATTGGGAGGCACCATCATCGGGAATGATGTGGGCACGGCATGGCAAAACGATAACCTGGTCCGAACCGATCAGGTTGCCTTCGAAACTCTGGTCATGGACAGCGCTTTGATTTTGCTGGGTACAATCGATGCGACGTTGTATATAAGCACAGATGCGCCTTCCACAGATATAGTCGTTTGTTTGCAGGATGTTTTTCCCGATAGCAATATCCTCAACATCCAGGAAGGCGGGACCACGATTTACAATGATGCGGCATCGTCACAGCGCCTGCAAAAAGTGGATGTTTCGGTGTGGGCTACCGGTTACCAGATTCATGCAGGTCATAAATTTCGTGTTGTGGTGACTTCTTCCTGGTTTCCGCGCTACAACCGAAATCTCAATACCGGTGAGCCGATATTCTCGGCGAAAAGGATGCGAGCAGCTCATCAATGCTTATATTTCGGGTCCGAATATCCGTCGCATGTGACATTGCCGATATTAGCGATTGATTAATCCTGAAAAATTTATTTCATAATGTTCCGTTCCGGATGTGAAAAAACGGAAAATTCCGAAGGTGTGAAAGATGCAGTTGCGTCCAGTAAGCTCATCGCAGGGTAACGTTTGATCCAAAGAAAAGCGTTATAAACCAAGGTTACTTGCCAAACGCACGCTATGGAGATATAAAAATGCCCGCTAAAAATGGTTTCATCAAAATAATTTTCACCATTGCAATCGTTTCTTTTCCGGTTTGGACGAATGCATCGGATTATAACGTACTTGATTTCGGAGCGAAAGGCGATGCTCAGACAGATAATACCGCTGCGTTTCAAGCAGCAATCAATGAAGCCGGAGAAAAGGGCGGTACCGTCTTTGTCCCGGCAGGGCAGTTTCGATTCAATGGCGTGCTCACACTGGCGCCTGGCGTAACTGTCAAAGGAATTGCAGAAGGTCCCCCTGCTGCCAGTCTGGAACGAGGTACGATGTTTTTGGCATTTGCCGGTCGTGATGACGAAGATTCCCCGCCCTTCATTGTTATGCAAAACAACAGCACATTAAAAGGATTGTCGATTTACTATCCCGAACAGACGATTACCGATGTTCACCCGTATCCATGGACCATACAAATCAGGGGAAACAGGTGCAATCTCATTGATCTGACATTGGTAAATTCGTATCATGGCATCGATTGCGGCTCAATTTATCACGGACAGGATTACCTGCGAAATATTCTCATGTGGGCGCTGCGAACTGGGATTTATATTGATCGTGTCGTTGATATAGGAAGATTGGAAAATGTCCAAATCCATCCCAGCGGCTGGTTTGAATTGGGCGCCAATCCTGATGCCATCCGCGATTATGCCATGAATCATCTCGAGGGATTCATTATCGGACGTTGTGATTGGGAGTATATGGTGAATTGTTTTGTGATTTGGGCTAAAGTTGGTTTTCGTTTTATTGAAACAAAAGGCGATCCTGTAGGAAACGATCCGCAAGCCAATGTGCTGATCACACAGAGCGGCTCCGATGTCGGTCCCCTGGCAGTCGTTGTCGAAAGCACGCAAAGCCATGCAGGAATCGCCTTTGAAAACTGTCAATTTATGGATGGAATTCTAATCGAAGAAACAAACCGAGGACCCGTGAAGCTAACTAATTGCGGTTTCTGGGGCTGGGCAGAATCACTTGGCGGAACGCACATCGTGAATAAAGGCACGGGCACGGTTTATCTGACCGCGTGTAATTTTGTTGCAGAAAATTGGATTGAGTGCCACTGGATGGAGCATATTCCGTACATTCTTATGTTGAACGGAACGCTGCATATAATGAATTGCCGGTTTCAGGACAAAGGAAATACGCCCGATGCTCATATTTTTCTGGGAGAAAATGTCAGGTCAGCCGCCATTGTTGGTAACAGCGTTGAAGGCGGTGGTTTGAAAATCACGAACAAATCAAACGGCGATGTACAGATTTTGGGAAACTTGACTGAATGATTTTAACCAGATATGCATTGAAATGCTGTCTGAAATTCACGATAATCCCGGATTCTCCAAACAAGAATCGTCGTACTTCAAATTGCCTGTATTAACTTGATCTGCTCTTGAGAAGGAAACATATTGATATTTTAAATATCTCTAACCCACATCTAAGCCGCTCATTTCAGGCATGGTTAACAAATGAATTTCGAAGAGGAAAAACAGTGAAAATTATGTTATTAATAGTGCTATTATTTGTAATCTCTCATATTTGTGTATTAAACTGTCTTATGCGTACGCACAATAATAATACGCCATCACTCAATACAAGGATGATGTATGGTGATAGCACCAGACGAGGTGTTCCATTTTCAAAGGATCCGCATGTTATCAGGTTTCATGGAAAATATTTGATGTACTATTCAGTACCGCCTTATTCGGACGATTCGCATCCGGTTAAGGGATGGGGAATCGGAATCGCCGAAAGCAATGATTTGATAGACTGGAAAAAAATCGGAGAGATCCTCCCGCAACAAGTTTACGAACAGAAGGGATTATGCGCTCCCTGTGCGTTGGTCATTCATAGCAAAGTACATTTATTTTATCAGACTTATGGCAACGGATGCAGAGATGCGATCTGTCACGCATCATCGGAAAATGGAATCGATTTTATACGAAATCCCACTAATCCGATTTTTCATCCTGAAGGCAATTGGACGTGCGGTCGGGCAATTGATGCCGAAGTCATCAAATTTAAAAATCAATATTTGCTGTATTATGCGACACGAGACAGCACACAGCAGGTTCAACTGCTGGGTGTTGCTGCCGCTCCGCTAAACACAAATTTTAATGCAGATGACTGGACACAACTCACAGATGATGCAATATTAAAGCCGGAATTACCGTGGGAGAAACGATGCATTGAAGGCGCATCTGTAATTCAACGAGGTGACATCCTGTATATGTTTTATGCTGGCGCATTCAACAATGAACCGCAGCAAATTGGCGTGGCACAAAGTCGCGATGGTATAAAATGGACACGATTATCGGATCAACCATTTCTGCCAAATGGTGACCCGGGAGAATGGAATTCCAGCGAATCGGGTCATCCTCATATACTTCGCGACAGGAATGGCAAAACATATTTATTTTTTCAGGGAAATAACGATCATGGCAAAACATGGTATATATCAAAACATGAAGTCGTGTGGAATAAGAACGGACCTCATATATTGAAAAAATAATCAACGCCCGACAGGCTTGTCCCCGAATGCTTTTATCGGGGAAGCATTCACGCATGACAGAACCGGATTTGTTCTTTTTAGATTTTGTATTGATTTTCAAAATCCACTAATTTTCGGACGAATTCTAATTATTGAAAACACATAGGAATAGAATAAACATGATGTTCAGTTTTACGCGGTTTCAGTGATTTCAATCTAATTCAAAATAATATTAAGGAGGTTACAGCATGAATACGCAAGATATATCTCGCAGATCATTTCTTAAAGGGTCGACAGGCGCTGCCGCAGTAATCATGGCAGCACCCATGATATTGACAGAAGCAGCAAAAGGCGCAAATGACCGAATCCGGATTGCTGTGCTAGGTGTTAATGGTCGCGGCAAAGACCATATTCGGGGTTTCATGGGACTTGAAAATGTTGAAGTCGTTACCTTATGCGATCCTGACAAAGTCGTATTGGAAAAACGGCAGCAGGAATTTAAAGAAACGTACAGCAAGAAAGTTAAAATCGAACAGGATTTGCGGAAAGTTTATGACGATAAAAATATCGACGCAGTCAGCATTGCATCAACCAATCACTGGCACGCATTATCCACCATCTGGGCGTGTCAGGCTGGCAAAGATGTTTACGTAGAAAAACCCGGCTCTCACAATATCTGGGAAGGTCGTAAAATGGTAGAAGCTGCCACGAAATACAACCGTATTGTCCAGCACGGTGTACAGCTCAGAAGCTCCGCCGCAATCCGGGAAGCAATTCAACACTTGCGAGACGGAATTATTGGCGATGTTTATATGGCGCGCGGACTCGTGTTTCGCTGGCGTCCTGACATTGGCGATAATGGATTCGAACCCATCCCGGATGGTCTGGACTATGACCTGTGGTTAGGACCCGCCGCAGAACGTCCATTCACACGTAACCTCGTGCATTACAATTGGCACTGGCATTGGGACTTCGGCAATGGTGATGTTGGGAATCAGGGTATTCATGAAACAGATTTGTGTATGTGGGGACTTAACGTTGGTTTGCCGAGTAAAATCACATCCATGGGCGGTAAGTTTCTATGGGATGATTGCAAAGAAACTCCGGAAGTACAAACTTCCTTGTATTACTACCCCGAAGAACGCAAAATGATTCAATTTGAAGTACGTCATTGGAATACGAACTATGAAGATGGTGTGAAAGTGGGTAATATCTTTTACGGAAAAGATGGCTACATGCTGATTAAAGGTTATAGCCAGTACGAAACATTTCTCAGCGTGGGCAAAGAAAAATACGAGCCGGGTCCGAGTGGCACCATGGGTGGCGATCATTATGCAAACTTTATTGAGGCAGTCCGTGCCCGTGACAAGTCCATCCTGAATGGTCCCGTGGAAACAGCACATCTGTCATCCGCCCTGGCTCATCTTGGCAATATTGCCTATCGACTTGACCGGGTACTTGAGTTCGATCCTTCACAGGAACGATTTGTAGATGATGATGATGCGAACAAGATGTTAAGGCGTAAGTATCGTGAACCGTACGTGGTTCCGAAGGTTGTGTAGTTGCATAAGGAAATCGAGTGGATTAGCGCTCGCAAATTGAGAAACGAATTAGTGGAGAGCAGATAGTAGGGTCGATTGGTGATGCTGGTATTTGGAGTTTGCCGGGGAGTAAACCCTTTAGCGCTGGCGAAGGCGACTAATAAACAGGAAATATTCGAACGTGCCTGTCTGGCAGGTCAGGTAAACCGAATGGGCGGGTTTGATTTGGCATCGCACGTATTTAGTTCGGCAAATTGGCTGCACTGAATGAACGAAGACATGACTATGTCGAAAAGGTTGAAGAAAAATTAAAAAAGAATCCCGGATTGACGCCTGTTCATGTCTATCCGAGAGCGAAACGTGGTGGGTACAATGCGTTTCCGGTCATTCATAAGCCTGAATATCATCATGGTTTAGATACACAGCAACAAGCCATTCGCCAGGAAGGATTATCCGCGTCATCAAGCCCTTATTCCCTCCTGCACCGATTGCCATTGTTTGCTCAGGGCTTTGATATGGTTAAAGAGAATAGGGAACCACTCTTTGGCGATTGCCAGTGCTATCAGGAAGGCGATTTTCTGAATTCCGAGAAAATATTCAAACAGCTCTTATTTCTCCCCATGTTATCCGATCCTGTGCCTGACGCCGCTGAAAAAATTCAGGTAATGCTTCAACGACCGATTGACAGAGTCGCTTGAAATGGAAATATGATGCGTATCGTGATGCAGCCCGACTATGTGTCACCAGCACAGGGCTTGTCTTTCCTTTGATCGTGAACTGCAATCAACCGGGCGCTTTCTCTGAATATCTTTAAATAAGGTGGATGTTAGATGGTTTTTAACAAAGTGAAGCAACCTATTCTTATTGCCGGAATGTTATTGCTTTTCAGCCAAAGCTATGCAGTACTTCCGGAAAACAGCGAATCCAGGAACATCCAATCACTAAGCGGAACCTGGAAATTTCAACTGATGTCACATAGCAAAAGCGCAGATGATGTCGCTTACCGAAATGCAGAATTTGATGATTCTGAATGGGATGATATCGTTGTACCAGGTACCTGGGAAATACAAGGATTTGAAGAACCTCGCTATGGCTCTCCGGACATAGCTTTCGCGGGAATATATCGAAAAAGATTCACGATTCCATTATCCTGGAGTTCGAGGCATGTGCTGCTGTACCTCGAAGGGGTGGCTTATGGCTGTGAATTATGGATAAACGGCAAATATGTCGGTAGTTTTGAGAGTGCGTTTCAACGGGCAGAATTTGATATCACCACTTGTATTGCGTATGATTCGACAAATACGATTGCAATGCGGGTGTACCGCGATCATTTTCAAAAGAGTTTTGATTGCAGCGATGACTGGGCGCTTTCGGGTATCTTTCGGGATGTGTTTTTATTTGGCACTCCAGTCGCGCATATTGAAGATATTACGATACATACACCTGTGAATGTCGGCAATTCGCTGGCATCTGTGCGCGGTAAAGTTACAGTCAATCTTTTTTATGAACAAGAACGGACTGTGACTAACCTGTTTGTCGATATTCGACTTCTCTTTGAGAACAAACAACTGTATACGAAATCTTTTCCCGTGCGATGGCTGAATCCAAAATTCTTGCCTGATCCTGTGGAATTTGAGATACCAGTTGAAAATCCATTCCTGTGGAACGCGGAGACACCCAATCTGCATGACATTGAGCTCGTTCTGAGAAATGATGAAGAGATTCTGCATACCATTGAACGCCGAATCGGGATACGGGACATATCAATTGATAACACTGTTTTTAAAATTAACGATAAGTCTGTCAAGCTCAGAGGCATTTGCTGGCATGAGACGCATCCGGAAGTTGGCTGTGCATTGCGGGAAAAACATTGGCTGCACGATATTCAACTGATGAAGGCTGCAAATATTAATACTGTTCGATGTTCGCACTATCCACCCAATCCTCGTTTCCTGGAACTCTGCGATGAATATGGTCTCTATATCATCGATGAAGTGCCTTTCAATTCAGGAAATGAGAAATTTGCCAATCCATTCTCGCTGGGATCATTACTGGCACGCGCGCAAAACACAATCGACAGAGATAAAAACCATCCTTGCGTAATTATATGGACGCTTGGGAATGAACATCCTTCGACACGATATATCACGAAGGCTGCTCAATTGGTCAAGCTTCTGGACCCAACACGGCCAATTTTATACCCGCATAATAATTTTGAATATGGCAGGGATAAAGTTCTTTCCGGGAATCCGCCGATCGTTGATTTTTATGCCCCTCATTATAAAACAGCGGAAGAATTTATTGGGTATGCCACGGAAGAATCATTGCAAAAACCGGTTTTCTTTTCAGAATACAATCATTCACTCGATGTTGCGTTTGGCGGATTGGGCGAGAAATGGGAAATAATTGAGAAATACGATAAATTAACAGGTGGCACCATTTGGTTGTGGGCGGATCAGGGATTGTGCCGAAAAGTGAATGGAAGGGATGTTGTCGATTCGAAAGCCGATATATCTGCTTTAAAATCACCGGATGCACTTTCAGGTGATGTGTGGATCGATGATAATACCATTCTGGACAGTCATGGGCAATATGGCACCGATGGCATTGTGTACGCCGATAGAACTCCGCAAACGGACTATTTTCAGGTTCGTAAAGTATATGCTCCGGTAAAAATTCTTGAAAACGAACTGCCGGTCGAATCAGGGAAACAGCGTGTGAAATTAACGTTTGTCAATCGTTATGATTTTATCAACCTGAATGCAATATCTGTTGACTGGAAATTGAAAGTAAAAAACGAAATCACTGAACAAAATCAGCTTGACCTTCGCATTGCTCCACATGATTCAGGACAGATTATTATTCCGCTAACGATTTCCCAAGATATTGAACGGGATGAGCATTTGCTTCAAATTATCGCTCACGATAATAAAGGCTGTCAAGTATATGAGCATTCGGTGCGACTCGTCCCTGAAACCGGCGCTATCGATTATCCGGCTCTTTTCGGAGATTCCCTGTCTCTGACAAAAATAAATGAAAAGGATGTACCAGCTTCCGCCCCATTTCCGCAATCCGTTTCGATCAATAAAAATGCTGTTATGACATTTGCGAACGGTCTCATGACCATTCAAACCGGTCAGGACACAAAGATGCAGGGTCCATATCTTCGAGTCGGCAGAAAACCGACAATGGCAGAGCGGCGACAGCTCAAAAACACGTTTTGGGAACAGCCGTTGCTGACTCAATTCGAAGTATTGAAAAAAGAATGCCATCCATCTGATTCGGGAGATAACCTGCATCTGGTATATGAGTTTAGCCGCCCGGATTCATCCTCCCAGAAAATTGTGCTGGACATGGTGCTGGCACTATCCGACCACGACTGGATGGATGTGCATTATCATGTGCGACCAATGGACTGCGCCGGATTCATGCTGGAGCTGGGGATTGCATTTGCTGTTTCCGATAATCTTTCCTGCGTTACGTGGCTTGGTGATGGTCCGTATCCTGCGTATCCGGGTAAAAATGAATTGTCCGTTCGCGGATTCTATTCAATGCATCAAGACAATCGCTGCTTCAACGGCAATCGCATGAATGTGGATTTTGCCTTACTGACTGATAAAAATCGAAATGGAATCGGACTCGTCGGGCATGCTGAAAATATCTGCTGGGAGAAGGCTGATCCCGAAATAATCTTGAGTCACAATGTAAAGGTCGCAGGTTTGGGGACCAAATTTTATCGCTCCAAATATATGATACCTGTGCAGGAAATCGGTCAGGCTTCAGGATGTTTTCGCTTAATGATTCTGGATGGCACGAGATATCCATCGCCGTTGAGCAAAATGAATTTGAAAGGCATAATGCAACACTAATTTGTGTCTGTCCGAGAACTACCTTTGAGCTGTCATTGCGAGAAGCGTTTTTTGCGACGAAACAATCTCAGCCGTTTTATTAGAGGATTGCTTCGGCAAAAAACGCCTCGCAATGACAATTTTTCGAGTTTTCGGACAGATTCTAATTTGGAGTGGCACGATATGAAAGTGAATTTCGTTTTACTGTTGATTGTTTTCATGGGTGCGAGTCTTCATGCCCAGGAACTGAGCGTTTCAGAAAAAGCAAGCCTGGAACAAATGGAGAAGCGTTACGGGGCAGATATTAAAGCAGCTCCCCCTGATTATGCTTGGCTTTTGTATCGAACAGACGACCGTGTCAATCACTTGAAAGCGGATACCGTGTTAAATCACTTTGTTGCATTGCAGGATAACGATCAGGAATCAATGACTTATGGTCAATGGGGCTGGCACTGGCAAAACGGGGAGAAGGTTGTCGATTTTAACAAAGCGCTTTTCCGGGTGGATATGATGTTCGGCAAATTGTGGGAGCAGCAACACAAAATGTCAATTGAAACACGGGCGAATTTCGGGGTGTGCTGCAAAGCTTTGTTGGAAGCGGCGATCCGTCGCTGGCACACCGAGATTTTTGATATTGGACGGGACTTCGTTAACTACAGCAATATTTTTGTCCTGTATGTTGAGACATTTACCCTGGCTGGCGCGAGATTGCATGATGCCCGACTACAAAAGACGGCAACAAGTCAATGGACCCGCTGGTATAATCATATCTCGTATTTCGGGATTGACGAGTTTGCATCACCGACCTATAATAGAGTGATATTTACCCATTTGATGAACATTCATGATTTCTGCAATGATGAACGCGTTCGAAGAGAAGTCAAGGAAGTCATGGATCATATTTATTTGCTGCAATCCGTGTTGACACACCCAATCCTGAAGGTACCAGTCACAGGTATCAGTCGTGATTACAGAAATTTTCTTGTCCCGGGAGATGCCAGGTCAGGAGTGTTAACGATGCCCGTTCCCGAAGGCTATACACCGCCTGCAAAAGCGGTTGAGCTCAATGACCATCGCACGTTTCCATTTGAGGTGATTGGCAAGGCGGCAATAAATCCTTTCATTTTCAAGTCCTATCAACTGAAGGACGCCGCCATGGGAAGCTTCACCGGCGGCAATTGTTATGAACAGCAGATTCACTGCTTTGCTGTTGTGGGGAAGAGCGAACATGAAAGAGCCGTGGCATTTTTACAAGGATCATACGTGCATGTGAACGGATTTATTGATCAAATAGAGACCTCAGCGTTGTGCGTCTATAACCGGCTTCCGAATTACTGGCATACAACACAGTGGCGAGGCGACATGTCAACATATCGGGAAACATTTGATGATTTTGGTGTTGGCATTAATGCAGACTGGAAAGAGAAACAGAATACGCCAGACCATATTGTACTTAACGCCTATAACTATGATTTGCATATATTTCCATTTAAAGTACAGAATGAAGCGATTGTGCCGAATCAACTGATTTTAAAGCACCGTACTAATACATGTTCGAGCGGGCGTTACCACCCCAGACCACGATTGTTCGACGAATATGTGTTTCCTGAAGAGGATGATTGGTTCGGCGCCTTTATCACGTTGGTCAAATCCCGGGTGAAGGTCGCTGATCCGGTCATTCATTATACAAACGAGAATGGAATTCGGTCGTTTAAAACAGACAATGGACATCAGCTTCGCTTGTTCGAAACTGAAAAAGCGGAAACAAAACAGCTTTTTAATGTTGATCCGGCGTTGATCCCGCTATTAAAAATAGGGAAATTTTAGTATGAACTAAAATGGGCGATTGGCTCTTGGCTTTTGGCGCTTGGTTTATCAAGACTTACATTGTATAGTTAATTTCACCTGGTGGATGACAAACTTTGATCATTTTAACTAATTGAAATTTAATTAGCTAAAAGCTAATCGTTGCACGCCGCAGCCAAATGCCAATCGCTCAATTTAAGTATGAAAAACATTCTAATTACAAAGGCAAAAAAATGAAATACAAAAGCACTGTCTGGATGGTCGTGTACTTTATGTTTCCGTATTTTTGCTTTTCTCAATCAAGTTTACTTGATGGATTTGTAGCTATTCAAGGAGGAACGTTCCGCGGTGGTGATGTGGTAACCGAAAAAAACAGACTGTTGGTTCGCGTTGATGATTTCGAAATGCTGGATCATCCTGTAACAAATGCAGAATACAAACGATTTGTCGATGCTACTGGTCATTCTGCCCCATTACATTGGAATGACAATCAAATTCCTGCGGGAAAAGAAGATTACCCGGTAATCTTTGTAAATCGGCATGATGTCAAGGATTATCTGAAATGGTTAACAAAACAGGATGGACGAATATACAGGCTGCCGACGATTTATGAGTTTGAATATGCATCACGCGGCGGACTGGTTGACAAAAAATATCCCTGGGGTGAAGATAGTCCAAAAGGCAAAGCAAATTATGACACCGATGGAAATCGGGCATTTGACAGGTGGTCAGACTATCTCAAGCCTGCGCGATTTGGTAAACCAAACGGATACTGCCTGTATGGAATGGCGGGCAATATTTGGCATTTGACAGTTAACCTGCTTGATCCGGCGACTGTAAAATTTAAATATCAGATTGAGGATGTCCCATCACTCGAAGGAAGCCGGATGGGCGGTTCGTGGGCTCGAAGTGCCGAATATCTTCGCTGCGGAAACGTGTCGGAATTCTCATCCGGTATTCGTCATCCCGATGCCGGATTTCGACCAATCCGGGAACCCGACGGGGTAGATTGGCGAATTCAGCCACGTAAACTTTGTGCCGTGATGTGTGACAGTCAAAAGGTTTTTCTAAGCTGGGCGATTTTGAAAGGAGATGCCCCGAATGTTCGTTTCAATGTGTATCGAACGACTTCACGCAATCATGCCGGTTTTTTGTTGAACAAGCAGCCAATTACCGAATCCTCCTCATTCGTCGATAATGACGTCATGACAGGTGAACGGTATCATTACTATATCCGTTCCGTGGATGGAAAAGGAAACGAAGGGCGGCGTTCCGAATGGATCGGTATTACGGCGTCAAACCATGTCACAGGAATGATTACGTCGTTTCAACCGGTTTACAGGCAGGGATCCCTTGTACCGATATTTGGGGATCTCAACGGCGATGGCAGCCTTGATTGTGTGATCCGGCTAAGCAATGGGAATCATGAGATGTCACAGGATCCGGGAATACCAGTGCAATTGGAAGCATTCAACTCGTTTGGTCGCTCCCTGTGGCGTCGAGATATTTGCTATCACGACCACTGTTATGGGAGTGCCAATAATGTCCCGTTTAATGTGTGGGATATGGATGCAGATGGCAAATCCGAGATCATCACTCGCATGCAAATTGGTGACTCTGTTTTCGCTGCAATTCTTGATGGCATGACGGGTGATATTAAATCCAAAACGCCCTGGCCTAAAATGGCAACGGATTACCGACGATCATCGACCCGCATCCATCTGTCTATCGCTTATCTGGACGGAAAGAATCCGGCAATCGTCACTCAAACCGGTCTGTATGAAAATGAAGTGTTCGTTGCCTTTGATGCTATGTTGAACAAGCTATGGCAATTTAACAGCTTTGCCGAAACCAACGGCAGCGCCGGGCACAAAATTGAAGTCGCCGATGTGGATGGCGATGGCAAACAAGAAGTCTTCGATGGAACAACGTGTTTAAATCATGACGGCGCAATCCGCTGGTCTATTTACCGGCAACATCCGGATGTTGTGTCCATTCACGACTTTTTGCCTGAACGACCCGGACTTGAAGTGTTTTATGTTGTCGAATCCAATGCCCATGCCGGCGCTTACATGGTCGATGCAAATTCCGGAGAAGTCATCTGGAAAGTGAACCGCGACGATGATCCGCGATGGACGCATGGCCATGTCGGCTGGACCGCGGATGTCTGGGATGGCGCACCGGGCATCGAATGTATCTCCAATCGCGCCGGACATAACGATCCGAACCTGGTGCTTTTCTCTGCGCATGGAAAAATATTGCTCGAACCGTTTCCGAATGGTTATTATCCGATTGAATGGAATGGCGATCCAATCCGTGAATTATTAAGTGATAACGGTCATCGCATCGGATCGTTTAATGGCACGTGCGTTGTTGATTATGATGACGAGGAACCGAATAAACTGAAAAATAGCAGCCTCATGATGGTCGCTGATCTGTATGGTGATTTCCGGGACGAACTCGTCCTGACGACATCAACGGCGAACGGAAGACGGGCGATCACAGTCGTAACCGCATTGAAACCGATAAAAAAAATATTCATGACACCCACGGAACTGCTCGATTATCGATTATGGCTTGCTCGGAATATGGGCGGCGGTTATCCTTCCATCTATGATCAACCGCTGTTATCACGATAAGGATTATGATGGCTGATATATGTGATGGCATAATTTTTTATGCCAACGGGATTTAATAGTGACGGTGTCAATCGGTGGCATTTATCTGGAACCTGCTACCTGCGGACAAATGTCGAATTACAATTTTGATTACGTCAAGATTGGTATTCATAGATTGGGTGATTTCTCCAAAAAATCGCAAGTGGCAGATTGATCAGGGCTCCATTATTCCAGATACCGGCGAGAGGGCTAAACACACCCATCCGGTCATCATCGAAGGGGAAGGGCAAACAAAGCTGCATTAACCCTGTGGACAAATCGCTGATTTCCTGATAATACACGGCAAAGGAAAACTCACATTACAATGTATGGCTGCCGTATGAGAAATTATGAATCCGGCGAGGCGATCACTTTAGAAAATCCACACGCGATCATTCGGCAACGGATTGTATAGACAAATATGAATAGCCTCTTAATTTCCACCATACGGGCGAACGCTGGCTTTCATATACCGTGAAAACAGAATGTTGCGGATGAACTGGCTATAAGGCAAAAAAATTCAGCCAATACGAAAGCTCGTGGTTGAAATTATAATTGAGGTTAAACACTATGAATACAATAAAAATGTTACCGTCAGCATTTCTTTTTTTCTTGATCGTACCGATAGCCTTTTGCCAACCTGGAAAGATGATCAACATCGGAAACCAGGTGTGGATGAAGGAAAATTTAAACGTGAGCAGGTTCCGAAATGGGGATCCCATCCCTGAGGCGAAAACCATTGACGAATGGTTAAAAGCCGGGAAAGATGGGAAACCAGCCTGGTGTTTTTTTGAAAACAAACCGGTAAATGGTGACAAATACGGCAAATTGTATAACTGGCATGCAGTGAACGACAGCCGCCAATTGGCGCCAGAAGGCTGGCACGTACCAACAAATGATGAATGGCAGATATTGATCGATTATTATGGTGGTCGGGAACTGGCTGGCGGACCCATGAAAGAAACAGGGACGAAGTATTGGAAGTTCCCGAATACCGGCGCGACAAACGATCATGGCTTTTCCGCATTGCCGGGCGGACATCGTGACAACACGGGACATTTTTATAATCTGGGACACTACGCCACTTTTTGGACCGCGACAAAGTGCAATCAAATTGCTGCCTGGAAACGTCATTTGAGCCATGGAGATACAAAAGTCTATATCGACTGCTTCGACATGACTGCAGGTTTTTCTATTCGGTGCATCAGAGATTAAGGAGGTGGGATTATACTTTGCACGGGCACAAATTGAACTTTCATGTCATTGCGAGCGAAACGTATTGCAGCGAAGCAATCCCATGAGGTTAAGCACT
>JAFGDW010000057.1 GCA_016931935.1 Candidatus Zhuqueibacterota bacterium | reverse complement strand
GATTTCTTAGAGGAAGAGATTATACAAATCCTGTGAATCCGTGAAATCCTGTCTAAAATATGTTTTAACATTTTCTGCCAAAAAATGCCAGAAAATAATTTCTCAGTTACTAAACGCTGTCTGTTGGCAGGTACTGTATCTTCATAACCGGAAAAATATTAGACCTGGATTCGAATTAGTTCATGTCATATGCCCACTATTCGTTCTGCGATTCGTATTGCTAATTCCTCCTGATCGAGATTGTTGCAATCAATCATTATCTCCGCGTACTTACGATATAGCTGTTGTCGCTCATTAAACAGATCTTCAAAGGTTTGATCGTGTGCTTTGGCAATTCCCCGGGTTTCATAGTTATGTATCCGTTTTTTTAGCTCATTAAACGCTACATCCAGAAACACGACGCATGATATTTTCTGCAAATGACGCATCGCCTTCTCACTATAAGCAACGCTGCCACCCGTGGCAATGACGTGATTTCCAATGTTTAATTTGAGAATTTCGTGTTCCTCAATCGTTCGCAAATGCAGATGTCCATTTTCATCTATAAGCTGCTGTAATGATTTCTGTTGATTGATTTGAATTAACACATCCGTATCGATAAATCCGCATGCCAGATTCTTGGCGAGAATAATGCCGATGGTACTCTTTCCCGCGCCCGGCATTCCGATAAGACTGATATTCGATTTCACGTTTCTGAATTCCCTCAAATATAATTAGCTGCATTCTTCGAAGCGAAACCCTTTATTATCCAAATAAGTTCCCAAAGCCACTGAGAATATTAATATAAGCGGTAATGATATAAGTAAACGAATGATTGTAAACTTCACCCCGACAAATGATGATTCGAATACAGTCATGGGTATTCGAAAGATACCGGCTGCAAACAAATAGAAGAAGATTAACTGTAGCGAAGCACCCTTTTTGTACAGTGAGCAGGCTAACGGAAATGCTACATATAAACCACCAACCGTCGTTCCTGCCAACAAAATGGCATAAGCATACCCTCTTATTCCTGAAAAATGTTTTTGAATGGTTTCCTTCTTTACCCACACATCAAACAAACCAATGATGATAAATGCGCAGGGTAACACTTTCAGCATTTGTAGCATAAATATTATGAAATGCTGTTGGATTTGCATGCCTGGCGAAAATTCTGTTTGGTGGGAATAGAAAAGAAAAATAAAAAATACACCAATGAATAGCGCGTATATCACGTGATTCCGTTTCATGAAAACAGTTCTCCATATAAAAATCCGGTCACCAGCGCAACCAGTAACGCAACAAGTAAACTCAACACGTTTCTGATGATCGCGACTTTAGTGCCGAGATATGCCCGTTCAACAGGAAATGTCAGAATTCCGACCATCATCAGCGTGGTACTGAAGGCGGATATGAGCATATATGGTGCCCCATTGCTTACCAAAATTCCACAAAGCGGATAAGCGATGAAACCGGGCATCAGGGCAACAGAACCGACAAGGGATGCAGTCATCATTCCCAGCCATTTATTCGAAACTGAAAGCGCTTTTGTGATCATTGTATCCGGTATCAGGTATCGGAATATTGCAACAAGTATAATCATTAAAAAAAAGGGCAATAGAATAGCTTGTAATTTTCGTACAGCGCTCCAAATTGCCTGAATAGTTTTTTGTCGATTGGCGATTGCAGAAATACCAAGCAAAATACCAGTGGTGATAAATAGTATATTCATGAGTGATAGTTCCCAAGTGCAGCGTTTCACAATCTGATATAGGATTGCGTATACCCAGGGGCTGTATCAAAAGTCAAAATTCGTATTATATCTTCATGCTAAGCGTAGTCGAAGCATGTTGTTTTATTGTAAGTTATCATCCTTCGACAGAGTATTATCCTGAGCTTGATGAAGGACTCAGGATGAAGCTTGACAAGACTTTTGATACAGCCCCTGGTACAAAATATATTTATGGAATAGTATATACGTTTAGCCATCAATTTGATTTCTGACACGCGACAGGCGGTATGTTACAGCACCATGGGGACACGTAATATCGAATTGATCTTCTTTTTCCCACTCCATTTTGTCAATCATCATTTTGGCAAAGGCCATGGAATGTAGCGCCATGTACGCCGTGCTACAGATGCCTCTTGAATTTGCCGGTGTCCTGGCATTTAAAATAAATGTCTCTCCCTGTTCCGTTTTGGCCATACCCGTACAGATTTTATTTTCGGTACGAACGTTAATTACTTCAATTTTAATATTATTTGGTTGAAATGTCATGAGTAATCTCCTTTTGTTTTTGAACCACTATAACCGTTATTTTTCAGCTTTTAATTCTGCAATAAGCTGCTTAATTTCATTCTCCTTGTCCTGCATAATTTCCAGCTCCTGCTCAAGAGCTTCGATTTTTTTCGCATTGCTCCACAGATTCGGGCATACGTTGCTTGTAAAGTGATTGTGCTTTGAATGACAACATTGTTCCATAATTTTAACTCCTTTTAATAGTATCCATTCAATATTAGTTGGTTATGTTGATCCGCCGTGGCGGACTCAGTCAACAGTATGTTCTGTACCCTGAGCTTGCCGTCTCGCAGCGGCGTGCTGCTGTTCGCAGCGCGAACGGTGTCGAAGGGTACACTCACCATCATTTTTTGAATAGATACTTTTAATATTAGTGAATGTTAATATACTGAATTACTTATTTAAAAAAATTTTGGTTAATTATTTTCCCGGACAACGTCTACGAGTGCAGAAATTTTATCGAAGGTTTTTTTATTAATCGCATAATGAATAAAATATCCCCGGCGTTCACTAATTACCACGCCCGCCTGACGCAAGATACGCAAATGCTGTGAAACAGCGGATTGTGTCACGCCAAGTTTATTTGTTATTGCGTTGACGCACAGCATGGTGGTGCTCTTATTCAACAGATCGATAATTTTTAATCGAGTTGGATCGGATAGCGCTTTAAATAATTCCGATAATTCTTCAATTTTATTCATAACCATCTCATTAGCAAATTAGTCGATACTAATATACTAAATTAAAAAATACAAGGCAAGAATTTTTTTAAGTTTTTAAAAAAGTATCTATTCAGCTTGTTACAAACCGTTGCCTGAGCCTGTCGAAGTCGACATCTTCCCAAAAACCTGTGGGCTGTTGCCCCAGCTTCGCAGGGACAGGCTTAGGCAACGCAGTGAACTTTCTTCTGTCAAAAAGTTACAGGGCTGAATGGTTACCAAAGATAAATTTAAACTCACTTCTTCATAAACTTTTAAAGTAACGTGTTATTTGATATTTATCTTGACTTTTTCGTGACAAATGTTTAGAATGTAAAAGTGTTTTCGAAAATAATATACAAACATTTTTAAGGAGAATTAAATGACCAGCAAAATACCCTTTCTGCGTTGGGCAATGATATTGAGTGCGGTATTTTTCCTGACGGCAACTTTAAATGCACAAGATTATGAACAAGATGAAGACCAATCATTACTCGATGTAATTAATTGGCAACATGGCCCATCAATGGCAGAAATGGAGGATATTGCTGAAATTCGCTTACCCGGTGGTTACGTATTCGCCAATAAAGCCGATGCTCAAGCACTAATGGAAGCGATGGGAAATATTGTATCCAATAACGAACTTGGCCTAATGGCGCCGGAAACATTTGCCTGGTTTGTGGTGTTCGAATTCTCCGATGTTGGTTATGTGAAAGACGATGAAAAAAATGAACTCGATGCCGATGCCATGATTGAATCTATACGGAAAGGTACTGAAGAATCTAACAAATACCGAGAAGATCGTGGATTTACAGCAATTCATGTGCTTGGCTGGGAAACCACACCCCATTATGATGACATGACCCACAATTTGGAATGGGCAATTAAACTGAAGGACGACAATGGTGATCTCATCCTTAATCATAACACACGAATTCTTGGCCGCAAAGGTGTGATGGAAGTGACGCTGGTTGTCGATCCCGATAGTATGGCGAATGTACTGCCGATTTTTCGTGAGCATCTGAATGATTTCTCATTTAAAGCAGGGCATAAATACGCAGAATTCCGGGATGGCGATAAAATTGCTAAATATGGTTTGACCGGCCTGGTCGTTGGTGGCGCCGCTGCTGTTGCCGCAAAATCGGGATTGTTCAAGTGGCTGTGGAAACTGATCGTGGTAGGCATAGCCAGTGTGGGGGTTTTTTTCAAGCGAATCTTTGGAAAAAAGGACAAGTAAACAATTCTCACAATATGAATGATTATCAAACACTTTATCTGGTGTTTGTTCTACTTTATCTGGCAGAATGTGTAAAATGGACACACCGGTATTCAATTCTAATCTATTCCGCGATTGGTAATTATTGGCATGTTAAATTTGCCAGTAACAGTTTGGGAAATCGCACTGGCGGATTTGCATTCAATAATCCAATTCCGCCGTTGGGATATTTATTTCATTACCGCCCGCTGCCGTTTTCTATTTCGCCGACAGCAATCACATCCTTTATTACCCAAGTGCTAACCGATGGCGGACAACCTAAGCAATTGAAGCGTGTCTTTCAGTTCGATCAAATTAAAACAGTTACACAAAATTCGAATCATATTAACATTAACGCTGAATTATTTCTATCATGCCGAAGTGAAGCCGATGCTAAAAAATTCATTGCAATTATTTCTGAATTAAAAGCGATAGACAAAAACCAGCGTGCCAGGTATATTACGGATTTCATCTCCCGACAATTCGATATTCAACAGATTTCCACCACGTACAAAACGTACAGAAAACAAACACGCATCCTGCGTTTGCTCTGCAATATTTTATGGCTATATCTGCTTGTGTTGCCACTGGCAATTATTAACTATTTGGGCATTACCCCGGTTGTGATGTGGCTAGGCGTCAGTTACGTGGTATTCCACTTATTAACCATCATCGCGTTTGTTATTGCTTTTCGCCAGCTCCAGCCTGACTTTATGAATGCCGACTTTTATTCCCGCCTGGCAATCATACTGCTGTTTCCACCAGCGACAATTCGCTGTATTGACCTTGTCACCTATGATCTATTCAGCGATTTCCATCCGTTGGCGTCATTGCACGTGCTGGCATCAGATTCTACCAAAACAATGTTTGCCAAAAAATTGTTGCTAGACTTATCCTATCCTATTTTTGACGAGTCCGCAAGTCCATCAATAAAAGAAACGTGCGATTGGTATAACACCAGGCAGATTGAAATAATCCGAAAGTTTCTACGTGACAATAACATCAATCCGTATGAATTATTAATACCCACTTTTTCAGAATCGGACCAGATAAAATCATATTGCCCGCGCTGCCAAACAGGTTATTCCGTTACCAAAGGCACGTGTCCGGATTGTGGGCAGATCGAATTAATAAAAGTGGAGCAGAATTAAAATGGGCGACATTCTTTCAGTATCCGTCCTGGTCATTGTGGCATTTCTAGCGGGTTATTTTGGGATATCATATCTTTACGATCGTTTTACGGGAAAGAAATCACGGGATGATGATATGAATAAAAAGTGATATTAAATAGTGGTCATATAAATTCTGATCCGCGATCACAAAATTTTATTTTCATATATGAGTCCGTAGCAATAAGAGCTAAACACTAATTTCACTAATTTTCACCAATTGTGTTTATGAAACCTATTAGATTTTATACTTATTAAAGATTAGTTTGTAATAAGTAAGTATTACCGATGCCATCGCTCTAAGCGATTACATCGGTTTGGTGATGTTACATTCTTAACCCTAACCTGGATAAACCAGAATTAAAAAAATTAGACAGGATAACAGGATGAACAGGATTTCTTAGAG
>JAFGDW010000001.1 GCA_016931935.1 Candidatus Zhuqueibacterota bacterium | reverse complement strand
TGAAACGTCTCTGCTAAAGGGATGCGGCCTAAATAATGATTGAACTAACCCGCGCAAAAAACGCGCGGGAAGCTCATCATCGCTTTCGATTTTACATACGTGTTATCAATTTTAAGTAATAATCCTACTTTCCGGGGAATATGCTAGTTTGCGAATTGAGCTAATATCTTCAAAACAATCTTCAGCTTTTTTTCATCATTGAAATTATTTCCTTTCATACAATAGAATATTTAAAATGAGCGAATCAAACAAACCTGTTACTCTGAAAACCATTGCATCTGTTTTAAATCTGACAACAGCATCAGTATCCAAGGCGTTACGTGATAGTCCGGATATATCCGAAGAAACTCGGCGGCGCGTTAAAGAAAAAGCCAGAGAGTTAGGATATCATCCCAAGATCATGGCGCGAAGTTTAAGTCAGCGACGCAGTTACATCTTGGGAGTAATTGTTCCGGATTTACGAATCTCGTTCTTTTCCGAAGCGGTCCGCGGAATGTACGAGCAGGCGCGAACGTACGGTTATGAAGTTATTATTCTCGTACATGACGAAAATGCAACCAACGAACGACGTAATCTGGAATTTCTGGCTGCGTTGCAGGTTGATGCCATTCTACTGGATGCGGTGCCCGGCACACAAAATAACGATGTGATCTATCTCATCAAAAATCGTGGTATTCCATTGGTCTGTTATGATCGGCGGATTGATGGCATGGAATTTCCATCAGTTACGATTAACGATGAAGTAGCATCGCAGCAAATAATTCAGTATTTCTTTGAACAAGGCCGGCGAAAATTTATGTTTTTGGGTCCAACACGTGATTTATACGTCGTTAAAGGTCGATACAATGGTTATCGCAAGGCACTGGAGAAATTGAACCTGCCTTACCAGCCAGAACTGTTAGTCCCCTGCAAAATCGATGATACGGATGCGTTTGCTAAAATGAAGGACACACTATCCGCAGGCATTGAATTTGACGCGGTTATGTGCGTTGGTGGTCTGGTTGCGTATGGCGCTGGCAAAGCCCTGCAGGAATATGGATTCACCATCCCTGTTGATGTGATGTTGGCGGAATTTGGTGATAACAATATTGTACATAAACTTGGTGTGCCGTTTGTCACCGTGGATCAATCACCCTATAAAATGGGAATGACAGCCATTGATATGGTTGTGGAATATCTCACACAAAATGGAGTGTTGAAGCAGCAGCACGTTGTCATGGAAACCCGGCTGATAACCTATCATAGTCACTTACCTAATAATTCCATATCTATGCTTAAACGGACATAATTTGAACATTTTTATTTTCTGGTTTCATCGTTGGCTGATCCCGCTGAATTGAAGCGGGATCAGGCAACGCAAAATTTTTAAGGAAAAAGTTCAATTTATGACCGTGTGCATTATAACTAATTCATTACCAATACGAACGTAGAGATAGTTACGAAACGAAAGGTCAAAAATGACAAATCAACACATTGAAAACGGTTTGGATGTGCTTAAACATGAGTTTGGAGATCAGCGGGTAAAACAGGCAATAGAAGCTATCAAAGCGTTTCGAGTCGAAATTCCCAGTTGGATATTTGGTGATTTTGGTGGTGGTCGGTTTGCTGGTTATATGCCTCCCGGATTTGCCCGTTCAATTTATGAAAAATTGGACGATGCTGCCATTGTTCATCAATTAACCGGTGCAACTGATTGCGTGGCGGTACACGTCTTGTGGGATTTGACTGAGGATGGGCAGACGGCATCAATGCGAACAGCGAGCGATGTTCACGCATATGCACATGAGAAAGGACTTCGCATGGGGTCGATTAGTCCAACATATTTTTTGAGTGGTTCCTACCGCAATAGCCTGGCAGCAACCGAAACAGATACGGTGGATCGTTATATTGAGCAGACAATTGCTGCCGGCCAAATTGCCAATGAATTTGGAACCAAATTGTTGACGATTTGGTTGCCGGATGGATCATTGTACCCGGGGCAAATTGAATTGGGAAAAACGCATACCATTCTAAAAAAAGCATTGCATCGGATTCATCAGCATATCGATCCGGCGGTTATGATGCTGATTGAATATAAAGTGTTTGAGCCGGGAACGTATAGCACAATTATTCCCGATTGGGGAACCGCTTATTTATTAGCTAAAGAACTGGGGAATAATGCCGGTGTGTTGGTTGATTTGGGACATCATTTTCACAGCACAAACATAGAGCAAATTGTCGCTCGTTTAATTTCTGAAAACATGTACTGCGGTTTTCATTTTAATACCCGTTATGCAGCCGATGACGATCACTCTGTTGAACCCAATCCGGAAATGGCGCGAATTTTTTATGAATTGGTCGCGGGTGATGTTGTTGTTAATTCTGACCCACAAAAAAATTGGGCGTACATGATCGATCAGTGCAGTGGCCGTGAGAACCGAATACATGCGATGCTTCATTCTGTAGATTCGTTGCAGCACATGCTGGCGCGGGCGATGCTGGTGGATCGAGAACGGTTGGTCGAATTGCAGGCGGCTGATGAAATTATTCTGGCAAATCGCTTGTTTAATTCGGCATTGGTATATGCTGATGTTCGTTCGATAGTCGCCCGAGCACGGCAGGAATTAAATTTGCCGATGGATCCGCTGCAAGCGTATCTTGATAGTGGGCATCAACAAAAAATTATACGGGAACGGAAGGTCTAAAAGCGAAATTCTGAAATCGGAAAAACCAAAGTGAGCAACCTTCATAAAAATCTTTAAACAAGAGAAGGTAAATAGAAAACACAATAACTACGCTTACTCAACGACTTGATCGACTCTATGAATTTGACCGTGAACCGGTAACTGAAAATAAATTGCTGGGACCGGGGAAATTTATTGGTCTATTCGCGGGTGAACATGTAGCTGCGACTGAGTTTGTCATTGGTGCCATGTTTGTTATTCACGGCGTGGCTGCCCGCGATTTATTTCTGGGGCTAATTTGCTGGCTGTCCTTTCATGGGCGTTTGTCGTGTCACCGATTGCTGTACAAACACGGTTAACGCTCTACTGGTATCTACGGAAAATATGTGGTCCCGGACTGACCTATATTTACAATGTTGCCAACGCGATTCTCTATTGCGTACTTGCCGGCGCCATGATTGCTGTTTCATCGACAGCAATTGGCCTGGCGTTTAAAGTGCCTACACCAGCGCTGACGGATGTGGCCCCGAACAGCGTTGGCTGGGTCATTATTACGCTCATCGTTGGAGGCGTTGTAACATTATTTGCCATCCTGGGCTTTGAAAAAGTTTCCAAATTTTCATCCGTCTGTTCTCCGTAGATGCTTGCTATTTTTATTGCGGACGCAATTGCGTTGCTGCCTTCGATCGGGCAGGTTCACAGTTTTGGTGAGTTTTGTCATGTCGCAACGACAAA
Organism: Candidatus Zhuqueibacterota bacterium; assembly: GCA_016931935.1. GTDB lineage: Bacteria > Zhuqueibacterota > Zhuqueibacteria > Thermofontimicrobiales > Thiofontviventaceae > Thiofontivivens. The sequence goes on along the minus strand of JAFGDW010000001.1, from coordinate 26,192 downwards.
AATCTGGAACGGTGTTCCGAGTGCAGGACAGGAAAAATCTGGCTTCATGCATATTGCGTTTTTTGCCTGGTTTGCAAATCTCGCCATGCATATTGGCCTGTCGGATATGGCGATTATGCGTTTTGCCCGAAATTGGAAATATGGCTTTTTCTCGGCGTTTGGTATGTACCCCGGTCATATGATTGCCTGGATTTGCTCGGGCATTATGGTTGCGGCTGCCGCCCGGGAGATGAATCCCGGTATGATGGCTTACACTGCCGCCGGATTCGCTGGCGCAGTTGCAGTAGTAATCGCCGGCTGGACGACATCCAATCCTGCAATGTACCGAGCAGGACTTGCCCTGCAAATTGCCACGCCTAATTGGGCTTGCTGGCGAGTCAACCTGATTGCCGGTGTTACGACCACGGTAGTTACTTGTTTCCCCGTAGTGTTTATGCGGTTGCTGGATTTTGTCGCACTATACGGATTAATTCTGATGCCAATCGGCGCCGTGGTTTTTGGTGAACATTGGATTTTCCCGCGAATTGGATTGATGCAATACCGGGCCAAAAAGTCCAAACTATTTATTAACTGGGCAGCGCTGTATACCTGGGTTGCCACACTTATTATTGTTTTCTTACTGCCAATTCACATGTTTTTCAAATGGCTGCCGGGCTATTTTATTGCTCAACTGTTGTATCTCGGCTTTACATAATGAATAAAGAAAAACGGTAATTGAATTTGTTGAATAAATGGCATTTACTCTGTGGCGCCGTTGTCTGAGCTTGTTGAAGACAACATTTCAATAAATCCTTATCGTCAGTCGAAGTAGATAGACTCAGACGATGGCCTGAATCTTGTTTATCCCTGAGTAGATAATGTTAATTCATTGATGAAACTATAAAGGTATCACTATGAAATCAGTTATAAAAAAATAGCCCCGGTTTTATCGCTGTTGTCGCTTGCGATTATTTTAGGTTCAGCCACTATGATATTTATTCATGGAGATCACATAGATTCACCTTCATTTCAGCGTTATTTGTGGTGGACAAATTTAATGCCACTCGCCTGGTTTGTGATTTCACCTTTTTGGTTGATTGCGGATAAAAAGTCTGAATGATATTCGAACGTGAACGTGCTTAGGATTCAGAATTTAATTACTTATTTAACTTGCACAGTACCTAAGGAGTGTCATTTCGGTTCTCGCCGTCTTTTGGCGGGATACCGAATTTTCCATGAACGGACACAGGAGATCCAAGCAGTCGAGTACATGAAATCATATGTTAAAAATTTAGTAAAGATGACCAACTTAATTAATTCTCATTCTATAATAAATTTTGCCGGTTTATCATTCCTGGTTTATGCCTGTTAGGGTTTTGAATGTATTACAGCCGAACCGATGCAATTGCTCTAAGCGATGGCATCGGTAATATTCGCCGTGTTACAAACTAATCTGTAACGAGTCTATTGATCTCCTGAACTGCATATCTGTCTGGAACACTGAACCCGGAACCTGTGAACAGCTCTGATTTTAAATGAAAAAAGATATTGACGTATTTGGAATAGGCACGGTTGCTGTGGACTACATCGCAACCGTTTCACATTGGCCGGTGTGCGGTACGAAACAACCACTATTGGATTTTCAAATGTACGACGGCGGCAATACGGCGGCCGCCCTGGTCGCTGCTGCACGGTTGGGCGCGCGTACTTATTTTTCCGCAGCTTTAAATAATAACGATGTTTCCACGCGTGCGCGACAGACGCTCGCATCGGAAGGTGTTGATACCTCACAGATCGTTTATGATGCAACCGCAGAACCGATAACGGCCGTTGTTATTTCCAGCCTGCAAAACCATCAGCGAACAATTCTATTTTCTCCATCCAAATTTAGATGCGCATATGTAAACGATTTCCCCGATCCAAACATTTTAAAGCTCATTAAAATTTTGTTGATCGATCACAATTCCGGCGCTGCCGGCATTGGGGCTGCCAACACAGTGAAGCGCTATGGCGGCCAGGTGATTGTTGATCTGGAACGCGACACCCCCTGTGTGAATGCTGCACTGGAAATTGCTGACCACATTGTGGTGTCCGCTAACTTTGCGTGCCAACATACACATAAAAATACCCTGGATGAAGCTGCTTATGCGATCCGCCACCATGCAGACCAGACAGTTATTTTTACACGTGGTGAGAATGGATGCATTGGTTTGCATCAACAACACATGTTTCAGATTGCTGGACACAAGATAGCTGTGATTGATACAACGGGTTGCGGCGACGTTTTTCACGGCGCCTATGCGTGGGCCAATTGCTGAAAAAATGGATATTCCTGTTGCGGCCCGTTATGCCAATGCAGCGGCAGCACTGAGTACAAGTTGCGTCGGTGGCCGAAACGGAATTCCGAACCGCCAGCAACTGCAAAATTTCCTCGACATAAATGTATAAAGTTCTTGAATTTTAAGGAAAATATATTAAATTGGTTAGATAGAACCAATTAACCGGCCAGGCAAAACAAATAAATGAATTCACCCACCTGTACATTCGCTACCAATTTTTATAGATAAAATAATTACGTCGAAAACGTGTTAATTTCTTTCATTGAAGTTTATTTGATGATAACGGAAGAATACAGTCACCCAAAAATGTAGCGTTGTAATAATGTTAGCGCTGAGTAAGAGACACTAATTTTGACTGTAGGCAGGTCATTATGAAAAAATTAAGTTTATTCTTTGCATTATTGATCATTAACTCAAATTGCACTGAAAATCCATCATCATCTGAGGTTGAATCACATTTTTCAATCCATTTACTTAAAGATGCAAATTTAACTATTGAGCACATTCGAGATAAGGATGTATCAGAAATAGCGCTTGATCCAACACCATGGATATCATCCGATGATATTCACTTTTACGATTTCTCAACTCACTGTATTTACTTGAAAAGAAATAAAAATGAATATATTCCTGGTCTAAATTCTAATTTTGAATTGCCAGAAAGTTGGTGGTTAAAACCATTTGTTATTACTGTATCTGATAAAGCTGTTTATATGGGGTGCTTTTATCCAAGCACATTTGTTAAAGCGCCGGAAGGAGTCTATATAACGGATGAATTCACCGAAGATTATGCTGATGATATTTTTCACATTTCGAACGCTGAGTATCGTGGATGTTATGACGATGTCATGTCAAATAAAATTGATGTTCGAAATAATTTCCAGGTAAAAAATGCACTTATTGAAGATAACATATTTTCGGCTGGTCTTGAATTGACATTAGATACGCTTGAAATTGTTGAACATCGGTTTACATCAACTGTTAAATTCACGTTCACCATCACAAATAATGATGACGAAAACCTTTACGTTATAGATTCGGATTTAACCGGATTAGAATTATTCCGCACTATAAATCGTGGTGGTGTTGTCTTATGGAACGAACAAACATCGTATTCTTCTGTTAGCAATGCGAATTCTAATCCGTTGGAAAATTGGGAATCTTCCTGGTTCACAAAAATAGGAAGTAAACAATCTATTACCCGAACCGTTAGTTATGGTGGTTATCCCCCGATTGCTTCAGGACAGTATTATTGTTGTTGGGCGTTTCGTGGCCCGCTTAATATTGAAAAGGATGAAAGGGAACGTTCCGATGGGCGTTATTGGAGTGGGATAATTTCTGCGAGTCCGATTATCGTAAATTTATGATATAACAGAAGAAGGAGAATTAGTATATCAGTAACTACACAGGTAATAAATTACAACTATCCGTCGGCTGAGTCCGCTGCGGCGGATCGACAAACGCACCAATTCAGTGGATTTGTTGCCTCCGACAAGCTCAGGCAACAGAAAGTATCCCGGGACAAAGTTCAATTTATGACCGTGCGCAGTAACTAATAAAATTTATCAAAAAAAATTAGCTTGATGCTTTCACTTTTGAACAAGAAATATAGTTTGATTATCACATTATCACAAAGAAAGGATCGACCATGCGAAAAATCTGTTCGTTGCTTTTTATAATACTGTTGATTCTGCCTTTTGCTGTATATTCCCAGGATGACGAAGAAAAAATTGATCCTACGCTCACGGAAGTGTGGGAACCGGTGCCGCGGGTTGTTGTGCCCGGTGATGGCAATTTGGCCCCGTCTGATGCCATTGTACTGTTCAACGGCGCGGACGCGTCCGAATGGTTGGGCAAAGATGGGAATCCCATAAAATGGAAAATTGAAGATGGGTGCATGACCGTGGTCGATAAAACCGGTGAGATTCATACCAGGCGTGTATTTGGTGACTGCCAACTCCACATCGAATTTCGAACGCCTGTTAAAGTAAAAGGCGAAAGTCAGGGAAGAGGCAATAGTGGTATTTTTTTTATGGATCGTTATGAGTTGCAGGTGCTCGATTCCTATGAAAATCGCTCGTATTCCAATGGTCAGTGCGGCAGTATTTACAAACAGGCAATTCCATTGGTCAACGCTTGCCGAAAGCCGGGCGAGTGGCAAACCTACGATGTGGTGTTCACTGCCCCTCGTTTCAATGACGATGGTATTCTGATCGCTCCGGCCCGGATGACTGCATTTCAGAACGGCGTGCTTATTCAGAATAATTTCGAAATCAAAGGCAATACCGTGTATCGTGGTATGCCCGCTTACGCTCCGCACGGAAAAGCGCCAATTCGTTTGCAGGATCATGGCAATCCGGTAAGCTACCGGAATATCTGGATTCGGGAGTTGTGAATAAAAGAGATGGATAACGGAAAATGGAAAATGGACAAAAGAAAAACGCTCAATTTATTTTTGCTTTCTCCGTTCACCCTTCTCCGTTTTCCCTGTTGATCCTTATGATCAATTTTTAGGAGAGAGCATATGAGTAATGTCGTTTGCGTGGAACATCCGTTAATGGAGCATTCGCTCACCATTCTGCGTGACAAGCATACCGACACGGAATCGTTTCGGCATCATGCGGGTATTGTTTCACAAATAATGGTGATAACCGCGACATCGGATATTCCCATGACCGAAAAGCAGATCGAAACACCATTGGCCGAAATGACCGGTCACCACATCCTGCATTCGGTTGTGTTTGTGCCGGTGCTGCGTGCCGGCATCTCCATGTTATTTCCGGCGCGGAATTTTCTGCCATGGGCGCCGGTTGGATTTATCGGACTGGAACGTGACGAAGCCACGGCAATTGCGCGAGAGTACTATCAAAAATTTCCTAAAAATCTTAAGGACAAACAAGTACTCGTGCTCGATCCGATGCTGGCGACCGGTGGCTCGCTGGTGGATACAATTGATGCCTTAAAGAAAAAAGGCGCTGTGTCAATTGCTGCTGTCTGCATCGTTGCCGCACCGGAGGGGATTGAACTGCTAAGTCAAAAACACCCGGATGTGCGTATTTACACGGCAGCGATTGATTCGCATTTGAATGAATTTAAATACATTGTTCCCGGTCTCGGTGATTTTGGTGATCGATATTTTGGGACGTTATGATTCACGCGCTACGCATTTCGAAAGTGCGTAGCACGTATTTACCATGTTCAAAATTCAAAAGGAGCCATACATGTTCAATATAAACACCGCCATTATCGGCGCTGGATTTATGGGGCCGGCGCATGCGGAAGCGTTACGACGGATTGGTGTTAATGTCATTGGTATTTTGGGGGTTGATGAAGCCGAATCAGCGCAGGCCGCTGCTGATTTACATATCCCGATGGCTTATCCGGATTTGAATACGTTACTAAGCGATCCGAACGTCCATGCAATTCATATAACAACGCCTAACAAATTGCACTTTCAAATGGCTCGTGACGGTTTGAATGCGGGAAAACATGTGCTGTGCGAAAAACCATTGGCGATGACATCGAAGGAAACAGCCGAACTTGTCAAACTGGCGCAGCAAAAGAAGCGAGCTGCCGGTGTGAATTACAATATGCGATTCTATCCGCTTGTACGTGAAGCGCGGCAAATAATTGAGGATGAGGAAATCGGGGATGTTTTCTCAATTGTTGGTTCATATGTGCAGGACTGGTTGTTATACCCCACCGATTACAACTGGCGTGTGCTGGCAGAAGAAGGCGGTGATGTCCGCGCGGTTGGTGATATCGGTACCCACTGGCTGGATATGGTGCAATTTATCTCCGGTTTGAAAGTTACTGCTGTCTGTGCAGATTTGAAAACCGTGCACCCGATTCGCAAACGCCCAAAAGGGGAGGTGGAAACATATTCGGCGAAGGTGCAGGATATTGAAGCGACTGACGATGTAACAATCTCCACCGAAGACAGTGGCGCGATTTTGCTGCGATTTGAAAATGGCGTTAATGGTTGCTTATGGGTGTCACAGACAACTGCTGGCCGGAAAAATTGCCTGCGCTTCGAAATTGCCGGCTCAGAAAAAGCCATGTCCTGGAATAGCGAGTCCCCCAATGAAATGTGGATCGGCAGTCGTAATGCGGCCAATCAGAGCCTGTTGAAGGATCCCGGCCTGCTGTCCGATGTGGTGCGTCCGTTTGCATCGTACCCCGGCGGCCACAACGAAGGCTACCCTGATTCATTAAAACAGAGCTTTACGGCATTTTACAGTTACATCGCTGCAGGCGATTTCTCAGCGATACCCCAGTTCGCCACGTTTGAAGACGGCCAGCATGAAGTGCTGTTGTGTGAGGCGATTTTCAAGAGCCATCAGAAGGGGAAATGGGTGGAGGTTGGTGGTTAAGGCAGTGTGCTTATCGTTAAAAAAAACTTAATTAAATTAAGCTGAATGGAAAAATATATGTACACCCTTAATGAATTGGCAAAAATGATCGACCACTCATTACTCCACCCAACTATGACTGATGCACAATTGAAAGCTGGCTGTGATGTCGCGCGTGAATATCAGGTCGCCTCAGTGTGTATTAAACCATATGCCGTCAAACTGGCGGTGGAATGGCTAACAGGCGCCGATGTGTTGGTCGGGACGGTCATCGGTTTTCCACATGGCAACTCCTGTATCGAAATGAAAGTCGCGGAAACACGGCAAGCTTGTCTCGATGGCGCGGTGGAAATCGATATGGTGGTAAATATTGGTAAAATACTGGGACATGATTGGGATTATGTGAAAAAGGAAATCGCCGCGGTTTTGAAAACCTGTCACCAGCATCAGGCAATCTTAAAAGTGATTTTTGAAAATGATTATTTAACCGATGATAAGTATAAAATTAAATTGTGTGAAATATGCAGTGATGCGGGTGTAGAGTTTGTGAAAACATCAACCGGATATGGATTTGTCAAGGGGGCTGACGGAACGTACAATTATGCCGGTGCAACTGATCACGATTTAAAGCTCATGCGAAAACACGCTGCACCCGGGGTGCAGGTTAAAGCTGCCGGCGGTGTGCGTACACTGGACGATTTGTTACGTGTAAAAGCGTTGGGAGTTACTCGTGTTGGCGCAACTGCAACGGCGGCAATTCTTAAAGAAGCAAAACGGAGGCAGGGGATGGATGGTAATGCGACTTCGGTAGTAGTTACCACGCCGGGATATTAATCCATTGGAGCGGACGTTTATATGGGATTGGGAATTGAGAATTTAAAATAGAAAATTGAGAATTGTTAATTGAGAATTGTTAATTGTGAATAGTGAATTGAGATAAATATAGGAGAATAGTCGCGGATGGTTTAAAGGTTAGTGCCCGGAAAACTTTTATTGGATTATCATTCGCTATTCTTTACTTTGACCCTAGTCACTACGCACCATTCACTAACTGCTTCCCCGACAATTAAATAAAAAATGATTGTGAACATAACTCAGCTCTATTAAAAAGCTGCTGAAGCAGCTAAACACCTGGGGGACGTCTCTAAAACACCAAGCTTAAGCATGGCGCTGATTTAATTGTACAAACGCCACGATTTATCGTGGTGTTACAACTGCCAAAGACCAATCTGCTGTAGCCGCTTCAGCGGCTTATTTCTTAGTATCTGAGATATATACATAATCATTAATAAAAATATACCAAAAGAATATCACAAAATACTAAATACATTTCTCCCCAAATACACTCTTTTAGACAAGGAGACGAATCATGCACGAGATCAACGATCTAAAAGAATTAATACGATCACGGGTTCCGATTATTCTTATTGAATCGCAGGAAGAAAATCGAGTTTTAACCATACTGGAAAAACTGGCGCCGACAATCCGTCAGTCACTTTATGGATGGAGCATTATTGATGGTTTTGCCCAGGTAATGAACGCTCAGATAAAAAGCGATTCCAAACTGGAGCCAACCGAGCTGCTCTATCATATCTTCAATATGAAAATGAAGGGTGTGTTTGTGCTGCTGGATTTTCACCCGTACCTGACGGACGATCGCAACGCCCGCTTGTTAAAACAGATTGCGAAAGAGTCGGAAAAGTATCAACAGACCATTATTTTGTTGAGCCATCATATCAATGTGCCCGATGAAATTAAACATCTTACCGCACATTTCGAATTGCCGCTTCCTGATGAACAGTCGTTGAAAAATATGATTATGGAAGTCGGCAAAAAATGGATCACCGATAATCCGGGAAGTAGAATTACCACCGAAAAACATATGGTCGATGTTCTGATTCAAAATTTAAAGGGGCTTACCCTGCCTGAAGCGCGCAAGCTCGTTTGGAAAGCGTTGGCCGATGGTTCGCTGACAAAGGAAGACATCCCGGTTATCGCGGAGGCAAAATACAAACTTCTCAACAAAGATGGCGTGCTGTACTATGAGCAGGATACATCGTCATTTCAGCATGTGGGCGGACTCAAAACACTGAAGCAATGGCTGGAGCAACGGAAGGCAATTTTTCTCGGCCAGGTTGAACGGCATGGATTGGATTTGCCAAAAGGCGTCCTGCTATTGGGCGTGCAGGGCAGCGGTAAAAGCCTGGCCGCAAAAGCAATTGCCGGCACCTGGGGGGTGGCTCTACTACGCTTGGATTTTGGCACGCTGTACAATAAATACTATGGAGAAACTGAACGACAAACCCGCGATGCACTGAAAATGGCGGAGATGATGGCGCCGTGTGTGTTGTGGATCGATGAAATTGAAAAAGGTGTCGCGACCGACAACAGTGATGGCGGGACATCCAAACGCGTATTGGGAACACTGCTTACCTGGATGGCCGAACGCGACTCCGCAACATTTGTGGTCGCAACGGCTAATGACATCCAGTGTCTGCCGCCCGAGCTGATGCGCAAAGGCCGGTTGGACGAAATTTTCTTTGTCGATCTGCCGGATGAAAACATTCGCAAGGAAATTTTTCGAATCCACCTTGATAAGCGTGATTTGAATTCAGCCTTGTTCAATTTCGACGAACTGGCTGAAGTGAGTAATGGATTCTCCGGAGCGGAAATCGAACAAGCGATCGTTTCCGGGCTTTATTCAATGATTGGCGAATCCGGAAAACTGACCCAGGCAGCGCTTGTTGATGAAATCCGCAAAACCCGGCCACTGTCCGTTATCATGGCTGAGCAGATTGATGACATGCGACGCTGGGCTATGGATCGGACGGTATCTGCCAACTAACTATGGAGGACGCTCCGAATGCATCCGGTACGACTAAAACCAGGTGACACCATCGGGATTGTGTCGCCATCCACACCAGTGACTCAAAATCTGGAACAACAATTTCAGTCCGGAATGCAGTATCTCAAATCATTGGGATTCAATATTAAAGAGGGTAAAAGCATCCGTAGTACTTCATGGGGATATTGTGCATCCCCTCAGGAAAAAGCGGATGATATTAACACCATGTTCGCTGACCAATCTGTTCAGGCTATCGTCTGTTCCCAGGGTGGCGAAACCACCAACGCCTGCCTGCCTTATATCGACTGGAAGAATATTCGAAACAATCCCAAAATATTTGTTGGTATCAGTGATATTTCCGTTTTACTCAATGCAATCTATTATAAGACCGGCCTGATTACGTTTCATGGCAATGACATCATTTGGGGATGGGGACGAACGCCCACCAAATACGATCGAGACGGCTTTATTAGTCGATTGGTGGATGGCCATACCGGCTCAATCCAATCGAACGGCGCCCGACAAACCATTCGTTCCGGCTGCGGCGAAGGCAAATTGCTGGGCGGTAACCTGCGTTGCCTGCTCAAACTGGCCGGTACGGAATTTTTCCCCGATTTGTCGGATGCAATTTATTTTGTCGAAGCTATGAATATCATCCCCGAAGAATGTGATTGTCTGTTTCAACAACTTCGACAATTGGGAGTGTTTGACAAAATTCGCGGCGTTATTGTGGGATATATCTATAAGCTTCAGCGGCACGAATCACGTTATGAGCAGATGGAACAGGTTTTAGTCCGAGTCACGGCCGATTATGGATTCCCTATTTTAAAAGTAAATGATTTTGGGCATAATTGTCCCAATACTGTGATACCGATTGGCAGCACAGTACGCATGGATGCGGATAAACAGATTATTGAGATTGTGGAAGGATTCATTGAATAAGCAGGTTTGAGTTTTTCTGTCAGTTGAAAGGAAACAGAGTTTATGCAACACAAAGATGAACTGGAAAAAATCTTCGCTGCGTATGAGCTGAATGACTTCAAATGGATTAATTCACAGGATATTGTTGTGGCGAACTGGGTAAGGATGAAATGTCTGTTTGGATGCAATGAAAAAGGGCATGCCAGTTGCCCTCCATATTTGCCTGAAGTGGCGGAATGCCAAAAAATTTTTCGGGAATACACGAACGGTGCATTGTTTCGTTTTCAGTTTTATGCAGAAAAAGACAACTATCCGGAAAAGCTATCCCATCAATTAACAAATACGCTGCATAAGCTTGAACGTAATGTATTTCTGCTTGGATATTATAAAGCATTCATTCTGAACCAGGTGTGTTGTGGTATCTGCCCGGAATGTGTTATGGATATAAAGGACTGTAAAAATCCATATAAACGCCGGCCCAGTCCGGAGGGATTCGCGGTAGATGTTTACACGACTGCCCGGCAAGCCGGATTTGAACTCAATGTTGTGACTGAATCGAGTCAGCAGATTAGTAGATTTGCCATTTTGTTAATTGAATAAATAGATGACATCCATTACATTAATAATATAGAGAAAGTGAGGTGTTAATGGCATAGTACCCGAACATTATCAGGTAATTTTTTTAAAGGGAGATGAAAATGAATTATCGTTTCAAACTTATGCTAGTTCTGTTCTTGCTACTGCCAGCATGTAAACAAAAGACGCTTGATGTACATCCGGGGCTTGCTATTGCCAATGTGGGTACAAAACAGGCATTTTTCACCCATAATCTAAAACCGATATTATCGTTCGGTGCGATGCCCGATATTATTTTTCATGTTGCAGATGATGCGTTCGATTATAAAAAGTGGGTCGATTGGCATGTCGCCAATGGTATGAACCACGTGCGCGCATATCTGCCGTTAAGCTGGAAAGCAATCGAATACCACACATTTGAACATGGCGGGTCGCTTGACAATGTAATTTTTCCGTTCGTTGAAACCGAGCCAGGGAGTCGAACTTTTGATGTGACAAAATATAACGACGTATTTTGGATACGATTTCGCCAACAATGCGAGTATATGCAATCGCGGGGCATCATTATTCATCTTGTAATGTGGGATGCATCGCAACTGGAAGCGCCGGTCACCCGGAGCCGTTATCGGGAAATGCACGACATTTATTGGGATGGCCATTTTTTCAATCCGCGTAACAACGTGAATCGATTTACCAACCATCTTGGTCAGCGATTGCGTTATCGATTCAGCATTTATCATTCCGTTGCCGAACAACGTCGGCCATTAGTGAAAGCAACAAAATACTGGTTCCTAAAAATTATTGATATGACCGCAGACATGGACAATATCTGTTACGATTTGGTTGGCAATCTGTCGGATAATCAGGGCGATTGGGATAAGACGCAGTTGTGGATTGATGAAATGGCAATGGCCAGCAGGCTACGTTATAAAAAATTGCAGCCGCTAAAAACCATGGTATTGGGCTTCGATGCCGGTGGCCTGGATATGGGCGACTGGCATAAGAATAGTACTTTACCGGGTGTTGGGAGTCAGGTAGACTGGTTGTTCAGCCGCCCCTATTTTGATGTAATTATCTGCAGTAATGCAAATACAGTTCAACAAGCGCATGCATGGCAGGAGCACTATCGAAAACCGTATGTCGGAGCTGTCTTGCAGGTAGATGCTAAGCCAGGAGCCGCACAATCGTTTGCTAATGAGCGTCAGATAGTCCGGCAGCATTTATGGCAATTTTTTATGGCGAAATGCCAACAAGTCGATCTTTATTTCCCATCCATGGATCATGTTCAGACGTCCACACCGGATTCGCTCGCGCAATATGATTTGTTTCGATCGGATGCACAGGTAATGTGGGATGTATGGGCAAAACTATCTGATTATCCCAATTTATGCAATAATGGCGTCAGCATAGATAGCCCAACCGAAAATAATTATATACTGTCATCTGCAAAAGAAGCGCTTATATATTGTACCGATACTAATTTTGACCTGGAAAATACACATGCCCCTCAATTGCTCACAATCGATTCGTTGGCAACGAACAATGGAAATTATGTCGCATATTGCGTCAGCCCAGCCGACAGCATACTTTATTCAGAACCTGTTGAAATAAGAAGTGGCAACGTCACATTGACTGTACCGCAATTTCAACATGATATTGCTTTTTTAATACAGAAAAAATAGCTGCATCGATGTGAAAGTTTATCATTGTTTACGGATAGCTTTTTTAATTCTGTCGCACGTCAATTGAAAAAACTGACTTTGTCAAGTCTGGTCAGTTATGAAACAAGAAGGAAACTGGCCCCGGGCTTGACTGGGGACGAGTGTTATTCCTACAAAATTTTTTAATAGCCAAGTTCCATCAATTCGAACAATTTTTGAGAAAAGTGAAACATCAAACAGAAGGAAATTGATTCAACGTATTTGTTTCACATTTCATGCGTCCCACGATGTTACAAATTATTGACCGGGAACGTACTTTTCCAGGCAGGAAATGGATTAAACCGTCGGCTGAGCTTGCTGTCTCGCACCGGCGTGTCGTTCCGATGCATCGGAACAAGAACGGTGTCGAAGCTAACAAACTGACAATATTACGTGAAAGTATTGCTCCGCCTTAGGCGAATCATGCCAAAGGCAGATGCGCCTTCGTAGCACTCAGGTAACGCCCTCCTGAAAGGTTACCGTTTTTACAAGTAATTACTTGTGAATTACTGAAAATATATGTATTTTTCACTTTCCTGTCTTAAACTATTACAAATGCATAATCGGGCTTTGAGAGCAAACTAAGTCCTGTTTCCAAGGCGTATTCAGGTAAGTCGGAAGAACACTCGTAAGGAACATCTATGAAGATTCACGCAATTGATATGGCTATTATTTTCATTTATCTTTTGTCCACTGTTTCGATTGGTATTATGCTGAAACGGCGGGCGGCAAAAAATCTGGATTCGTATTTCCTGGGAGGAAAAACATTACCCTGGTATGTTCTAGGTATTTCTAATGCTTCAGGTATGTTTGATATTACCGGAACAATGTGGCTCGTGTATTTGTTGTTTGTTTATGGCTTAAAGAGCATATGGATACCGTGGTTGTGGCCCGTGTTCAATCAGGTGTTTTTGATGGTGTATCTGTCAGCCTGGTTACGTCGATCAAATGTACTTACCGGTGCGGAGTGGATCACACTCCGATTCGGAAAAGAGCGAGGCGCCAATTTATCACACATTAGCGTTGTGGTGTTTGCGCTTGTCAGTGTGGTTGGTTTTCTGGCGTACGCATTTCAAGGGATTGGCAAATTTTCAGCAGTGTTTCTGCCGTGGGATTTGCATCCCAATATTTATGCGCTGATTTTTATGGGTATTACGACATTTTACGTTGTGATGGGGGGAATGCTAAGCGTCGTCCTGACAGAGATTATTCAATTCACAGTAATGACGGTTGCCTCGATTATAGTGGGAATTATCGCGATGAACCGGGTTTCCCCCGATATGCTGGCAAAAGTAATTCCTGACGGCTGGAAAAATGTTTTTTTTGGTTGGCATCTAAATTTGGATTGGTCCGGTATTATGCATGCAGTCAATACCCGAATTGCTGATGACGGCTGGGAATTGTTTTCGATTTTCTTTATGATGGTGTTGTTTAAAGGTATTTTGATAAGTATTGCCGGACCAGCGCCAAATTATGATATGCAACGAGTTCTTGCTACGCGTTCTCCGAAGGAAGCTGCAAAAATGAGCGGTATGGTATCAGTGGCGCTTTTCTTCCCCCGATTTATGATGATTGCCGGACTTGTTGTGTTAGCGCTTGTCTTTTTCAGCCCGCAATTAAACGCAATGGGTCAGAACATCGATTTTGAAATGATTTTGCCGTTAGCTATTAATAACTTTGTACCTGTGGGATTAATGGGCGTTCTGTTAGCCGGCCTGCTTGCAGCATTTATGTCGACATTTGCGGCGACTGTTAACGCTGCGCCAGCTTATTTGGTGAACGATATTTATAAACGCTACATCAATCCCAATGCACCGGATAAGCGCTATATCTATATGAGTTATGCGGCTTCGTTGTGTGTTGTGGTGGTCGGTATCGCATTTGGATTTATGACGGAATCGATTAATTCGGTCACCCAGTGGATTGTGAACGGTTTATGGGGTGGTTATACAGCGGCCAATTTGTTAAAATGGTACTGGTGGCGATTAAACGGATATGGTTATTTCTGGGGCATGGCCGTTGGTATTCTGATGGCATTGGGTTTCCCAAAAGTATTCCCGGATATTTCGGCTTTACACTCGTTTCCGTTTATTCTGGCTGGCTCTGCCCTTGCCTGTGTTATCGGAAGCTTGCTAACCAAACCCGACAGCTTTGACGTGCTCAAAAAGTTTTACATGCAAACCCGACCCTGGGGATTCTGGAAACCAATCGAGCAAAAAGTAATGGCTGAGCACCCCGATTTTCAGAAAAATACAAATTTCAAACGTGATATGTTTAATGTCGCTATCGGGATTATCTGGCAGACCAGTTTGGTGGTGTTGCCGATTTACATCGTAATAAAAGAAAAATTGCCAATGATAGTTACTATTGGTATTTTATTTATTACGTCGTTATTGTTAAGAGAATTTTGGTATAAGCGGCTTGAAGATTAGCATGTTTTGGGGGATACTATGCTATTATGCTGCAAAACTTCCCAATTTGTCATCATTAATGATTGTGTTGATTTCATGCCCTTCACGTATCTTTATGTCAATTTGTGAATCACTAATTAACTTATTTGTCAATATATTGTATATGACCGATGACGGCATAGACTAAATCAACGCACTCATTAATAAATCTTTGAGTTCACTCTAAAAAGCGCTTAACCACGAATGATACGAATCATGCCAAAGGCAGATGTATCCTTCGGAGCAATGTTATTATGAGACTTAATAGGTTTCTATTCGCGTTCATTCTCGCAATTAGCGGTTTTTAGAATGATTTTTTATATTGCATTTATTTTCGAAAATGATTAAGTTAAATGTAAATATAATGTTGAAAATTGATATTGAGGACTGAAATGAGCAAAGCTATTATAGAAAAAATGATTGTTGAAGAGACTAAAAATCTTTCAGCTGAAGCCTTGAATGAAATATTGGATTTTATCCAATTTATAAAAACTAAGAAGTTTAAAAAATTATTAGAAGAGACTACTGAAGAAGATATTAAAACAAATTTAAATGAACTCAGCGCTGTATCATTGACGCATTTAGAAGATGAATTCGCAAACTATAAAGAAAAATACCCACATGAAGAATAATTATGTAGCAGATACAATGGCGATAATATTACGACTTGAAAATCGAAAACTAAGCCAAAAAGTAAAAAATATATTTGACGAAAGCGAAGCTGGTCAAATAAAAATATTCATTCCTACAATGGTTTTGGCTGAAATTGGCTATTTATCTGAAAGAAATAAAATTGATACAACTTTAAAAGAAGTAAATAACTATTGCAAAAAATATCCCACCATAATGCCCCAATCAATTTCTGATAAAATTATAAGTAAGAGTTTTGAAATAGATGATATACCGGAACTACATGATAGAATTATCGCTGGTACCGCATTTTACAAAGGTCTTGAACTTATTACTAATGATCGAATTATCATAGCTTCCCAATTTATTTCTACTGTTTGGTAGAAATACAAATATCGATTAATGTTTTGTACAGAAAGCCATTAGCGAGTTCTAAATAATGGATTATGTGATTATAACGAATATTATATTGATGCCAGGGTAAAGAATCATATCACTAAATACCTCGAAACATTTTGTATTTACACATGGAGGAATCACATGTACGGTAAAACCATTCGCGCAGTTTGTGTCGGTATGATAGGATTCTGGTTTGCATGTCAGATGAATCAATCGGAAAATACATGGACATTGAAATCCCCCAATGGTAATCTCAAAGTTAATATCCTCCATCGCAACGTTGAGCACGCTGTTCGTAGCGATTCCACCCAAACCGAACTTGCCTATCAAGTCGTATTTCGCGATAAACATATTGTCATGCCATACTCGCCGTTGGGGATTGCTCGAGTCGACCAACAGTTTGAATCCGGCCTGGTGCTGGTAAACGAAAAACATGAAAAAATCAGTGAATCCTATTTGCTGCCCCATGGAAAAAAACGTGAGTGCGAAGCGTCTGCCAATGAAATAATTCTCACATTTCAGAATAAGAACAAAGCACTTATGTCGCTCATTGTGCGGGCATACGATGATGGTATTGCGTTTCGCTATCATTTTCCCGGTAAAACCGACAGTATGAAAACGATCGTCCGTGAACGCACCGGTTTTCATATTCCGGATGAAGCAGTCGGATATTTGCAACCGTGCGACAATCCGGGAATGTACACACCGGCGTATGAGCATTTTTACCAGAAAGACGTTCCGGTGGGAACACCGTCACCGTTGCCCGGCGGATGGTGTTTTCCGGCATTGTTTCGGATTGAAAATGATAACTACTGGCTGCTAATTAGCGAAGCTGGTTTGGATGCAACGTATTGCGGTTCCCGTTTGGCTGCGCATGCGGATGACAATGTGTACCGCATTCGCTTCCCGGATCCCGGTGAAGGTAATGGCATCGGTGCTGTTCTGCCGACAACAACTTTGCCATGGTCAATACCGTGGCGTGTGATTATTGTTGGCAATTCATTGGCGACGATATTTGAATCGACGCTAATAAACGACGTAAGTCCGGCGTCGAATATGATGAATACAGCCTGGATTAAGCCCGGGAGGGTTTCCTGGAGCTGGTGGTCGGAGAGTGACAGTCCAAAGGATATTAATCGTCTGCGTGATTTCGTCGATCTCGCTGCGGAAATGGGCTGGGAATACTCGCTTGTGGATGCTAACTGGAATATTATTGAAGAAGACGAATTAATTGCGCTGGCAGAATATGCTAAGAAAAAAGGCGTCGGATTGCTATTCTGGTATAATTCCGGCGGGCCGCACAACTCGGTTACCGAAGCGCCGCGCGATCGCATGATGCCGGTTCGCCTGCGACGGCAGGAGTTTCGCTGGTTACAGGAAATTGGTATCAAGGGCGTTAAAATCGATTTTTTTCAAAGCGACAAACAGAAATCGATTCAAAACTATCTCAGCATTTTAAAAGATGCTGCTGATTATCGCCTGATGGTTGATTTTCATGGTTGTACCTTGCCGCGTGGTTGGAGTCGTACTTATCCGCATTTAATGACAATGGAAGCGGTCCGTGGCGCAGAGATGTACAAGTTCGAAGAAATTTATCCGCGCAATGCACCGTGGCACAATACGGTGTTAGCCTTTACACGAAATGTGGTCGGTAGTATGGATTATACACCGGTAACATTTTCCGATTCGCAATATCCCCATTTAACAACTGTGGCACATGAGTTGGCATTGAGCGTCGTATTTGAATCCGGTCTTCAGCATTTTGCCGATGGCGTCGAAAGTTATCGGCAGCAGCCGGATTTCGTCAAACAGTTCTTGAAAACCGTACCCGTCGCCTGGGATGAATCGAAGTTGATTGACGGTATGCCGGGCAAGGACATTATCGTTGCCCGTCGGCATGCAGACGTCTGGTACATTGCGGGAATTAATGGGGAAGACCACGAAAAAAATTTTCACATCGATTTCGATTTCATGAATAGCGGTCATTATGCTCTCACTTTAATTGGCGATAGCAATAGTGTTCATACGTTTCGCAATGAAAAAACAACGATTAAGTCGGGGAAGCGCCTGACAGTACCTGTTTTGGGATATGGTGGTTTCGTTATTGAATTACATGAAATATGAGTTTTTTTGTGTCCTGCTGGTTTATTTGTAATATGATGAGGGGAGCAGCAAGCCGACGAAGGATTTTAAACTGCAATCGTTTGTCCATATCAAAGCTCTGAACAAACTAACATCGGGAGACATTATGAAACCAACAATTAAAATTCAGTTGCTAATGCTTGTACTGTTTTTTATGTTTGCAGGTGTGGCGAATTTTGTGTTTGCGCAAACCACTGTCCAGGATATTAAACTTGCTGATAATTTAATTATCACACCTGCCGGACCGGGAGTATATCGAATTGTTCACAGCCTGCCCTGGCCGGCAAATTCATTACTTGTTCAGGTTGCTAATGACCAATTTGTCATGGTGGATACACCATGGGATAATTACGCAACTCAACTTGTGGTGGAGTGGTTGCAGCGTGAATTTCCATCTGCAAAGCTACTGGTGATAAATACCCATTTTCATCGGGATTGCCTGGGCGGGAATGGTTATCTGGTCGAGCATAAAATTCCCACGTATGGTGCTGACATGACGGTAGACCTGCTTGACAGAATCGGTCACGATCGTGATGAAAATTCAATGCGGGAATTTCGCGATCAGGGGAAACGTGAACTGGCAGATGTTTACAAAGCCAGTCCGCTTGTTGCGCCAACGACTACGTTTCCAATCAACCAGGGAATGCTGTTACCGTTTAGTGGAGATACACTTGAAGTTTTCTACCCGGGACCGGGTCATACTGTCGACAATATCACTGTCTATTTCCGAAACCGTAAATTGCTGTTTGGCGGATGTTTGTTAAAATCACTCGGTAATCGGAATATTGGATTCATTGGGGATGCTGATGTATTAAACTGGTCAGCATCGATCGATCGGTTGCGGGAGCAATTCCCATTAGCAGAAACGGTAATTCCCGGCCATGGTGCATGGGGAAACATGGCGTTATTATCTCATACTCAGGAGATAATTGCAGCCTATCTCCAACAGAATGAAAAACCAGAGTAGGTGATTCGGACTCAATTGATTTGCAAATAATCGATTCTTTAGTTAAGATTCGATACATCCACAAATCAGGTATTTCAGAAATACCTGATTTGTTACTTTCCAAAAATTCATGATTGGTGTTCGGCCGAAATTGATTTAATAATACAATAAGTGAATTCAATCCATAACCCGGGAGCTAAATTTATGAAGGTAAAAATTAGCTATTGTATGGTAGTGGTTGTTCTTTTACTTTTTAATAACAGTTCTTCCCAATCTACACCCATGGGAAAAGTCCTGGAATCTTTGACATGCAAAAGTAAGCTTCTTAAACATGATGTGGAATATTCCATTTACCTGCCTCCGGATTATGATATTTCCTCACGACGATACCCGGTCGTTTATCTGCTGCATGGATTTACGGATGATGAAATTGCGTGGGTGCAATTCGGTGAAGTGAACCGGCTTGCAGATATCGCAATCGCTACCGGAGAAATACCCCCGATGATCATTGCGATGCCCGATGCCGGCGTAACGTGGTACATCAATGATTATGCGAACAACGAACCATATGAAGATTTTTTCATTCAGGAGTTCATCCCGTTCATCGATAAAACATATCGCACCCATCCCGAAAAACGGTATCGTGGTGTTTCCGGTCTTTCTATGGGCGGGCATGGCGCATTGATGTACGCCATGCGCCATCCGGAATTATTTGCTGGCTGTGCTGCATTCAGCGCCGGAATATACACGGATGAAGCATTTGTTGCATTGCCGGACGAAAGTTATGATCGTGTCTTTGGATCGTTGTTTGGGGAAAAATTGCGTGGCAACGATCGCGTGAACGAACACTGGCATGCCTATAGTCCGGTATATTTGACCAGCACATTGCCGGTTGAACAATTGAAACAGGTCCGTTGGTATATTGACTGTGGTGATGATGATTTTTTATATGAAGGAAATTCGACATTACATATCACATTAAGAAAACGAAATGTGCCGCACGAATACCGTGTGCATGATGGTATCCATAACTGGCCGTATTGGCGGGCGCATATTATAACCGGATTGAAGTTTATCGGAGAGAGTTTTCATCAGTTTTAGGCGGATAAATAATTATCCGAATCGATAGTGACCTTCAGGCTGGAGTTCGTGTGACTTCCAGCCTTTTTTTATGACTAGAAAACGGCGGATTTCATAACACAATTTACACTTAATGCCATACGCTTCCTGAGCGGGCACAAATGAAAAATCCTTTTCAGCGTACGAAAGCAATCCGGAAATACCCGAATGATAAAGTAAATTTATCAATGGATAATCAGCGTCGATTAGTTGTGTCCCTAAATCGTTTTGTCGAATCGAGATGCCACTGCATAATCCGGGAACATAATTGCCGTACAAATCGATGTGAAAATGTGACGTTACCATAAGCTCAGAACAACCGGATTGTTCCAGTGTCAGCAACTCATCAAGTGGAATGCGTCGTTGAAATGGTGCGAATGTTTCCAATGCCCGCCCCCCTTTGGATATCCAGTAGCGATTTGGCAGATTTTCAAGATAATCTTCGCCAAAATGATGTTGATACGCCGACAGGTCATGTGGCACAGTTTCATCAAATTGCTGTAAATCGCCAATGAAGTTGGATATCCATGGGAATACTCCGATCCCGACATCCTGGCATGCCTCTATCAAACCGCGTGTGCGGATAAACGGAATATGTTCATTATGGAACGGGCTGATTGAGATTAATAATGTCGAGAGACCTGCATTGCGTAACCGTACCAGAGTATCGCGACCTCGAATTGGGTCACGAAACCACGATGCGTTGGTTTCGACATAATCAATGTCCATATCCATTTCCCGGGCAACGTGCAGCGCTTCGATCAGGCCATCAATATTCAACAACGGTTCACCGCCACCGATATGAATCGCGGAGCAACCAAGCTGTTGGATTGTAGCCATTGCTTTACGTGCAGCATCGCTGGTAATAAAATCTTTTGGCCATGCCGGACTACAGCGATATAAACAATGCGCACAGGTTGAGCTGCAATAGTAATTGGTAATCAGCCCGCCCGATTGTAATTGTTGAATTGCAATGTGGCATTGCACCATACGTTTCCTCAAAAATTGATACCCAATGTCAACAACAACATTGATACCGGCTGCCTTCCTGATTGTGTGACAGAATCCTTTTGGCTTCCAACCCTTACTGAATTTGCATAGTCTATTTCTCTGACTGTTGTATTGACACTTAACTCAACTTTTCCCAAATTCAGGTAGCGGGCACTGATATTAACCCGATTATTTAAAATCAAACCGCCCCCAAAAACAAAACCAAATGGGCTGGCACCTTGAGTTTTGGAAAGTTGATAGATATCTGATTTATATGTTGTATTTGAATAGTAATCAACCGCTGTTATCGTTGCATTCATTTCCATTTCGATTTCTGAAAAGAAACTGATACCACCCATGCCCAACAAGTAGATATCTGCTGTCGGGGAAAGGGGTGAGCGATATCAGATACCGCCCATGATTGGAATATTTCGATACGGAGGAATTGAGACCTGCACATCCGCATCAACATCATAAGCATCAAAAGCGAATAATAAATTTTGTTCGACATTACTTTCATCAATTGGGCTTTGAATAAAAGCAATGCTAACAATGAATGCTGTCTCAGGAACTCCGAATGATATCGACTTAATTTACCGACGCGGCAATATACAATTAAAATATGACATATGCAATATTTTATCGCAATATATTTTGTATTTCGTGCTGATTGTATCGTATGGATGGACAAAATTGTTATCATGGTTTGTAGGGATCTGTTAGGGAACCTTTGTTTTCCTGGCATTCCAAGCCCACAGGACTTCCCTGCGAAGCGGGTCGCATGCTTTAAGCCGGAATCATATATGTGGCAGAGCGACAGACTCACGATAATAAGGAATCGTGGTATCCACTCAATAAAAGGTGGAAATTGTACCCTTCGACAAGCTCAGGGTACGAATCGAACCGTTGGCTGAGTCCGCCGCGGCTGACCAACAATACCATCCTATATTGAATGGATACGAATCGTGAATGGTAACACGAGTATTTTAGGACAGATATTAGTTAATTGGATGCAGGTGAAAACAACGATAGAAGTGATGGATTGATCAGGTAAAACAAACCTTTCGCGGTCAGGGCGACAAAGGTTGCAAAGCACAAACTGAGCAACATGCCTAAAAGAAAATAAGACGCATTTTGTTTGATTTGATCGCTTCGGACAATACCGCGGGCAGCGAAAACAATTCCCAGGGCGGTGAACTGATTGGCAAAGATAAATGTTACGACCAGAAAATGTTCACACATACCAATCCAAAAACCTTCATTCCGAATTTTGATTCCACGGCCGCCCATGAGTTGCTGATTCGCCGGATCAATAAAGATTAGAATTCGCCGGATAATTACGCTTCCAATGATGAAACCAAGCGGATAGGCATATAAGAGAATACCACTATTTATCAATATGTTTTTCATAGATAATCTTCTTGCAACTGGTGTATATAATGCTGCAGGAAACTGGCAATGGCTGTCTCCGCCTGGGTAAATGTTTCCCATTGAATTGATTGTAATGTATATTGAATTTGCTGCTGCGATTTTCCCAGTACTGAGGCAACCATTTGTTGTGTACCGTGCTGCTGATACAAGCGTAGTACTTCCCGTTGAAGTTGGGTTAATTTGTTGAACATGGTAATGTACATATTAATAATGCCGCTGATTTGTTGATCGTAGCGATTCCACTTTGTTTGGTGCGCGAACAACATTGATGTTTTTTTAAGGTGTTTCATGGCAGCATCGGCATTAACAAAGCCGGGGCCAATCATTTCCGCGCTGCTGTGTGAGTCGAAGCCTTCGGTTAGATCATCAAAGACACAAACCCATCGCAATTTTACAGCCTCCGCGGCATCGATAAATTTAAGTAAATAGCCGAACCAGTCGGCAGTAATTTCCGTAACCAGGGCAATTTCATCACCACGGGTTATTTCGAATGGTGCAAGAATGTTTGACGGTAACCAATCGTTCGTTATGTTTACAGCGTTGTGTAATGCTTGCTGCACACCCTGGGTATTTGATGAGCGAACAACATCACCCAATATGATGGCACATGTCTTGGCTGGCATAGTTCAGTAAATTTGGTTTTACACTTGTTTTACAATAATATAGTATTGTAAAATTATAAATACAATATAAAAATAATGTATAATTAAAAAATAATTCACGCGTTATTGAACATTTGTATTGCATAAAGTTGCAGTTAAAAATTCGTGATTTCATTAATGATTCAATTCGGATCACGCATACGAAAGTATTGCAAAGCGCTATCCTTTAAATAGTATCAGAACGAAAACTCAATAAATTGTCATTTTAAGGAGCTTGCCGACGAAAAATCTATGACCACTAGTGATTTGATCATGCTAATGTTGCGAGGTTATAGATTCCTGTCTGGTTACAATAATATAAATTATATTAATGAAAACAGACTAGGCGTTGCCAAAAAACGACTCGGAATGACGTTTTTGGGTGTTTTATTCAGGGACTAATTATTATTAATTTCTATTGGTCGTGCAGTATAATAGCAAAAATTACGATGAATATCAAGCATCTTCTCAATCGTTGATGTGATTGCGAATCACGGAATTGAATGTTTTATGGAGATTTTATGTGAAGGATTGATTTGTAAATATAGAGATTGTGGAAAAGTGAATTAATATTAGCTTGCCAGGCGTGATCGACCACATACGAATGTTGTTCGGCTAAACTCTATTTGGAGCTGGTTAGTGTTGGAGCGATAATGACTGTTTCCAGATGCGGAGAATTGTTGCCATGTATTTCAAGCTCATTTCGCGAATTCTAAGTTTTGACATGCCGTGTTTCCGGTTTTCCCATTGAATCGGCAGTATAGTGTAGCAATAGCCATGCGCAATGGCGAGCAATGGTAATTCCACGAGAATATTGAAATGCGTGGCATGAAGAGGCTGGATGCCTTCAATAACTTCTCGGCGGTAGCATTTGAATGCATTGGTAATATCGTTACATGGCGTACCGAACAATACCTGAATGACCCAGTTTGCCAGCCGGTTAAAAACAAGTTTATGTTTCGGATAATCAATGACACGTCCGCCACGGATAAAACGTGAACCAAAAACACATTCATACCCCTTGAGTAACTGACGGTAGTACTTTGCCAAATCGAGCGAAGAGTCAGAGCCGTCAGCCATCATGATGGCGACCGCATCGCCGGTAAAATTTGCCAGACCGGTACGGATCGCCGCACCAATACCATGGGGCGCCGGATTATTGATGTAACGTACACGATCATCCAGTCGAACCAAATCTTGTAACACAAATTCGGTGTTATCCGTGCTGTTATCGTTAATAATTAACACTTCAAACGGGATGAATTTTTCTGTCAGTGTTTCACAGATATCACGGACGGTACTTCGGATTGAGCCGTCTTCGTTACGTGCCGGGATGATGATAGAAAGTAGTAGTTCTTCGTTAACCATCGGTCTTTGTTAAGTTCGTAGATCTCGTCGATAATGTCCTGGATGGAATACACAAAATTCCAGTCCGGATAGTGTGATTTAAATTTTTCAACACTGCTGATCCACCACATGTGGTCCCCACTACGTGGTGTATCGGTGTAAACCCAATTTAATGAGCGCCCGCAAACCGATTCGGCCATGTCGATAGCTTCCAGCATAGAGCAGTTACTATAGCGTGCGCCACCAATATTATAAACTTCGCCAATACGTGGATTTTTATAAAAGTGGTAGAACGCATTCACAAGATCGTAGCTGTGAATATTATCGCGGACTTGTTTGCCTTTGTAGCCGAATATTGTGTAAGTTTGTTCCAGCACCACACATTTCATCAGATATGCCAGAAATCCATGCAATTTTGTACCTGAATGATTTGGGCCGGTTAAACATCCGCCCCGGAAAATGGCGGTCTTCATATCAAAATAGCGCCCGTATTCCTGGACGAGAACATCTGCTGCGACCTTTGATGCGCCGAATAACGAATGTTTCGATTGATCGATGCTCATCGATTCGGTGATACCGTTAGCGTACTCATGCTCGGAAGCAATTTCCCAACGTGTGTCGTGTTCGATTAGTGGCAAAGTGTTGGGACGGTCACCATAAACTTTGTTGGTGGATGTGAAAATAAAAACTGCATCGGGACAATACGTGCGGGTGTTCTCAAGTAGATTTAACGTACCATTGGCATTTACGCTGAAATCGATATACGGATCTTTAGCCGCCCAGTCGTGGGATGGTTGGGCAGCAGTATGAATAATCAGTTCAATATCATTATGATAAGCTGAAAATATTTTTCGAACTGCGCTGTGATCGCGAATATCAATATTATAATGGATATAATGCTTGCAATGTTGCCGTAATAATTTTACATTCCAGTCAGTTGATGCTTCTTCCCCAAAAAACATCTTTCTCATATCATTATCAATACCGACAACCGTAAAGCCGAGGTTATTAAAAAACCTCACCGCTTCGGACCCAATTAATCCCCCGGAACCAGTTACCAGTACGAGTGCCATAGTGGGATACTCCTATCTTGTTGCTAATCAACATGTCACTCGTGATACGCAAACTGCATGCGTCTCACTTTTTATCAATCACATTTTTCTATAGTTACTCATCGTGTTCTGCAATCCTGAACATATACAATTTTATACTGTTGGTGAAGCGGAATTCATATTGATGGAAAACTCACTTTGACAAACGTTTTATTCGTATCTTCTCAAAAAAAGATGGTAATAATTAAAATTGAAATCAAATAGCTTCTCAAAATTTTGCAGAGCGCAGAGCGCAAAGAGCATAGCAAAAGCACAAATCTATCGCTATGCTCC
>JAFGDW010000056.1 GCA_016931935.1 Candidatus Zhuqueibacterota bacterium | reverse complement strand
GGTACCATTCCGGCAAGAACAGACTAACAATAACCGAGGCAACCGCCGCAATTATAAAAATTTTAAATAATGTTTTTCTGTTTTGATAGAGTTTTTTTAACACATCCATGTTAAATATTTTATTCTGATTCATAACTGTTTTTCCAGGTTTCCAGGCCGTATGATTGATTAATAATGCGAATTACTGATTAAGACGGTCGATTAAATAAACAGCATTGATGATAAAAAAGCCAATTTGAAACACATCTTTTGTAAGCGAGCCAATCTGAATATCTGGTTTTTCCGGAACAAATATGGTATCACCCATGTATATTTCAGTATTTGCAGCTCCCTGTATCCAATCCCCCGTTTCATACCGAATAATCCTCGTATTTGCCCACCTGGCATTCCAGCTAAAATCTCCAGCCTTTTGAACATAGTAATCAAGCGTTTTTCCCTTTTCAAATTCAACAATCCCGGGACGATTCACTTTGCCCATTACATGAACGATTCGGCTCTTGCGAGCAATTTCGATGTAATCTTTATGATAAAGTAGAATATTTTGTGTTGAATCATGTTTGTTAAAAAGCCCGTCAAAATCCACTTCCACTCGATCATTCCCCTGCCGCTTACTCATTTTCAAATATTCACGCTCCACGGATGACATGTCTGCAGTGGCAATGAGTTCCAAACGCTTTACTTCAGGATCGATAAAATAATCAAAATATCGACGTTTTATAAACGATTCACGCAACGATGTGTTTTGGGTGAATCCTCCGGCAGCCTCTATGACATCAGCAAGTCGGGTTTTACCGTCTTCAATAGCATAAAATCCCGGATATTTTACTTCGCCTTTTACTTCGACATTATTTTTGCGGTTAAATCCACCGATAAACTTTACGGAAACCACGTCATCCAGGTGAAGTTCAACATTATTTTTTTCGATATCTGATGAGTCCGACAAATCCACATGAATGCTGTACGTGGTTTTATGATCCGGGTTAAACCGGATGATTTCAATATCCGAACGATCCGCATCGGCCATAAAACCATGACAAAGTTCGATGGCATCCATCACCCGATCACCTTCCAGGAATTCAATCACTCCTTTTTCCTGAACCGCGCCAAGCACTTCAACCGATGGTGTATTTTTACTGAGTACCGGGACATAAATCTGGTCACCTTCCAACAAATATGGATTTCTGTCTGTTTTGCCTGTTACTTCATAACGCATCAGATCGACCGGAATTTTTTCACCATTCATTCGGGTCAGTACCACATGCCGTTTCGCCGGTTCCCGGTCCACTTCGACCAGATACTTAATGGTTTTTGTCGTCACCTCATCGGTTTCCAGTTCGGCTTCTTCGCTTTCTTCTTTCAGAGGTTCTTTATTAAGCACGGGAAGATTGGCGATGCGAATAGCGTCCGATGCGCGATCGACTGCGGAAACAAACACACTACCCGGCGTTTCCACCTGTCCGGCAACCACGACTCTGATTTTCCGCACACCGATTAGTACCACATCAACCTGCGAGCGGATGTATTTCTTTTTCACTGCATTGGAAATTAGTACTTTGGCCTGCGCCAGTGTTAATCCGCGCAGATCAAGTGTGGCAACTGTGGGGATAAGTAACATGCCCTCAGGTGTAATTGGAAGGCTTAAATAACCTTGATTCTCACCGCCGATATTAATAGCAATGATATCTCCCGGACCGACTAAGTATTCGTTCGGATTAACAGGAGCATCGAGAATTTGATTCTCGGCCAGCAATAAGGACTGTTCTTGCTGCATATTGTTATTCGTCGATTCCGGTTCCTTATTTTGTGGGAAAAAAGGGGCATCGGATTGTGCGAATAAAAGCTGCGGAAGTAACAAACATCCTGAAACAAATAATAACCATTTCCGATTTTTCACGGTCGTCCTCATTTTATTATATAAATTTTTGCATTAACACCTGAACAATCCGCTCCGCTGCTTTCCCATCCCATAAAGGTGGCACGTTTCCGCTTTTGCCACGTCCATCTAAAATAGCCAGGCTTTCCTGAATAATTCGATCCACATCGGCGCCGACAAGCTTATTCGTACCGATCTCAATGGTAACCGGTCGTTCTGTATTTTCTCGCAGTGTAAGGCAAGGAATTGAAAGCGCCGTTGTCTCTTCCTGAATTCCACCGGAATCTGTCAGTACCAGTTTTGCATGCATCATGAGTTTAAGAAAATCGAGGTATCCCACCGGATCAACAAGCTGCAAGCCCGAGAGTTCTTCAACCCGGGAGTCCAATCCGAATGTATGAATCATTTTACGCGTGCGGGGATGAATCGGGAAAATGACAGGAATTCTGGTTTGAATCTCGGCCAGCACACGAATGATTTTTCGGAAATTTTCATGATCGTCCACATTGGAAGGTCGGTGGAGCGTTACCAATGTGTATTCTTTATTAACGAGTTTTAATTCACTCAGTATTGTTGAAGTTGCGGCCTTATCTTTATAATATAACAATGAATCGATCATTACGTTCCCGACAAAGTGAATCTTTTCTTCAGCAACCCCCTCATTGCGCAAATTAACACGCCCGCTTTCTTCGGTAATGAAAAGCAGGTCCGAAATGCTGTCAGTTAACAGGCGATTTATCTCTTCCGGCATCGTGCGATCGAAGCTGCGCAATCCGGCTTCAATATGAACAATTGGAATATGTAACTTTGAAGCCACAACCGAAGCGGCTAACGTTGAGTTCACATCGCCGACAACGACAACCACATCCGGCGCTTTGTCAATCATGACTTCTTCCAGTGCGATCATTACCTTTGCTGTTTGTTGTGCATGCGATCCCGATCCGACTCCCAAATAAAAATCCGGTTTGGGTAATTCCAAATCATCAAAAAATATTTTTGACATCTTATCATCATAATGTTGCCCGGTATGAATCAAAATGGGCTCAAAATGATTTCCTTTTACAATTTCGCGATAGACCGGCGCAATTTTCATGAAATTGGGCCGTGCACCAACCACAAGCAGAATTTTTTTCACGTGTCCACCTCATCCCGGATTCAAATGTTGCGTTTTGGTAAAATGTCGTCACTGAGAATGAAAGCGCTCAACAGACTTATTGAGCGCTCCTTTTTATTCAAATTTAAAAAATATGTATAATATTAGAATGGTTCACCAGCGCCGAGTTTAATTATTTTATCCGGCGCATTGATGCCTTTGCACACATTCCGAGTATCCACAACAGCAGTGCTATTTTCTACGATAAATTTCGGATCATAGTCGCTGTGATTTGTGGTGATTACCACAACATCCTGTTCCCGTAACAATTCCGCTGTCAGCTCAACCGATTGCTGAACTTCACCAAACAGTTTGAACTCAGGAACATAGGGATCGTTATATTGAATACCTTTCGCGCCCCGCTGTGAGAGCAATTCCATCACCTTAACCGCCGGTGAGTTTCGCATGTCGTCAATATCCTTTTTAAAGGAAACACCGAGCATTAAAATTTTGGCGTCTTTAAACGATACACCAGTATTGCTCAATGATTTGCGAACGAGGCCCGCTACGTAAAACGGCATGTCTTCATTAGTTTTAGCAGCAAGTTCAATAAAGCTTGTGTGGAAATCATACTCCCGGGCTTTCCAGGAAAGATAATAAGGATCGACCAGAATACAATGTCCACCGATCCCCGGTCCGGGGAAAAATGGCATAAATCCGAAGGGTTTCGTAGCTGCGGCTTCCACAACTTCCCAAATATCGACCCCCCCCATACGGTCGCACATACGGGCCAACTCATTTACCAGAGCAATATTTACAGAGCGGAAAATATTTTCCAATAATTTTTCCATTTCCGCAACCCGCGGACTGGAGACTTCATGAACGATATTAATAGCCTGTTTGATCACCATGCTGGCAGCTTTGGTACATCCAGGGGTGACACCACCAACGACGATCGGGGTATTGGCGGTAGTAAAATCCTGTCGACCCGGATCAATTCGTTCAGGCGAAAATGCCAGATGAAAATCGGTACCGACTTTTAATCCTGTCTTTTCCAGAATTGGCTGAACATCTTGTTCTGTAGTACCCGGATAGGTCGTGCTTTTCAGAATGATAACCTGTCCTTTACGCAGCCCGGTTGCAATGCCCTGGGCGGAATTAACGATATAGGAAATATCCGGATCTTTGTTGACATTAAATGGTGTCGGAACACAAATGTAAATCGCATCCATTTCCGGAACCAGATCATAGGTTGTCGTTGCCGATAATTTGCCTTCTTTAACGACATTTTTCAAATCGTCATCATTCACATCCTGTATGTAATTTTCGCCGAAATTAATTTTGGATACCTTGCGACCATCAACATCGATACCAACTACCGTGAATCCCTTTTTCGCATATTCCACTGCCAATGGTAATCCAACATATCCGAGACCGACGATCCCGATTTTTGCCGAGCGATCCTTTAATCGTTGTTCTAAACTCATATACCGCACTCCTTTTCAGTTCATTACACCCCATCATTCAAAAACTAATTCGATACGGAAATTTAATCAATACTAATCCCTATGCTATAAACTCTTTCCGTAATGTGATTTATAGTATTCTAAATATTCCCCGCTTTTAATTTTCTTCCACCATGCCTGATGTTCCCGGTACCAATTTACTGTAGCCTGTAGCGCTGTTTCCAGATTGAATTCGGGTTTCCAGCCCATATTTTTTAATTTTGTGCAATCGAGTGAATATCGGCGATCGTGTCCGGGACGATCAGTTACAAACTTGATTAAGCTGTGTGGCTTATCTAATGCTTTTAATATAAATTCGGTTATTTCCAGATTTGTCCGTTCGTTACCTCCACCAATATTATAAATTTCTCCATTTTGACCGTTATGGATAATAAAATCCACAGCGTTGCAATGATCCCATACATAGATCCAGTCACGTACATTTTTGCCGTCACCATAAACCGGGAGTTGTTTGTTTTCAAATGCATTGGTTATAAATAACGAGATCAGTTTCTCCGGATATTGGTAGGGACCATAATTATTCGAACACCGAGAGATAATTATCGGCAGATCATACGTGACATAGTAAGAGAATGCCAATCGGTCAGCGCCAGATTTGGATGCAGAATAAGGACTTGATGGCATGAGTGGATCCGTTTCCACGAACGAACCTTTTTCAATACTTCCATACACTTCATCTGTGCTGATTTGAATAAATTTTTCCACGCCATGTTTGCGGGCACTTTCGAGCAGGACAAATGCGCCAAATACATCCGTGCGGATAAAATCGTCCGGCGCCCCAATGGATCGATCAACATGACTTTCCGCGGCAAAGTTTACAACAATATCACTTTTCGCCACCAACGGCCCGACAAATTCGGGATCACAAATGTCGCCCTTGATAAACGTATAATTCGGATTATTTTCAAATTCTTTCAGATTCTCCGGATTACCGGCGTATGTAAGCTTATCCAGATTATACACATGAATATCATCATACTTTTCAAACAAATAATGAATGTAATTCGCTCCAATAAAACCAGCACCACCCGTTACCAAATATGTCTTCATTTTACATCTCCCACTTGCTGATTAGCTACATATCATAATGAACTTTATCAATACAATCAAACCCGGAATTTCGCAAAAAAAGTCGTTCTGAAAATATCATATCACTTTCAACTGCATGCATATAAAAATAACATAACCGTTCATATGGTAAACGTGCTACGCACTTCTACTCCTATGCAAATGCACGGCGATCAGAAATATAAGCTAGGTATAATCGAAGAAAAGTGCGTAGCACGTTCGCTTTCCAAATACCTGTGAATATGTAAGTGAAAACAAGTTCAAATACTTGAAATGTCGGCAAAAAAAGAATTTTAAAAAGTACAAAATTATTCTTTAAAAGTCAATATTTTTCAAAGTGAAAACCGATTCAATTTCGTTGCGCCACTCCGACTTAGTGGAATTTCGGTGTGATCGTTGAGAATAAGTTTCGCCCGTTGATTGGATGGGGACGAAATTTTTTGGATGGCATCGATATTAACGATGTATGAACGGTGAGCGCGTAAAAACTGTCGGGGATCAAGGCGGGATTCGATGAAGGTCATGGATTGTTGTAACAGATGCGAACTTTTGCCGGTATGAATGCGCACATAATCATCCATGGCTTCAATCCAGCGGATTTCTCTGCAGGAAATGATTATTATTTGTCCGGCTTCTTTAATCAGTATGCGTTCCTGATATTGTTCAGGCTTTTGAAAATCAGCTAATAATTCCTGGATTTGCTGCCGCGGCGCAATCGTTAACTGAATTTTCTCAATAACGCGTTCAATTGCCTGCCGAAATCGTTCCTGATCGTAAGGCTTTAATAAATAATCGACAGCGTTCACGTCGAACGCACGAATAGCGTACTGATCGTACGCTGTGGAAAAAATAATATGCGGTATTTCATCAAGCATCTCCAGCAATTCAAATCCATTGATTTCCGGCATCTGAATGTCAAGAAACATTATATCCGGCTGGAAATCGGTGATAGCCTGAAAGGCCTCATGAGCATTTCCACACTGCGCAACGACAGTAATATTTTCAAATTCCTGAAGATATTCAGCAATTACCGTTTGCGCCAATGGTTCATCATCAACAATGATGCAGGTCATTTGTCGTTCCATCATCGCATCCCCGGCAAAATTAGTACTATTTCAAATTCATTTCCACTGCTAAATTGAGTTTCCATTATGTATGAATCACCATACAGCCGTGCGAAACGTTGTCGGATATTTTCCAGACCGGTGCCGGTTGATGTTGAGTCGACATCACTATAGGTTGGCGCAATTGGATTGGTAATTTTGCACACAAGTTTGGAATCCTGATGTTTGACTTGCAGACGGATATCGCCGCCTTTGATATTGTTGGCAATGCCATATTTTACCGCATTTTCCAGCAATGGTTGAAACACCATCGATGGTACCGGCCATGTTTGCAGACCATCTTCAATATCTTCATTATATTTCATGCGATTCCCGAACCGAATTTGCTCGATCGAAATATACGTGCGGGCAAATTCGAGCTCCGTTTCCAGCGGCACAATTAATTCATCGTGGTGCTCTAATGACATTCTCAACAGCTCGGATAGCCGGGCGATCATTGTCCGGGCGCCTTGCGGATTTTCTGTCACAAGTGCCGATACAGAATTCAGGGTGTTAAACAAAAAGTGCGGATTCATCTGCAATTTAAGCGCTTTTAGTTCGGCATCGCGCATCAGCACTTTCAGTTCAACTTCTGCTAATTGTATTTGTTTTAAATTTCGATAATAAATAACCGTATATGAAATGCTGATTACCAACACATATTGCACAATACCGAACAAAAACTGCCAACCAATAATCTGGTAGAAATTAACCATTTCAAAAACGACATCACCCGCAGCTAAATACCAGCCGCCATATGCAAGAAATAGCCATAAACCGGAAACAAGTAATGCCAACAAATAATGTATTAAACCAAAAATAATTTTTGGGAATCGCTCAAACGGTATTTTGCGGCAAATATGCCAGATCCCAATACTTATTATTAAAAACGGAAAATAAAAACTCGCTGAGCTAAACAACGATATGATAAAATTGATATCTTTCACTTCCCAATCCATAATAACAGCATAGGTAAGCACCCACACGAGCCAGGCAAATAAGCTCCATATCATGAATTGTGATCGTTTTGATTTCATATCATTTCCGGCGATTCTATTTCCAGTTTTATTTCCTGAAGATAACGGGAATCCAACATAAATGCAAGCAGATTATTGGCTTTTTTCTGCATTATTTTTATTTGAAAGTGCTGGCAAAAGCGTATAACGAACCCATCCGTAATCAGGATTCACTTTCAATGCATTATTAAATTGCTCAATCGCAGCAGTAGTATCGCCCATATCACGATAGCAAATCCCCAGCCATGTGTAAGCTTCATCCTGTCCCCAGTCTGGCAGAAGCGGATTCGTAATTTTGACGGAATCGAACAACTCAATCGACCGCTTTAAATTTTTAAAGGCCTTATCCTTGCCCCCGCCAAACATCGATGGTGTATGATATGCCGATTCTCCGGCAATCAGATAATTGCGTGGATTGGTTGGATCGATTTCCATGGCTTTCTGCATTGCATGTCCGGATTTGGGACCAAGAAACATGCCCTGCATCGGCGACAATCCGATTTTATTTCCCACAAGTGAACTTAACAGACTATATGCGTCCGCCATCCCGGGATTCAAATCTGTTGCTTTTTCAGCATATCGTATTCCCTCATTGACATACTGCTTTGCCATATCTTTATTGTCCTTCCCCATATAAAAAAAGACGAGCCGTAAATCTGTCAACGCAAGATAGTAATTTACCAGATCCTGATGTTCGGATGCTGAAAGCAGGCGTTCGAAGTGTGCCCGAGTTTGTAGAAATTCAGACTCCTGCCATACTTGCTGGGTACGATCGAGCATCGCTTTACCTTCGATAATTAATGAATCAAGTGGTGACGTTGGTTGCGCAAACAAGCCAGTTGAAGTCGTCAACATAATAATTGTAATAAGCGTGATTTTCATATTTCCTCCGTAAAATAGAAGTGAAAACTGTCATAAGATAATCGTACATCAATTATAATTTACTTGTGCGCCAAAGTAGAACGACCTGCCGAATGCACTTTCTACGGGTGCACGTCGTAAGTAATCCGCAGAATATCGATAGTCGAAAATATTCGTACGGCCAAGCAAGTTGGAGAACGCTGCGTAAAAAATAAGCATATTCTGCTTCCCCAATGAATGAATTTTACTAAGTGAAACATCCAGTTTTTTAAATGGCGGCACCCTGGTGTCATGATATGTATTGATCGTTGATGAGTACGGTTTGCCGGTGGCATAGCGATAGCTCGAGCCCAGGCTGAAACCGCCGGGAAGCTCAAAATTCAAAACCAGAGTTAAATTATGTGGAATATCAAATATTGGTGACTGTACCGCTGGCGCATCCATCCATAATCGTCGTGATCGCAACCAGCTATAAGCAATTCGACCGGAGATCGGGCCGTAAGAATCTTTAACGAATATATCCATACCGGTAGCGTAGCCATGTCCATGGTTGGTGTAGTTTTTAACGGGATCATCCAGCAAGAGTTTCTGGTAATCTTTCCAATATCCCTCAACACGAAACATGCGATTCTCATTATCAACTTGAAATCCCAAAATATAGTGGATCGCTTTCATGGACGTCAGGTCAGGATTTCCGATATACGGATCGAAATAACGTGTTTCAGGCATTTGATAGAAGATCCCCCACGCTGCCGTTAAATGGCTGTTGGCGGTAATCGGACAACTGAGATTTAATCGGGGAGCCCATCGGTAACGTTGCTTTAAATCAGTCCATTCGCCACGCAGACCGGGTGTAACAATCGCGCCGAACATCATTGGCAAGTCTATTTCGGCAAATGTAGCTGTCTGAAATTGGTCATAATCGGTGGCAACACTTTGCCGGGGAGCGTTTGGATTCACGTCATCATCATTTTCCGGAACAGTACCAAAAATTTTGGTTCGCGTATCATAGGTGGAAATTCCTGTACGCAACACGACTGCGTCCGGCAAAGCCATTTCCAGCGCTATTCGTGATTGCAACAATTTATCGTTCATATCCAAATTCATCACGCCAAGCGTCATTAGACGTTCGTAGGTACTGTACGCGACATTTGCATGAATCCACATATGGTCGTTCAGCACACTCTTGCCGCTGAGATTCACAAATCGATGATCAGAATCGCCATTATAGTAGCTTTCGTAATCCGGATCATCGACTTCAACACCCACATTATCTTTTTGGCGAAACATAAATACTTTTAATTGTGTCTGCTTCGCCGGATGGTAGTATACCCCGACATTCAAATCAGTGGAAAACGGATAGTTTGAAAAATTCTGTTTCGAGCGGTTCCATTCAAACAGCATTTTCGTGTTACTTCGATTGCCGGAAACCGCAACACCCAATTTGTCATCAATCAGTGGCTCACTTAAATAGATGGATTCCGCCGCCAGCCCAATGCCGACACTCATCGCTCGTTGCGCCGGCATATCCTGACTTTCCATCACCAATGCTGCCGAAAGTGCATCTCCATATTGGGCAGAATATCCTCCGCTCGAGAAGAATGTGCCTTTCAGCAAAAATGGATTCACTGTGCCGAAGAAACCTCCGGTGGGCGACTCATATTTATAGGGATGTTGAATGACAGCGCCATCCAGCAGCATAACCGTTTCGTTTACATCGCCGCCACGTACAAACAGACCGGCGCCTTCATCCACTTGTTGCAAGCCAGGAAACGTTTTAATCGCCCAAAACAGGTCAGCAGCAGCGCCCGGTGTTCGTACCACATCCATGCTGGTCAGCGTAACTCCTTCCTCATCGGATGCAGTAAATGCGCTTGCTGTTACCTTTACAGTTTTGCCTTCAACCGCCTCCGGCTTCATAATAATATTTAGCGTAATCGGTTCATTTTTATGAACGGCCAGGTCGGTTTCATAAGGGGTATACCCGATGAATCGACAGACCAACCGAACATGTCCGTTTTGTTTTGTCGTAATGTAAAAATGGCCATCGGCATCCGTCGTGGCGCCCTCGAACGTATTCACAAGAAAAACATTGGCGAACGCCATTGGTTTGTCTGAATTGGTTTTTACTGTCCCGGATATTTGTGTCCCAAATGCAGCAACAGAACTCCACAATAGTGTAGGCAGTATGAGCAGCATAATATTTGTACATCGAATCATAATATTTCCTCCAAATTTCTGACTGCAACATACCTATTATTTTTCAGATATTCAAACACTGTTCTGTAAATAACATCATAAATCGGTGAATGAACATTTTTTATCGGTGAACGATCGTATCCATTCAATAAATGATGGTGATTGTACCCTTCGACACCGTTCGTGTTCCGATGCATCGGAACGGCACGCCGCTGCGAGACGGC
>JAFGDW010000055.1 GCA_016931935.1 Candidatus Zhuqueibacterota bacterium | reverse complement strand
TTGTATAATCTCTTCCTCTAAGAAATCCTGTTCATCCTGTTATCCTGTCTAATTTTTTTAATTCTGGTTTATCCAGGTTAGGTATATTTGACTTCTCAATAGACAGAATGAAAGGATTTGTTATATGACGACAACATCATCGGAAATAAATGTGGATATCGGTCAATGGCTGAATCGCGGATGGGACTTGATCGCAACGGAATTAGGCAATTTTATATTGTTAACATTAGTCTTTCTCGCGATTAATATTGCTGCCGTATCGACCGGAATTGGTATTATTTTTCTGCTCGGCCCGACGTCGGTCGGATATTTTTATATTGTACTTCAGAAAATTCGTGGTAAATCTGTTTACATTGGTGATATAGCCAAAGGATTTCATGTATTTGTCGCATCTATGTTGTCTGCAATAGTTGTGTACATTTTTGTGATGATCGGTTTGTTTTTCCTGATCATCCCTGGTATTATCGTTATGGCGTTATATCTGTTTGTATTCCCGCTTATTATCGAGAAAAAAATGGATTTCTGGACTGCGATGGAAACCAGCCGTAAACTTGTTATGAAAAACCTGTTTGAGTTTAGCGTTTTTACGCTTGTGCTTTGTATCATTGGTGGCGTTGGAGCACTACTGTTTGGTGTTGGGCTGCTGCTGGCGCTTCCTCTTATTTTTAGCGCCATTGCTTTGGCCTATGTAGATATGTTTGGGTTGGAGAATGAATCGGCAGTCAAGTAATAAAATTGTTGAATAAAAAAAGCCGGATATTCTTTTAATGATTATCCGGCTTGTTTATGCTTATACTTCCGATTAGATTTGTTTCATCCTGTAGCTGTGATCACAGCAATCATTGCCCTGCATTAACGTTTTAGTGCGCTCGAACTGAATATCAGGATTAAATCCTTCAATCATATAATAATCCGTCATGCAAAACAATTCATAGCCCCAATCGGTGGCGTTCAATTGTTTGGCTTTTTCGGCCCATGGACAGTATGTGCAATGCATCTGTGTTACACCGTTTTCTTCTGTCATGGTGAATTGCAGTCCATCCTTTTTGCAAAATCCATCCCACAGTATATTGATGTAAGTCGCGATGTCATTTTTCCCGGCTTCTTCGGCATTGTTTTTCCAGTTGTTCGTTACCCATTTCCGCAAAATAACGCCCACTTCCTTCCGAACATTTTCAGTGCCGTATTTTTTCTCCAGCAATCTTAACGCGGTGATCTTTTTATCAAGTTCCCTGCCGGATAGTACCTGTTCCAGTTCTGCTGTTAATTCACTCATTTCAATCTCCTGCTTTGTTTCCGATTTCGAACAACCCCAGATTCCTGTTGAAATTGCAACAATAAATGACGCGCTTTGTTTTAAAAAGTTTCGACGCGGTTTTGCGCTCATGATTGCCTCCGAAAAAGTGAAATGGAATTCTACTTCAAATAGGCGATAATTTTTACTCCGAGATACGAATTCAGATTATCTTTGAACACATCGGATAGCGGTTTCACAAAAAAGAACGATGGATGGATATTATTCCACTCCAACTCCATTTCCAGTCCGAATTGCTGAAATAATTGTTCGTTATAATAAATCGCATCGTTAAGTGAATAACGGCCATCGAAATTCAGATGGAAAATCAATGCATCCATCACATAACCAAGCTTGGAATTATAGCGAATATATGACTGTACATCATCCTTATGCTGACGATCCATCCAAAGGGCCATGCCGACGTCAGTTCGAACGATTACACTTGATGATGTTTCAAGCATGTAATTTACACCCGCAAGTATAGGAAATCGACGCGGCTCCCACGCCTCCGCATGATCAATATAATTGGTAACACGTCCGACCGATGCTGCCCGACCATTATTCTCATTTTCGGACGGTGCCGACGGATACAAAAATCCCAGTTCAGCACAAAACGACCGATGATTTGAATATAATTCGATCCCGAAATACAGATTGCCGAACGTATATTCGCTTTCGGTAGCATAATTTGATTGGAGTTGCCACAGCGATAATGGCAATTCCACAACTGACAATAAATGATCTGTAAGCATTAATTTACCGGAAACAAGCAATGTTGTCGTGGATAATCGTGCCGAACCTGTGGATCGGCCGCCGAGATCGGGCCGTCGGATTTCAACCGCAACGCTATTTGCAAACCGCTGAGTAATGTAATGTGATTGTGCAGAAGACGGGGTAGAAACTGAAGGGACAAAAAGCAAGAATAATAAGAATGCGAAACTATCCTTGTAATTGTTCATTAATTTTGTTCCCGGAAATTTATTGTTAAGTTATGTACTACGCACTTCTAAAGTGCGTAGCACATTCGCTCCTGAGAAAATTTTTCATTATCGGAAATGCTATTTCTGTTTATAGGCAAGTTATTATGACGAATGGATGTTCAAAAATTTACTACTAAATTCTTCAGGGCCACAATGATTATTCTTCAAGATCGGCACGAATTCGGACACTGATAAAAAATGCACTGGATGGTTCCCAACGTTTTACATCCTTCGTGGAATTGGCAACAAATGTTATGGGAATCGCCCAGGTATCGTTAATATTGTACGTGACGGATGCCAGATATGATGTGCCGGGCATGAGTTGCAGCCGTCCTTCAATGCGTGGATATAGGTTATTTATGAGCGGCGATGTATAATCGATACCGATGGTGAATCCTCCACGCCAGGTCGGATCTTCGGCTGTCTTTATCAGCTTAAATTCGTCATCACTTTCAGCTACTGGTTCCAGCTTTTGTTTGTAAAAATGGGCGACGCGGTAAAAGGTGAGTCCCAATGGAACCGTAACAATTCCCGGCAACGGCAGTATTTTCGACGGCAGGTAAATATATGTTTTTATACTCGTCGACAAATCAATAAAATTGACGTTGGATGAATCGCTACCGAGGTATTTTCCTTTCGATGACGGATCAAAGTTATTTACACGGAATTTGGATGCGAACGACACCTCGCCGGTGATGCGTCCCATCGTAACCGAGCCGAACGCACCCCAGCCGGCATTCAGGCGTTGCGATGCCGAATCGCGCTGGACGAACATGTCGTCGTTCAACAAAAACATATTGGGCATCTGCAAGCCACATTTCCAGAATTTGCTGGAAATTCCCAGCCGGCTATACCCGGCGAGCGTGTACGGTTTGTTAATCGTGGGATCACCCATCTGGAAGGAAATTCCGGTGGCGGCCCGGCTGTTTTTGTAGGAAATCCGGTCTGGTCCGATTTCGATATCATTACGCACCCAGGTGATGCTGTTCAAATAGTAATTGACCAATGCATGTCGATGCGGCGCCTGGTACAGGTGGCTTGTATTCACATCAAGATGGTTGTAGCGATCGCGATCGAGCAGCGTCTCAAT
Organism: Candidatus Zhuqueibacterota bacterium; assembly: GCA_016931935.1. Lineage (GTDB taxonomy): Bacteria > Zhuqueibacterota > Zhuqueibacteria > Thermofontimicrobiales > Thiofontviventaceae > Thiofontivivens. The sequence goes on along the minus strand of JAFGDW010000055.1, from coordinate 14,416 downwards.
CAATGTTTTGCCGAGAATCCATTTTACTTTTTCATTATCGATAATCATGAATTCGCCTTCAATCGTTCCGTAAAAAAGCTGGTAGATCGAACCCGAATTCAAACGTTCGACGATGAGAATAATCCGATCCTTTGGTGTCACCCGAGGAATATTATCATGACTGATCAGTTTGTACTCTTCAATTGCTTCTTCGATCAGAATTTTGTAAGGTTCATATTCAATCGACCACGCAAACAATCGGCTGGGATCGACCCGGCGGTTTTGTGCGTGTACGGACGGTGAAACAAGTCCAAGAATAACCACAAGCAGAAGAGTACTTAATATGCTATATTTATCACATATGAAAATTCGTTTCATTCAACCAACCTCCACTAAAAGCTCAAAGTCAACACCGGCATAATCATCCAGCCCGGTTTCCAGTTATAAACACTGTCTTTAAATTCCAGGCTATTCCAATATACCAGCGTTACCAATCCGACATTAAAATATTCTTTATATGCATAGGAATAATTAATCTGAATATTGCCGAGCCCGCCGAGCCACAAATTGCTTTGCAGCGCGAGCACATGCTTGTTTACACTGCCCTTTCCTTCCAGATCACTGGCGAATTCCAGTTTGATCAGGAAATGGAAATTATCAAGCGGATTTTCCAGCCGATATTCATTCACCAGGTTGGTGGTATCGTTTGGCGCCAGGTAGAGCATATCCATGTAGCCCATACCTGCTTTCACACGCAGCGAAGTTGGTGGAAAACGAAATGATTTTTTCGCTGTGGAATCAGAATCCCCTGATGCACTGCGAGCCACATTAAATGTATTGCTGAAATAAAGCTGCCCCGACCAGTTGTTGTAAATCCGTTTGTTGACATCTTCGTTAATTTCCGATGTTTTCACGGCTGTTTCCTGATAAGCAACCGATCCGCCAAAATTGGGACTGTCGAAACGAGTCCCAAATCCATACTTACCACTCTGAATCGATTTGAAACTACCTAGCGTGAAATAGCTTACCGGCAGCGTGAGAAACACCTCAGCAATTTCATTCACCACTCCGATATTCATCGTTTTCATTGTACCGCCAGGAAATCCCAATTCCTTACGGCCAAAATCAACTTCAAACGCATAATTGGGAAATTGCTTGGGACGAACATACGATGACAGGCCGGGTGCAAATTTGAATCCGCGGTACGTCCACCAGAACACATCGCGGCATTCCTTGTAATTGCGCTCTTCAAACACATTGCGCACATCGGTTTCAAAATGGATATTGCCTTTTTTGCGAATATTAACGTTGTCCCACTCGTAATTTCGGGTTTTCAGCATTTCCACCATGTCAGGGATTCGATTCAGCACAGAGCTTAGCAGTTTGTAATAAAAATGATTCGGCGTCAATGCTTCGATTGTTTTTATCACTACCGTATCGCCAGCGGTTTCCGCCGTTACAAACAGTTCAAACGATGCCTGAATCTGGTTTTCTCGACGCTCGTCCTTTGTCAGTGCGTCAAGATAGGCATTTAGAAATTGCTCGGAAATTTCACGGTCGACAATCTTCCAATGAATTGTTTTGGCGCGATATGTTTGCGTGAATGCGTTTCCGAATCCCATAATTACTACAAGTATGGCACAGACTGCATGTTTATACATGTTTTTGACTCCCTACCAGTAATATAACACTTTCCGACTGAATTCCGAGCTTTTCCCGTTGGTGTCGTACACCCGGAATTTGACAAACACCTGATCGTCGCCGCTGCGTTGACGAGGCTGCTGAACCTCCACGCTAATTTCGTATTCCGTGCTCATCACGTCGTTGGAGATTATTTTATCCGACACACCGGCGATGTTATTCAACATTTCCACAAAATCCAGCCGATTGCCGCGGCCGTAGAACGTGACATGAAAAATCAGCGTATTGTGCGAGCGGCGTGGTGGATCCTGGATTTTTGGCGGTGGTGGTTCCTGTACATCCACCCGATGCTTCAGTTCATCGATCGGCACCCCGTTAACAACCGCCTGATACGTGAAATAGCCGGCATTCTGAAATGGTCCGACAGTGGCATTTGGCGAAACCAGTTTACTGGGTTCGTCGATTAACGATCCGGCCAGCTTAATGGCGGTCTGATGCAGCTTAACGCCCTGCACCTCGCCATCGAGCTGCAATTCCTCGCCCGTATACAATACGGATGTCTCGAGCGGATTTTTCCAGCGTGGCGGAATCACTTGCAACACCAGACGGGCTTCGGCGCGTTGATTGTCCTTGGAACGGGTACCACGAATCGTGATTGTTCCGCCGCGTGCTGTGGCAGTACCCTTGAGCACTGTTTCCGGCGTATTTTTCTTCAGACTGCAGAGAGCATTGCCGGTAACAATTTGCAAATCAAAATCATCCGCCTCGCGTACGCCACCGACAAATAACGGATATTCCCAACTTAGTCCCTTGATGACAGCGTATTCTTTATCCGGAAAATTCATGGTAAACTCCGATCCCGGTCCAATGCCCGACGGCACGATTGGATAGGGCAATTTTCGTTCCATATCAATTGGGGAAATCCGCTCGATATTATCGAACAGGGTACGGACAATTTTTTCATCCTTGAATTTTTTGAGCCAGTCATCCCATAATTTGTCTGTCAACACCGGCGTTACATTCAGCGACGCCATTACATGATATTTCTGATCCTGACGATCGCCAAAATCGTTCAACGCGGCTTTCATGAAGTACCAGTCTTTGGCGTCATCACGCTTGTATAAATTAAATTCAAGATTTTGCGATTGATTAGCGTCTGTGCTATCGGGATTGGCATCTGCCAAATTGAGCACCGCTTTACCCTGGAACCTGTCACGATTGTATTCACCGGTCAGCTTAAATTCTACAAACAACGTATCGTTTTCCAGCATCAGGTTGCTGTTTTCCAAAACGACCAAATCCTTAATTTTATCTCTGGCCATATCCAACAATAACAACGCCTGTTGCTTTTTATATTCGACAACCTCCCCCTCAATCGCGAAAAAGCTGATGATCGTTGCCAGATAAATCGTAAAATAAATTTCAACACCACGTTTTTTCATAGTCGATCCAATAGGATTATGATTGATGTACAGATTGCTCCATCTCGGCGATCATTTGTTTCATTTGCTTCAGGTACGCTGCCAGTTGCACAGCGTAATCCTGGTTCATTTTCTGAATTGCTTTGATATTTTCCATATTTTGTTGAATCAGCTTATTGGAAAGCTCCTGAGTCGCTTTCGTGATGGTAACCGTTTGATCATTGATGACAGCACGTGGGTCCAATACAGGTGTCACCGTTTGTGGCGCTCCGGTGGTTTCAGCCGGCTGCTGATAAATCGTATACGCATACAGCAACAAGAGACTAAATTCAACCGCCAGCGCCGCGATGGTGATATACCCAATCCAGTTCAGTCCTTCATCCATTGTTTGCGCCAACGTTCGCACGCCAACCACAACAATAAGGAACGCAGCACCGGCATAAACCATGGCTGTTCGTTTATTCACCTTGTTCTCTGCTACACTTGCAGTATTTTCTGCCATTACAATTGCCCTTTCAGTGAAAATATACTATCTGATATTATGTAACGGAATAGTGTCGGAATACATTTAACCAAACGACCTTAACCTGAATAGAATCCTCGATGAATCTGATAAACGGGATGGATTTTTTGAGATAACATAATTCCGTTATTAACCATTCTAACTGTCTTATCGGTCGTTGAGTTCTAAATGTGACCAAAATGTTTGGAATATAAATTTCTTTTGATAAAGGATATTAACTTTAAAGGGGATGCATAATAAATGGGATACAAAATGTGCCGCTTTCGAAATAATTGATAATTAATTCATACACAACACATTGATGAAAAAACATCATAGTAAATCTACAACATCATTTGATAAATGTCAATATTAAATAAATAATATTTGAAATGTGATTATTGAAAATGGATCGTTTCGACAAGCAGGGTCAACGATTCCATCGTTGAAGCCGATGGAATCGTTTTTTAGCAGACTATTTTTGCAGAATTAATTTCATAGTTTGACAAAATTGGTTGGTCTCCAGCCGGTAAAAATATAGACCGCTCGGAACATCAATTGCATTCCAGCGAACCTGATGCGCTCCGGAATGGTACATGCCATTGGCAAGGGTGGTGATTTCTCTGCCCATTATATTATAAACTTTTAGGGACACTTGCCCACGTGTCTGCAACGAAAACCGGATGACTGTTTCCGCATTGAACGGATTGGGGTAATTTTGTAGCAGGGCATAAGCTGTCGGTAGCGATGGATCAACATCAGGTTGAGCCGCGATAATATTGAGAGGGAGTTTTAACGCCGGGTCTCCCAACAATGTAAAACGCCTGATGAAATCACGTGATTGTACGGCATTTACGGAAAGTACGACTTGATGATCACCCAGCGAAGGTACAATCCGGCTGTGATTAGTTCCCGATTTATTAAGTACATCCCGTTTTGCATTCAGCACGTGCATACCGATGGATGATTGTGGATTCTCAAAACACGCTTCATAAAATGAAGAAATAATATTTCCGGCAATGTGTGCATATGTGTATCCTGTAGAAGCAAATGTAGCAACTGCACCAGAACTCGCTTTGGTGATGAATTTCTCGACAATTGATTGACCAGTGTCCAAATCGAATTGCTGTTGACAGCCAATAGTAGTGAATACAAATGGTAACGATGTTTCATGAATCAGGTCAACATTATAAGCCGTAAAAAATTGCTCATGGTTGAACACAATGGAATTTGCATGCCCATAATAGGTGAAAAATAAATGATTTTGATTAATCGCATCCACGAAATCATCACGTGTGCCATGGTAAACTGACTGATTATTTAAATCGATTCGCGTATAATCAAAATCAGTCGGCAATAAGGTTTCAACGAAAGCCTCAGTCATATCGGTAAAATACTCACCATCGGTACTATCCGCCAGAACCAGAAAATCGTGGAAGTAATCATCACGCGTAATGTTTGTCTCAAACCGGATGGTTTTCTCCACAATATTGCCCAGTTGCTCAACATCATTTACCGGAAACCGTCCGATTGCAATGTCCGGGATGTCATCGGATTCATTCATGCTGATGGCATACAATTCGTCAACGGCACCGGATCTTCATCATCAATTATAGTGTTTTCATAAATAGCAGGGATAATATCAACATCCCCGCAAAGTAGCAGGTAGGACGGCGGTGTTTGCCAATTGGATAGCGCATAACTCACAAAATAGCGAATCGCCTGATCCGGGGAGGGCGCTTCATTAAATTCTGAAATGACATCCGCGAAATTGGCAAGAAAAATGTGTAAGCCCTGGCTCTCGCGCAATTCAATAAGTGGTTGAATCGCATCTTTGAACTGATTCGTGGTTATAATAATGTAATCAGCGCTGTTCGTTGGAGATTTGAGTGGTTTATTAAAATCTGTGGTAAAACCAGGGGTGAAATAAAACAAGCAAAGCAGGAACGAAACTGAAAGGACTATCGCCTTACATTTGAAGCGTACCATAAATCCTCCTTAAGTAATAGATTTGTAATAGAGTAAAAAAATGGATTATGGTAGCAATGTCGTGATAGTGTTCCCTTCAATTCGTTAGTGAGACCCAATATGATTAATATTATGGGTTGGGAAAATCCTGGTCATTTTTTTCCTGAAATCATCCAATCAAGCCAATAATGTAAACTCACGTGTAAATTAGTTGGTTCCGGCTTATTATTGAAAATTATCTACAAATCCATTAAACGGCAAAATTTTAAAGGTATTATATTTATTTGACGATACGCTGTGCAGAACTAATTATTTCACATTTCATTGAAAAATATTTGTTACAGCAATGTTTTTTATTGCACAAAAAGGTAAACTTAACTATATTTTCTTCTATGACCGATTCTATCGATATTGAACTCGCCGACCTTCTGATCTCCGCCCAACAGGGTGACACCCGGGCCTGCAATCAGCTTTGTATTAAGATTGAGGGCATAATGCGTGGCTATTTTCGAAATAAATTTCAGGATAATGAAATTGTCGATGAGCTGTCGCAGGAGACATATGTGCGTTTGCTTAATAATATTACATCAATTCGTGAACCAATGAAATTGCGGGGCTTTGTCGCCAAAATAGCAATTCATGTGTCGCAGGATTATTTGCGGTCCAAATACAAACGTAAGCAAGACTCGGTTGACTCATACATTTCCGACACTTCTGAATTTTCGCACGTACCTGATGACGGGCATATAGCCAAAGAGCCAGCCGATCAAATTTTGGATTCAATCGATATCGATCGTGCGCTCAGACAGCTTCCCGAAAAATCACGTCATATTCTTTTGATGAAAGCAGATGGTTATAAGTATGAAGAAATTGCATCAGAAATGGGATTATCGGTAAGCGGCGTTAAAATGCAAGTGCAACGGAGCCTGGAATCGTTACGTGCAGATATTTTTTATGTGACTTTTTTATGTATATATTCGACTATATTATTAGAACAATTACTGAATAAGCATTGAGTGATTATTCATCGTTAATGTGACTGATTGCATACAGCAATTTTTTATGCCATTGCTGTTGCCCAATCGTCCCCGGAAAAATCGATGAGGCATACTATGAACAACTGCACATCAATTCAGGAAAAAATGATCGTATTTGATGAGCTTACACATGACGAACAGAAAAAAATAAACCAGCATTTGGATACGTGCCCGGAATGTCGGGAAAAATTTCAGCAATTTCAGTCCATCCTTGAAGCTTTAAAACAACGGGGGCACATTGATCAGGATTTACTGGTCAGGTATGCGCTGTATCGTGCTGATTCGAATACCGCTGATTATGATGGTCGAAAACTAACAAAGAGTGAAATACGTTCCATCACATCTCACATCTCAACCTGCCAGCGTTGTCAGGCGCAGATCATGGAAATTCAGGCAGAGTTCAATGAAATTGATTCGTACCTGGAGACCGCAGGAGTACCATCGGTCGCGCTTGGCAAGCTGCCGATGCGAGTGATACTCTCAAATCAATTTTCCCATCTGATGCATATTATTACTTCAGCTTTCCAGTCATTAACAACAAGTCAAATCTCCATGATTGTGGGCTTTGCAGCAGCGGCAGGAATTCTTTTCTTACTGATTGTTAATCCATTTTCTCAAAACAATAAAAATTATTTCGACCAGATTGCATACATGGAAAAGGAGTCTGTCCCGTTTCAAACAAGAGGTTCTGCTTCCGCAACACTAACCAATGGTCTGGCTGCGTTTAATGACAGGAATTATCAGGCGACAATTCGTACGCTTTCGGAATTTATAACACAAACAACCGACAGCACGTCACTTGCCTATGCCAGTCAAATTTTAGGGACTGCATATTTGTTTAATTATCAACAAACATTTTTAGATAATGCTGAACATGCATCCCCATCTGATATTGAACAGGGGTTAATGTATCTCGAAGCGGCCATCCGGTTAACTCACAATGCCCGAATCCGGGAGGACGCCTACTGGTATATCGGTAAGGCCTATCTCATGCAAAAAAACAAAACAGCGGCTGCACAAACACTCGACCAGGTCACTCAGCTTGATGGTCGGCGCAAATCCGCGGCGCAGGAGCTGCTTAAAAAAATTGCAGACTCAAATTAGTTTATTTATTGCGTGCAAAAAGTCTGTTAATTTTGGCATTCTTGTATTTACAACCAACTCATCCCGCATGACAATCGTGTATCACCCTCATATATGATTGTTCAAAACAACATTGTATCCTGCATCAGAATGAAACCAGTTATCGTTTATTTATCAAAATGATATCCGAATTGCTGCGATTAATTTACGACAAGGTTTTGAAAAACAATATTCCATAAATTTGGAATGGCAATTGATTATGAACTCCGAATGTGGATAAATACGAGGTCAATAAAATGTTCGGTTTCAACAAATTTCGTCGTTGCATACTAGTTTTATTCGTATTCAGTTGTATTTCTTTTCCTGTCCGCGCGCAAACAACATCCCGGGCCGACAGCCTGTATTTTTCAAGCCTGCATATGCGAGGTAATGGAAACAACGATGCAGCAATCGAACAATTTCAGCACCTAATTGAAGCTTTCCCCGATTATTCAAAAGCCTACAAAAGCGCAGCCCAAACATATATATTTGCGCAAAGACAAACCGAGGGTATTCAATTTTTCTCGGCACTTGTACAAGCGAATCCAACCAATGGATACGCTCATTATGCATTGGCATTGCTTTATTTTAATTTAAAGGAATACGACATCGCGCTATCCCATATCAAACAATGCATCGATTTTGATCCCAATTTTATCGAGCCGTATGGATTTACCGGTGGGATACCCGAAATTTTTCGTGCTCAAAAAGACCTTGATGGTGCATTGGCGCTTCTCAAAACGTATCTTTCAAAGTACCATGAAACACCGGCAATTTACTACGGCTTGGCTGTGACATACTTTCGGCAATACGACTTTGAAAATGCAATTCAGTGCGTAAATAAACTTCTGGAAATTCAACCGGATTTCATTCAGGCCTACTATCTGTACTGGTACATTTACCTGAATACCGGCGCTTATAAAAGCGCAATGGAAAATGGTGAAATATTTCTTGAGCGCGCTCAAAAAAGCAATGATTCGGAACTGATTACAGTTGCAATATACACAATCGGAACGATCCACTATTTTCAAGGTGATTATTGGGAAGCACTCGATTTATATAATCAAGCGCTTGCTCATGCAAAAACGATTGGATTAAAAGATTTTGAAGGACTGATTGTCAATAATATTGCTATCATTTATGCCATGTTAGGCAATCGTCCCAAAGCGCTATCGTACTTTTTTGCCGCACTCGATTATTCAAAGCTAGCCGGTACATCACGGGCCGAAATTCGCACTTTGATCAACATTGGGAATATTTACAAGGAAATGGGAAATTATCAAGAGGGATTGCGCTTTTATCAAAATGCCAATACTATGTCACAAAAAAATAACTTTAAATACTCCAAACTTTTATCCATCTGCGGAATCGCTGAAATTGCTCATTTGCAAGGTCGATACGATGAAGCCGAAAAAGCCTATAACGCCTCCCTTAAAATCGCCCAGGAAATAAACGATCCGCCTCAGGAAGCCTATGTTCTGATCCAACTCGGACGATTAATGCAAGATTTGCATGAATATAAAAATGCACGTATTTATTTACAGCACGCTCTTCAATTAGGAACGAAAACACGCGATTTGCAAATTTTATGGGAAGCACAGGCAGGGCTGGGCGCCACGTACGAAAAACAGGGAGACAATCTTCAGGCAATCACTCACTATACGAACGCAATTGCTTTGTACGATTCGGTTCGTAGTAATTTTGATATGGAGTCGTTAGCAACAAGTTTTCTTGATGACAAATATGAAGCATATCCATCCGTTATTCAGCTTTTAGCAGCACAGTCAAACAATGAGGCCGCGTTCTCATATGCTGAGAAGTACAAATCCAAAATTTTAATGGATATAATTGCCAAAGCAAAACTATACATTGAACCCCTGCTTCCCGATTCCATACGTGCACAATTCAGGGCGATTCAATCACAGATTGATTCTATCCATACGCAGATTGCCGACACCAATCCGAATCAACAACAATTACTCGCGCTGGATCAAAAAATCACAACGTTGGAACTGCGAAAATCGGCGTTATTTGAGATGATAAAACAAAACTACAGCGAATATTATAATCTGACAACAGATCAAGTATTAACTGTTCGTCAAATTCAGGAACGAATTAAAACTCCCAACCAGGCGATTGCAGAATACATCGTTGGTACGGAAAAGACATCCGTATTTATTATCAGAAACGATAGCTTCTACTATCACGAGCTTGCGCTTGGACGAAAAGCATTGCAGACATTACTGGTGAATTTGAGCCCTGTATTTCAACAAAATGCAAACAGCGCGGATCAATCGACACTTAATTTCCTTAACGCCCAACTGTCTAATTTTGCTGTCCGCCCTGCGCACGCGTTATACCACTCAATTTTTGCACCAATTGAAGCGCACTTGAATGGGATAACCGATCTCGTTATTATTCCTGATGATGTTCTTTTTTATTTGCCGTTTGAAATGTTAATTACTGACACGACCGGTGTTGAATCAAATTACGATTTTAGGCATGCGACCTTTTTATTAGAAAAATATGTCATTTCCTATGCTTCAGCGGCCACGCTGCTAGACCCCAGGTTGCAACGGCAACGGGAATCGACGAAATGCCTGTACGCTGTCGGGAATCCGGATTTTTTAACAACCTCACAACGCGCCCCGGATAAAATCGCGCCAGTGTCATCTGACTTCAGCGCATTACCGTATTCAGAAACAGAAGTAAAATCGATCGCACGGGTATTTCGACACGCGGAGAACCGCATCCATATCGGAAAAAACGCTGAGGAAAGCCGTATCAAAACAGAGGCATCCGATTATCGGATTCTACATCTGGCGACGCATTTTCAGGTGGATCATCAGAATCCGTTATACTCAAAACTCATTCTGTCACAGGACAAAAAAGCCAGCGATGATGGCTTTTTACACACATTTGAGATTTTTAATCTCAAACTGAATGCAGATATTGCGGTTCTTAGTGCCTGTAATTCAGGGCTGGGACAATTGAGTAAAGGCGAGGGGATGATTGGTGTTTCACGGGCATTTCTCTATGCCGGTGTTCCCAGCACGCTGGTATCGTTGTGGAATGTCGAGGATGAGGCGACTTCCATTATTATGACACGATTTTATGCGCACATAAAATCTGGTATGAGTAAAAGCCAGGCGCTGCAACATGCCAAGCGTGATTACCTTGCACAAGCGAGCGCTGAGCAGCGCGATCCATTTTACTGGGCGCCGTTTATTTTAATTGGCGATAACGGACCAGTTTCCATTCCCCGACGACCTTTCTCCGCAATGGTGATATGGATTGGCTTTATTCTGGCGATTGGTATTGCACTCTATTTACAACATCGAAAAAATCTAAATTCACTTCAACCGTAGTCGTTCATTTCATATTTGAATGACCAGTTGAGATTTTAGTATCATTAAGATTAAAGGATTTATCTCGGTTCTACGAAGTACATCCTGAGTTTATCGAAGGACCCACCGCAAGAAGACGCTTCAGCCTGAGCGTAGCCGAAGGCGTTTTCTTCTACTAATGATTCATATTTTATATTTCTTCGTATTCAATACCTCCACAAACCATGTATTTCAAAAATACTTGGTTTATCATCAATAATAAATTGTTGCTATTCATCATGAATAAAATTACCACTTCCCGTTTTACAATTCATCCACAACCATTTACTTCATTCAAAATTCAACTTATTAAAAAAAATCAAATTCAATGTGACCTTTTCTTATCCCAAAACGACTATACTTGTGAACACAAAATATTCAAAATTCACCCCAAAAAAAATGAGACATCGACCCACGACTCAGTTGATGTCTTCTCCTAGGGCGAAGGGGGGATTCGTCTCCCCTTTGCCTGAAATACTACTATCAAAACTACCGGTTATCAAAATCCAAAATCACGGAACTAAAATAGGCCAACGACGTTTTCCAAAAAGTAATGTCACTGTACATTATGGGGGATTCATCAATTTTACAGCAAAATATGCTGCAAGCAGAAAACTCCTTCCATCTATTTTTACATTGAACGTACTATTAACGACCATTCGAGTCTACTAATTAATCATCATGTCTGCCTACCAACAACAAGGATTATCTGATGTTCAAATCTAAAACTCAATTGATTTTCGCTCTGTTTTTTCTATTCTCCGTACTTTCTGAAACGGATTCACTATGTGCCGCTGAATTAACCGGCCGCGTCTACGATCAAAAAACCGGTCAGGGACTGCCCTATGCAAATATTTCGCTGGTGAACACGCAACGTGGCGCAGCCGCTGATAAGCATGGCAATTACACGTTTACAATCGCGCCCGGCAGTTACGTCCTTCAAATCAGTATGATGGGCTATCAAACATCGGAGCAGGCGCTTTCTGTTCAATCCGGCAACGTTATCGAATTGAATATAGCGTTAATGCCTACCACGTATTTGATGCAGGGAGTAACGATCATTCAGCCCAAAATTACGGAGCAGGAAAAATCAGTAAGTAACCTGTCCGTGGAATCAAAAAAGATTGTGAATATGCCGGGTTCGTTTGGGGATATATATCGGTCAGTTAAAACATTGCCCGGCGTTTCATCGAATAATGGCATGAGCAGCGAGTTTAACGTTCGCGGAGGTATGGTCGATGAAAATTTGGTTATTGTTAACGGTGCACAGGTGTATCGGCCATTTCATGTAAAAGAAGCGCCAAATGCAAGTGTGGCAATATTCAATATGGATTTGTTAAAAAAAGTCGATTTAATTACGGGTGGTTTTACAGCCCGTTATGGCGATAAAATGTCTTCAATCATGAATATCGAGTATCGGGAAGGAAATCCCGATCGATTTTCCGCCCAGGTCGATGGCAACATGATGGAAGTCGGGCTTGTTGCCGAGGGGCCGATTCCCGGAGGTTCCTTTCTTATAGGCGTCAGAAAAAGTTATTTGCAATATATCCTGGATGTATTGGGTGAAGATGATGTGCTTAAAATTGGCTTTTATGATATTCAGGGGCAATTTGCCAACACTCTGTCCCCTGGGAAAAAACTCGCCTTTCAATTTATTCATTCGGGAGATAATTATTCCGATGGCCCGAACCTGAACAGTGAGCATTATCACGATCTCTATTATGGACTGGACGTGTACACAACACAGAGTCACTTTCGGGATAATCGCGCATTGTATCATAACAATTTATTCGCGTTCTCCTACACCCACACTTTCAATTCCCAATGTTTCATGAAGACAATTGCCTCTTATTATGATGAACTTGATAATGAAGATGAATTTGACAACTACAATTGGGAGCAGTATTTATACCATCCCCAATATAAGCGGTCATTTTACTACTATAATAATTATAAAGAAACACAAAATCGTGACCTGGTTGTCAAAACATCCGAAATTAAACATGATGTCAATTTTAAAATAACACCGTTTCATGAAATAGTCACCGGTTTCAGTTATAAAGATATTCGCTACAAATACACGAATAATTGGGACGTTTATAATGCCTGGGGAAACAATGAGCGATCACTTGCCGATACAACACAAGAGCTTTATATCGATAGCGATTCCCAACATATTAAACCTGTCTCCTACAAGGTCGATGGCTATGTGGAAGATAACTGGCAAATCGTAAATAACCTGTTTGCCAATGTGGGAATCCGCATGGACTATTTTCGATTTAATCGGGATTTGGACATCAGTCCGCGCATCAATATGTCATATATTACAAATTGGGGTCCGATATTCCGCGCTGCATGGGGATATTACTATCAATCGCCATCATATAAAGAATTTAAATATGCGTATGAATCGTCCGATAACACGCAGGCACAACGAGCCATCCACCATATCATCAGCGTGGAATACCCGCTTTATTCAAATGTAACGCTCAAACTGGAAGCCTACGACAAAGAGTACGATCGCCTGATTGCCTATGAAAATCGGAACGGCCGACTCAATAATTCCCGTACCAACGACAGCAAAGGCTACGCTCGCGGTCTCGATTTTTTTATTAGTGGTAATTGGAACCGAGTGTCCGGCTGGATTAGTTATGGTTTTCTCGATGCCAAAGAAGATTCCCTGGGAAATATCGCCGGATATATTCCCCGCATCAGCGACCAACGCCACACACTTTCCATTGTGGCTGATATCAATATTGGTCACCAATGGATGCTACGGTTAAAGGGGCTTTATGGCAGCGGTTATCCGTATACACCGAGTCAATTTGTACAAACAACCGACGACGAATGGCAGCAAATTTATGGGCAACGTAATTCAGGACGTTTACCGTCCTATCAACGTATTGATGTTCGTATTGCGCGCAGCTTCACGCTGAAAAGACTTACCCTGGAAACGTACCTGGAAGTCATCAATCTACTCGACAGAGAAAACGTGTTTGCCTATGAATGGGACTATAACGATGATCGATGGGAACGGGTTGTTGTAAAATTATTTCCACGGATTCCTAATTTTGGAATGTCAATTGGATTTTAGTATCTGAAAAGTTTTTAACATATTTGCACCACGGCGGATTTTCAATTAGCAGAAAATCTGTAAATAATGTCTGAACGAAAAGTCCACATTTCTTCACCCCAACCTGGCGTAGCCAGAACCAAACAGGATATTTTTGTCGTAATCGGTAATCAGTGATCTGTAATCGGTGATCGATAACTGATTACTGGTCACCGATTACCACATTAAAGAATTATTCAAGAAATATTCTGCCAAATTTGTGCAGAAAATAATTACTCAGATACTAA